>RGUL01000181.1 GCA_010027845.1 Gammaproteobacteria bacterium
AAACTCCGCCGCGAACTCCTCCACATGCGCCCATCCGATGCCGTAGAGGCGGCATTGCGGTTGCAACGCGCGGACGATCTCCGCCGTGCGGATGTAGAACCGCGCGTATTCCTCGCCGGTGATCTTCTCACCCATCGAGGGAATGAAGATGCCGAGGTCGGGCTCGTTCCAGATTTCCCATTCCCACACCCGGTCGCGAAAATGGAGAACCATCGCCCGCACCCAGTTGTCCCAAGCGGCAAGGGCTTCGGGCGATGACGGCAAGCCGGCGCCGAGATTCGTGCCGCCTCCGCCGGGGTAGATCGGATTGCCGTAGGAAAGCTCAAGCCAAGGCTGCACGCCTTGCGCGCGGGCATCGTCCACGATGGCGTCGAGCCAGGCGAAATCGTATTCGCCAGGCTTTTTCTCGCACTTCGCCCAACCGGTCTGAACGCGAATCGCCTTCGCGCCGAGCGGGCCGAGATACGATTTGTAGCTGTCGTAATCGGCAAAATCGCGATCAAGCGTCTCGCCGCCGACCGACCAATTCGACGAGGCGATTTCGGAGGCTGATCGCGGACGGATATGCCCGATCAAACTCAAAAGTAGCCTCCCTTTTTTGTGATCTGCTGGATGGTCTCGCCCTTGGCGACCCAGCTGAAAATTTTCTTTTCGTTGGCCAGGATTTCCTCGGCGCGCAAAAGCACATCGTAGGCGATATCGCGCGGCACACTCACCACGCCGTCGCAATCGGCAAGAATGACATCGCCGGGTTTGATGAGCACATCACCGATCTGGATCGGGATCTGGTAGTGTGTGATGAGGCAGCGACCGAGCGAGCCGTTTGGAATGCGGTGCTTGTAGTAAACGGGAAAAGGCTTCTCCAAAATCTGCTTCGTGTCGCGGATGCCGCCGTCGATGCACGCGCCGCGAACGCCTTTGCCGTATGCCGTCGCGGTCATGACACCGCCCCAGAGTGTTGCCTTCTCGTCGTGGGATGTGTCCCACATCACGAACGAATCGGGATCCATCGCATCCAGCATCTCCGTGCGGAAGGTCATCTCGCCGGTG
>RGUL01000182.1 GCA_010027845.1 Gammaproteobacteria bacterium
CGCATCGCGCACGGCGCGAAGCAGTGGGCGCAGCGCTTCTTCGACGTCTCCAGCACCCATGCGGGTGATCAGCGTGAGTCGTCCGGGGATGCGCGCGGGATTCAGCGTCTCGCACAATTCGAGGACGTAGTCGACGGTCGTGGTCTTGCCGATCTTGCAGCCGATCGGGTTGCCGACGCCGCGGAGGAACTCGACGTGTGCGCCGTCGAGTTGGCGGGTGCGCTCGCCGATCCACAACATGTGCGCGCTGCAGTCGTACCAGTCGCCGGTGAGGGAGTCCTGGCGGGTGAGGGCTTCTTCGTAGCCCAAGATGAGCGCTTCGTGGCTCGTGTAGACGTCGACTTGATGGAGCGCGGTGTTGGTCTCGGTGTCGATGCCGCACGCGCGCATGAATGCGAGCGCGCGTTCGACCTCGGAGGCCACTTGCTCGTAACGCTGGCCCTCGGCGCTCGAGGCGACGAACTCCTGGTTCCACGCGTGCACGCGGTTGAGGTCGGCGAAACCACCCTTGGTGAACGCGCGCACGAGATTCAACGTGCTCGCGGCCTGGTGGTAGGCCTGCACGAGTCGCTCGGGGTTCGGCACGCGCGACTCGAGATGCGGAGTCGGATCGTTGACCATGTGACCGCGGAAGACGGGCAACTCCACGCCGCCGACCGTCTCAGTTGCATTCGAGCGGGGCTTGGCGAACTGACCAGCAATACGGCCGACCTTCACGACGGGCACGCCCATCGAATAGGTGAGCATCACGGCCATTTGCAAGATGACGCGCAGTTTCTCGCGGATGTTGACCGCGGTGAATTCCTCGAAGCTCTCCGCGCAGTCACCCGCCTGCAGGAGGAACGCATTGCCACTCGCCACTTGTCCGAGTGAGGCAAGGAGCGAGCGCGCCTCGCCAGCGAACACGAGCGGCGGGAGCGCGGCGATTTGCTTCAGCGCGCGGTCGAGGTCACCAGTATCGGGCCAATCAGGCTGCTGCACGGCAGGGAACGACTGCCATGTCGAGGGTGTCCACGTGCG
>RGUL01000020.1 GCA_010027845.1 Gammaproteobacteria bacterium
CATCAGCCGAGAACGGCAGGTTGCCTACATAAATTTTCGCCATCTCTGGAAACACTCTCTAAAAACAGACATGATACGGTCACTGCGTGACCACCTGATCGATGACGATTCAGCTTTGCAACTTGGCGCCGCGCAGCGCGTAGAACGCAGACAGAAGGGCAACGATCACCTCCGAGTGTACCACAACCCTCGGATTGCATAAGGTTTTGTTGCCTCTAATTTGGAATCGTCTGCGCTTGACCATCCTGCAAACCGACCCGAACCCCGACCAAAACGCGCCCGCAGCGTCCCTCGCGAGCTACTTTCCAGGCGTGGCGCTCGCTGCTCTGATTGCGTTTTTTTCTTTAATAATCAAGGCTTTAAAGATACCTCTTTTAGCTAATCTCAGCCCGCTGATGTGGGCCGTGATGCTCGGAATGGTGGTACGCAACACCATCGGGCGCCCCGAGATCGCGCGTCGCGGTCTCGCGCTCTGCCTACGCACGCCACTGCGCACCGGCATCGTCCTTCTCGGCCTACAGGTCACGCTCGCCGAGATACTCGGTGTCGGCACTTTCGGCTTGCTGACGTTGGTCGTTGCCCTCGCCGCCACATTTTGGGTCACCCGCGTGATCGGACGGCGCCTCGGTGTCGCACCCGGCCTCGCCACCCTCATCGCCGCCGGCACCTCGGTGTGCGGCGCGTCGGCGATCGTCGCAGCCAATACCGTCGTCGGCGAAGACGATGAGGCGGTCGCCTACTCGCTCGCCACGGTGACCTTGTTCGGCACCGTTGCAATGTTCCTCTATCCCACGATCGGCGCGTTATTGCCGCTCGACGACGCAGCCTACGGTCTTTGGATCGGCGGCTCGGTCCACGAAGTCGCGCAAGTCGTCGCCGCCGGGTTCGCGCACGGCCAGGCGAGCGGCCAAGCAGCGACCGTCGCCAAGCTCGCGCGCGTGCTGATGCTGGCGCCGCTGGTGTTAGCGATGGGATTTGCGGCGCGCGATCCGGCACGTCGTTCACGCGCACCGATGCCATGGTTCGTGTTCGGGTTCTTGGGGATGGCGCTGCTCGCCGGGACCGGGCTCGTCAGCGCCGAGTGGCGCGCGGATGCGAATTTTTTGACGCAAGCCTTGCTGGCATTGGCGCTCGCTGCGGTCGGCCTAGAAACAGATCTCGGTAAACTCGTCGCGCAAGGTTGGCGGCCGCTCGCCCTGGGTGCCTGCGCGACGCTATTCATCGGCGCCGGCACGCTAGCCGCCGCACTGCTCTGGCCGCGTTAACGCGCGATCGTAGTCTCTTCGTCCGGCGGATTCAGCCACGCTTTGACGCGCGGCGTGAACCATCGTTCGATATCGTCGACCAAAGAAAATACTGCGGGAACGATGACGAGCGTGAGCGCGGTCGACGTCACCAAACCGCCGATCACGGCGATGCCCATCGGCTGACGGAATCCACCGTTGGACAGACTGGTCGCAATCGGCAACATGCCTGCGACCATCGCGACGGTCGTCATGATGATAGGCCGCGCGCGCTTGTGCCCCGCTTCGATCAGCGCCTCGGTGCGTTCCTTGCCGGCGCGCATCTCCTCGATGGCGAAGTCGACCAACAGAATCGAATTCTTACCGACGATTCCCATCAGCATCAAAAACCCGATCACCACCGGCATCGAGAAAGGTTTTCCGGTGAGCATCAACGCGATCGCTGCGCCACCGACCGATAAAGGCAACGCCGAGAGAATAGTCATCGGCTGAAAAACTCGCGCGAACAACAAAACCAACACCGCGAATACCATCAAAACACCGGCGACGATCGCCAACAGGAAATTAGAGAAAAGTTCGCGCATGAACTCCGCCTGACCCACTTCGACTAGGCGCACGCCACGAGGCAAGTCCGTGATTTCTTTGAGCGCATACACTTTTTGAATCGCGACTCCGAGTTCGACGCCGTTAAGATCGGCATCGACAACCACGCGGCGGCTTTGGTTGTAGCGACGGATCACCGAGGGGCCTTGACCGAAGCCGATCTCGGCCACCGCCTTCAGTGGCACGGTGCCGCCGCTGGCGGTGCGTACCGGCAAATTTTCGAGCGTCGAGAGGTCGGTGCGCGCAGCCTCTAGCAAGCTGACGCGAATCGGTACCTGACGATCAGTTAAAGAAAACTTGGCAGCATTCTGCGGTAGGTCACCGAGCGTCGCGATCCGAATGGTTTGACTGATCGCAGCAACCGACACGCCGAGTTCGGCCGCTTGATCGAGTCGCGGTTTGATCAAAACTTCGGGACGCTGCAAATCGCCGCTGATGCGTGCATCGCGCAACTCGGGAAGCTTACGCATCGCTGCGACGAGATTATTGGCAGCAGCCAGCAAACGCTCGGTATCCTCGCCGGTTAAGTACAAGGTGATCGGCCGTTGCCCGCCGCCGGCGTCTTGGTTGGCGAACGAGATCCGCGCATCGGGCACCGCTGCGAGCGCCGGGGCGAGTTTGTACTCCCATTCGCGCTGCGTCATGCCGCGCTTCTCGGGCGGAATCAAAGAAACGAAGAGACGGCCATTACGGACCTCGCCACCGTCGCCGATCGATTCAACGACGTCCGTGACCTCGGGTCTTCGACGCACGATTTCGGCGACCTGCGCCGACACGCGCGCGGTCTCCTCCAACCGGACGCCGGGCGGCAGTTCGATCGAAATTTGCGACGCAGAAAAATCTGCCGCAGGGATGAACGCCTTCGGCACGGCGATCAGTAGCAGTATCGACAAAATGAAGAAACCGGTACCGGCAGCGATCGTCAGGCCACGGTTCTGCAAAGTCCACCGCAGCGCATCGAGATAGCCCGACATCAAAGGACCGTCGGCCGATCGGATCTCTTCGTGCGGCCGCAGCGTGTGGGCAGCGATCAACGGCGTGATCAAACGCGCCACCAGCAGCGAGAAGAACACCGCGGCAGCGACGGTCAGACCGAATTGTTTGAAGTATTGGCCAGTGATGCCGCCCATGAAACTCACCGGCAGGAACACCGCGATGATGGTCGCGGACGTCGCCACCACCGCGAGACCGATTTCGTCCGCGGCATCAATCGCAGCTTTGTAGCCGGATTTACCCATACGCATGTGTCGCACGATGTTTTCGATCTCGACGATCGCATCGTCGACCAAGACACCCGCAACCAACGACAAGGCCAGCAGGCTGATCATGTTGAGCGTGAAATCCATCGCGTACATGAATGCGAACGTCGGGATCGCAGAAAGCGGAATCGCGAGTGCGGAAATCGCCGTCGCACGCCAGTCGCGCAAGAAGATGAACACCACGAGCACCGCGAGAATCGAACCCTCGATCATGGCGGTCATCGCCGACTCGTACGAACTGCGCGTGTTCTCAACGGTCGTGAAGACGCGCTTGATCTCCGTATTCGGGTATTCCTCGCGCACCTTCACGAGTTCTTTTTCGACGCGATCGAGGGTGGTTACGTCCGAGGCACCACGCGCCTTCGAGATACCGAAACTCGTGGCCTCACGGCCGTTGACGCGGAACAAGGACCGACGCTCAGCCACGGCGTCTTCGACGCGTGCGATGTCCTGCAAGCGCACCATCATGCCGCTCGACAATCGCAGCTGCGTCGCTGCGAGATCGAGTGCCGTCCGCGCCGAGCCCAGCACGCGGATCGCCTGCTCGCCGCCACCGACCTGCGCACGACCGCCCGGTGCGTTCAAGTTCAGTTGTCGCAGTTGAGTGTTCACTTCGGTCGCGGTGATGCCGAGCGCCTGCATGCGCGCCGGATCGAGTTCGACGCGAATCTCGCGCGTCACACCGCTACGATCGAGTTGCGCCACACCCGGCAGTGCAAGTAAGCGCTTCGAGATCGTGTTTTCGACGAACCAACTTAATTGCTCGGGCGTAAGGTCGGTGGTGGTGACGGCGTAGTACGCGATCGCCCCGCCCTCAGCATCGATCCGTGTCACCTGCGGCTCGTCGATGCCATCGGGAAGTTCCGAACGAATTTTGCTCACTGCATCGCGCACGTCGCTCACGGCGCGATCGAGCGGTGTACCGATCTGGAATTCGACGAAGGTCGCCGACGCACCTTCCGAAGCGCGCGAACTGAGATTGCGCACACCGCTCACACTGCGCAATGCACCCTCAATTTTTTGAGTGACCTGCGACTCGATCTCGCTCGGCGCCGCGCCAGGCTGCGACACGGTGACGTTGACGATCGGAAAGGTGATGTCCGGATTGAGGTTGATCGGTAGTCGCAGAAACGACACCACACCCAAAAATCCGAGCACCATGAAGAGAACGATCGGAAACGTCGGATGACGGATCGCCCAAGCCGAAATATTTTTCATCGAGCGCTCACTGTGTCGCGAGTCGGACCTTTTCGCCGGAGCGCAGATAGGCACCAGCGGTGGTCACGACGCGCTCACCGTCACTGAGACCCACCGCGACGACCACACCTTCGGGTCGCGCTTGCCCGAGCGTGATGCTGCGGCGTCGTGCAGCACCCTGCGCATCGACGACGTAGACGAAATTGCCTTCGATATCGGAGAGCACGGCCGTCTGCGGCAACACGGGCCGCAAACCTTTACCGACCTCGATGCGACCGCGCGCGAATGCGCCGGGACGTAAATCACGATCGGGATCGAGCGCGACGCGCACGCTACCTAGTCGCGTTTGCGCGTCGATCGCCGCACCGACGAGTCGCACTTTGCCGCGAAATTCGCGCGCGACGCCGGTGACCGTCACCGTCGCACTCTGCGCCGCAGCGAGTCGTGGCAAATCTTGTTCCGCGACGTTACCGCGCAATTCCATCGGCCCCGCACGACCGACACGAAATAACGGCACACCGCCCGGCGTCGCCAACTGCCCGATCTCGGCCGCACGCGTCAGCACGACACCGGCGAATGGCGCGCGGATTTCGGTTCGTCGCAGCCGCGCCTGCGCTTCGTTCAATTGTGCGGCGACGACTTTCACGCGCGCTTCCGCAGCGACCGCACTCGCACGCCGACGATCGATTTCCTGCTGCGAGAATGCGCCGGTCGCAGCGACCGCTTGCGCGCGACGATAATCGGCTTCGGCGACTGCGGAGTTCGCACGCGCTTCTTCCAATTGCGCCTGCAGGCTGCCGACCGCAGGCGCGACCGTAGCCGTGTCGAGCCGGGCGAGCACCTGCCCTTCTCGAACTCGGTCGCCGCTGTCGACCAGCACGGCGGCGATGCGCCCCGTATCGCCTTCCGTCGTGATGGCGGCTTCTTCGCGCGCCGCGATGGTGCCGGTGACAGTGACCACGTCGGCCACTTCTAAGGCCTTCACGGTCACGACCGACACAAGCGGCGGCTGACTGGGACCGGAATCCGGAACTTGCGACAGACGGGTCCGTACCAAACCGAGCACAACAAGCACGGCGATGGCACCGGAGACCCAAAAAATGCTGGCGGGAGCGGCGCGAAGGCGATCGCGCAGGTCGGCCCCGCGCGAAGAAAAATCAACCATGGTCAAAAATCCGATATTGAAAACGAACAGGGAGCAGACGTGATCCGGGGGGAAATCCGGTCATTCCGCGGGTGTTATATCTAACTATAACACCCGGGATTCGTCAAGGCGTAAGCCCCCGCAGAATGGTGTTCGGTAAAAAACTGTTATCCCACTCGCGGCCATCTTTGCGCGGCGGGTCGTTGCCAACGCGCAGGATGATCAGCTCTTTCGTCGGCATGATGAAGGCGACTTGGTTCGAATTGCCATCGAACAAAAAAAGATCGTCGGTCAAATAGGGTTCGGAATGCAGCACGCGTCGTGCTTCGACGTCGCGCGCTGGATTCGCGAAACCGCGCCGCTTGATGTACGGACCGGGCACGTAAACGCCCAAGCCGTAATAAGGGTTTTCGGCAGTCGCGGTACGCATCGCGCGCACGTAGCCCTCGGGCAACAAGCGTCGCCCCTGCCAACGACCGTCCTGCATCAAAAGTATCGCGAGGCGCAGATACGCCTCTGGCGGCACCATCAAACAGCAACCCGAATGCGCGAGACCGCCCGGGCGATCGACCCAAATTTCTCCGCCCGGCGCATCGATGCGCTGCAGAATTTCGCGCGAAATGAAGTCGCCGTAACGCACGCCGGTGGCGCGTTCGATCACGAGCGCGACCAGTTCGGCGATCGCATTGTTATATTCGTAACGCGTGCCGGGCTCATCGGTGAGCGGATATTCGTGGACGATGACGTCGCCGTGCCGCGGGTGCAGATATGCACGATTCAAAATATCTTGATACTCGGGCGCCATGCTCTGCGCGAGGAATCCGGAGCGCATGTCGAGCATGTGTCGCACGAGGATACGCGAACGACGCGCGTCACCTTGCCATTCGGTGACGAAATCGGCGACCGGTTGGTCGAGCGATTTAATTTTGCCGAGCGCGATCGCGCGCCCGATCGCGACCGCCGTCATGGGTTTGGCGAGACTGCGCGAGGCAAAAGTCGAACTCGGCGTCGCACCAGCGAAATAGCTGGACTCGACGATTTTGCCGCGATGCCAAATCAGTAACGCGGTCGAATTATTGGCCGCCGCATACTCGCGCGCAGCGGCCAGCGCGCCCGCGGAGATGCGGATATCCGCGGGCCGTGCCGTCGGCAAGGGTTTCGGACGTTTCGCACCCGGCACTGGCTCGAGCGTGTCGTAGGACTCGAGGCCGAGGCCGAGTCGCGCGGCGTTCTGCAGCCGTTCGAAGCGTTGTTTGTAGATCGCCTCGTCCTCGGCGGAAAACGTCGGTGCAGCGGCCTGCGAGGTCGCACCGCCGGACAGCGCGAGCAGCAATGCGAGAAAAACGGCAGTGGTTCGAAGCACGCGGGTTTCTTTCATGAGCGCGAGGGTAGCACAGCCCTCGCCTTCGGCTCGCGCAGCGACTATTCTGCGCGCGCCATGCGGATCGCCAAACCTATTTTGCTCACCAGCACGCCGGTCGGCGTCATCTGGGGGATGTACGAGGCGTTCAAGGTTCGGTGGTGGCTCGGTGGCTTGATGGCCGTCCTGATTGGCGTGATCGGCGGCTTCTCGTGGCTGACCGTTCGCACGATCCGCCGCGAGCGATAGCAATCAGCAACTCGCGCGAGGCGCGAGAATCCGCAAGGTGCGCAGCAGCACGCACTTTCGCGATCGTTCCGGCCGACACTGTGCGCATGACTGATCATCACGACCGTTCCGACGTACCATCGCGCTACGACTCGATACACGACGCGACACTGCGGGTCGCAAAAGAGCGAATGACCCATGTCGCTAGGCTCGCGACGATGGGCGAAATGGCTGCGGGCATCGCACACGAACTCAATCAACCGCTCGCCGCGATCGCCAATTACGCGAGTGCGGCCGGCCGGTTGGCCGCGTTGCAAGCACGAGGAAGCACGGATACCGACGGCGAACTGCCACTCGCGCTCACGCAGATCGGTGAACAGGCCTTGCGGGCCGGAGAGATCATTCGAACTCTGCGCGCGTTAGCGCAAAATCGTCAGACGCAGCGTGAGTTCGTCGACGTCAACGAGCTCGTCGAAGAAGTGTTGCGCTTCGCGCGCAGCGATCTACGGCTCAACGAGGTGCAAATCATCACCGAGTTCGGCGTCGGCCTCCCCTTGGCGCTACTTGATCGCATCCAGATCCAGCAAGTGCTGTTAAATCTTTTACGCAACGCCATCGAGGCGCTCGCCGTCAAGCCGCGCGAACGACGCGTGGTCCAGATCCGAACGTCGTGCGATGACACACAAAGATTACTGATCGAAGTCACCGACGACGGGCCGGGCGCATCGGAAGACCTGGTGACACGGATGTTCGATCCGTTCTTCACCACCAAGGAAACCGGCACCGGACTCGGACTTGCAATCAGCCGCACGATCGTCAGGGCGCATCGCGGTGAAATTTACCATCGCGCCGTCTCGACCGGCGGCGCATCGTTCGTCGTGGAACTGCCCGGTCCGAGTGGGAGTGGAGAATGAATCGCAACGCCTCCGTGTTCATCGTCGACGACGACGATGCCGTGCGCAGCTCACTGCGGCTACTTTTGAAGTCGGTAGGCTTGCCCGCGATCGCTTACGCATCGGCAACGGATTTTTTGTCGGCATGGCAACCCGAGCAGCCAGGCTGCCTCGTGCTCGACGTGCGCATGCCGGGAATGAGCGGACTTGAGCTGCAACACGAGCTGAATCGTCGCGGCGCGATCATCCCGGTGATTTTCATCACTGGGCACGCCGATATTCCGATGGCCGTCGAGGCTATCCAGCACGGCGCCTTCGATTTCCTGCAGAAGCCGTTTCGCGATCAAGATTTGATCGATCGAGTGCAACGCGCGCTGACGACCGATGCACAGCAGCGCAGTGAGCTCGCCAAACGCGAAATGATTCGCGAGCGCTTCGACTCGCTGACACCACGTGAACGCGAAGTGCTGACCCTCGTGACGCGCGGCAAAGCCAATAAGGTGATGGCAGGTGATCTCGGCGTGAGCCAACGAACTGTCGAAATTCACCGCGCCCGCGTCATGGAGAAAATGGGCGCAGCATCACTCGCGCAGCTCGTACGCATGATGCTCGATCTCGAGACGCAGAGCCCGTCAACCCGTCGTCTGCAGACCCTGCGCAATGCCGTTGATGCTCGCGAGCAGCGCCTCGAATAATTCCCGGTCCTGCCGACCGCTCGCGCGCCAACGACGCAGCAAGTCGACTTGCATGAGATTCATCGGGTCGACGTACGGGTTACGCAACGCGAGCGCACGTTGTTGCGTGCGATCGCCGTCGAGTAATTCGCCGATTTGTTTGATCTCGAGCACGGCGGCCACCGCGAGCGCGTGCTCTTCGGTCACGCGACGGAACGCATCGGTCGGCGCGTCCTCGGCGAGCCCCGCATAAAAGGCCGCAATCTCTAGATCGGCATACGCCAACATCATCTCGACGTCGTCGACGATCTGTCGCAAGAACGGCCAATCACGCAGTGCGCGGCGCACGGTTTCGCCACCGAAGCCGTCAATCGCAGCCCGTAAACCGCTACCCGCGCCGAACCAACCCGGCAACAGCATGCGATTTTGGGTCCATGCGAAAACCCACGGTACCGAGCGCAAGCCGGCAAAACCCGACATGCCGGGTCGGACGATCGGTCGCGCACCGATTTGCATGCGCTCGATGACGTCGATGGGCGTCACCGCGCGAAACCAAGCTTCGAAGGCCGGCGTGTCGTCGACGAACGCACGGTACGCGGCAGAACTGTCGGCGCTCAAACGCGCCGCGAGCGCGAGCAATTCCGGCGCAGGGTCGGCCGCTTCGCCCGTGCGCACCGCAGCGGTCGCAAGCGACAGCGCGCCGAATGCTCGCTCGAACGTACGCAACGCGATCGGACCCAAACCGTAGTGACGATTGAGACTCTCGCCTTGCTCGGTCAAACGCAACCAACCGTTGACCGTCGACGGCGGCATACCGGTGACGATCGTATCGACGCGTCCACCCCCGCGCGCGATGCTGCCACCACGCGCGTGGACGAGCACGTGTTGCTCGCCGGCAGCAGCGATCGCCGAAGCGAGCGCACCTTGCGCGTGATAAGCAGCGAGCCGCGCGGCGACGATACCGGCCTGTTTGGCGCTCTCGGCGTAACCGACGAGCGCCGTTTGACGTCGACTATGCGCATCGAGATGACGTCGATAGATGGGTTCTGCCAGCAGATCGCGCAAGATGTCGCCCGCGCGATCCAACGCCTCCATCGAATCGAACATCGGCGCGATGTCGATGGCGATCGTGGCGTGTTTTTTGTCGTAAGCCTCGGCCCATTGCGCGAGCAACAAGGCCGCTAGGACATCGTCCGTGCCCATCACGCCGTTGACCACGTAGCTGCCGACCGCCGCCGCACCATAGCGACGCCGGCATTGCAACATCGCGTCGAACACGCCGATGCAACGGCGACCGTTCGCGTCGAACTCGACCCTCGGGCCGACGTCGCGCTGCAGCATTGATACTAATCTTTGATGACGGGTCTTCGAGTCGAGCGTCGACCACTCGGCGTCGTCGAGACCGCGAGCGATGACGGCGTGATGAATGCTCGTATGTTGGCGTACGTCGAGTGTGGCGAGATGAAAGCCGAACGTGTCGATCCGGCGTAACAAGCGACGAACTTGATGTAAGCCGGCGTGCGAACCGCGATGCGCTTCGAGACTCGTGGCGACGAGCTCGATATCGCGCCTGAATTGCAGCGATGTTTCGTAGCCGTTCGGTCGCAGGTCGTAGGTTGCACGCAAGCGTTCGGCGACTTGCCCGAGGAACACGCGGTACGGCATGCGGTCGTGCCGCGCGGGCGCACCGGCTTTGGCAGCCGGCGTCAAAAGTTCGTACTCGTCGATGCGCTGTTGCAACGCCGACGATACACCCACTCGGTTGCCACTCTGCGACAACAACTGTGCGAGCGACTGACACTCGCCGAAATAGGCGTTGACGATCGCCTGCTGCTGGCGAGCGAGCGTGCCGCGCAGAGTTTTGGCGTTGACGTCTGGGCTACCGTCCATGTCGCCGCCGACCCAAGTGCCGAAGCGGATCATGGTCGGGATTTCGAAGCGCGCGGCAGCCTCACCGTAATGCTTGCCGATCGCCTCCGACAATTCTTCGTAAAAATTCGGCACGATGCGATACAGCACTTCGACGAGATAGAACAAAACGTGTTCGCGCTCGTCCGCGACCGTCAAACGTTCGCGTGGATGATCTTCCGTTTGCCAACTGGTCGTAAGTTCGGTGCGAATGCGCTCGCGTAACACCCGTCGTTCGCCCGGCGACAAGGTCGGGTCGAGACGGTCGAACAAAAATCCTGCCAGCCGCAATTGCTTACGCAGAATCGTACGTCGCGTCGACTCGATGGGATGTGCGATGAATACGGGCTCGATGTGCAGCCCGGCAATCAACGCCCGCAACTCGGACCAAGGCAGACCTGCCGCTTTAATGCGCGCCACCGCCTCGTCGATGCCTCCCGGCTGCGGTTTATCGGCCTCGGCCAAAAAATAAGCGCGGCGACGACGCACGCGATGCAATTGCTCGGCGAGGTTCACCGCTTGGAACCAACTAGAGAAAGCCCGCTCGAGATCACGCGCCACACTCGGCTCACGATCGCGAGTGCGAACTTCGAGCGCAGCCGCCGCATCCGCATCGCCGTTGCGGCGTGCGATCGCAAGGCAACGATCACGCTCGACGAGATCGAACAACGCTTCGCCGCCTTGATCGCGCAACACTTCGCCGACCAGCTCGCCGAGCATGTGGACGTCGTCACGCAGCGCCGCGTGCTTCTCGGGGAACTCGATTTCGGTGCGTTTCACCCGCGAATTCTACACCCGGAAACGAAACGGCCCGGGCGCTTGCACGCCCGGGCCGTCTGTTGCGGGAAGAGCCCGCCTGATCGAATCAGCGGAAGCTGTAGTTGAAGTCCACGCCGAACGAGCGACCCGGAGAATCGTGAATGAACGATCCACCGAACTCGGGCGCCGGGATGATTTCCTGCAGGTACTTCTTGTCCGCGATGTTGTGGCCCCAAGCCGTCACGCCGAAGGTACCGTTGCTGATACCGATGCGAGCGTTCATAAGTTGGTACGGGTCACGCTTCTGCTTCGAGAAGTTGCCCTGACCGAAACCAAAGTACGTGAACAGGTTCGGCACCAGGTTTTCCTGCACGGTGCTGAACCAGGTCTCACCGACGAACGACGCATCGAGACGCGCGTTGACGGTCCACTCACCCTGCAACGGCGCCTTGAAGTCGATGCCGGCGTTGCCGGTGTACTTCGGCGCGTACGGAATCGCGTTGCCCGAGGTGTACGGACGACCCAGGTACTTGTTGATCTTCGTGTCGCTGTAGCCGTAGCCCGCGAACACCGTGAACATGTCGTTCACGCGGTAGCGGCTGTCGAGTTCGAAGCCCTTCGACTCGGCCTCTTCGGCGTTGGTCACGACGCGCAACAAGCCGAACGGACCAGCGAAGAAGTTGAAGAACTGCATGTCGTCGATCTTGGTCTGATAGACGGCACCGTCGAGGCTCAACGCGCCTTCGAGGAACTTCGCCTTGAAGCCCGCTTCGAACGCCTTCGAGACTTCCTTTTTGTAGTCGTCGTTGACGTTGCTGACGCTGCGACCACCGCCCGGGCATACCGGCACGTAGGGCGCGACGAAACGCGAGGCACCGAGGCACAGCGCCGCGTAGTTCAACTCGACCGTCGCCTTGCTGCCCGTCGAGTTGAAACCACCCGAGCGGAAGCCGTAGCCGTAGGACGCGAACCACGCGAGTTCATCGCTCTGCTTCCAGTTGACCGACAACTTCGGTTGCAACTGCGAGAACGTCTTCGAGCGACCCGGGATCGAGGTCAACGACGGGTTGACCGTGTATGCGGGGTTGATGAAGGTGTTGGCACCGTTCGAGCCGTTAAAGCCGATGGTTTGCGGCTTGATCTTCGGCACGTTGTTCGACACCGCACGATCTTCGCTGTCGTAGCGCAGCGCGGCCGCCACTTCGAGACCCGGCTGCACGTCATAGGCCAACTGGCCGAACGCGGCGTACACCTTGCTCTTGAAGTCGTCGTCGTACAAAAGATCGGTCGGGTTCGGACCACCGGTGAGCACCAAGGGCTGCGCGAGGAAGCCTTGACCGCTGTCCGAGCCCTGCGACACGACGACCCGACGCGAAATGTCGGCGAAGTAAGTGCCGGCGGTCCAACGCAACGCTTGGTCGCCAGGCGAGCTGACGCGCAACTCGAGGCTCGAGTCCTTTTGATCGCGTTGCTGGTACTGGTAGCCGTCACAGAGCGACGGGCCGTACGGCGGGAAGAACGTCTGCACGAAACCGCCCGACGGCTGGTACGGGCCGAACGGCGACGGCAGCGGATTCGCCGGCTTCGCGTCGTTGCTCTTTTGGCAGCTCGACGTGAGGCTGTAGAGATAGAACGCAGCGCTGGTGCCGTCGGTTAAGAAGTAGTTCTTTTGATCGTTGAAGGCAGCGATCGCCGTCAACTTACCGACCGCAACGTCGAACTCACCCTTGACCGAGAGATTGATGTTCTTCTGCTCGTTCTGCGGCTTGACGTTGTTGATGTAGACGAACGTGTGCTTGTTCGGATCTTCGTAATAGTCGGCGGCGTTCGGCACGCCCAACGACTTCAAATATGCGGCAGCTTCGGCCAACGCGAGCGACGCGTTGAAGTTGATCGCGCCGGCGTTGATCTTTGAATACTTCGCCTTGATGTCGACCGTGCCGCCATCACCGACGTTGGTGATGACCCGACCGGTCACGCCGGTTTCTTTGAAGAAGTCGACGCAGTCATCGCATTTCAACAGCGAGTTCGTCCACTCGCCATCGGTGCTGCGCGTGTACACGCCGAACGAACCTTTGGTCTCGTCGGTAATCGGACCCGATACGAACAGATTGGCCTTATAGGACTTGAACTGGCCGTAGCCACCGCCCAAATCAAGTTCCAACTTGTCGGTCGGCTTGCGGGTGCTGATGATCATCGCGCCGGCGACGGCGTTACGACCATAGAGGGCGCCCTGCGGGCCCTTCAAAACTTCAATCTGCGACACGTTCGCGAGCTCTTGGTTGAGCGCGTTCGGGTTGGTCTGCAACACGCCGTCAATGACGAGCGCAAAGTTGGTTTCCGCATCGCGACCGGTGTTGATGCCGCGGATCACGACCTGCATGTCACCGGCTTCGGCGGTTTGCACCTGCGCGACGCCCGGGGTCATGGCAATGAAGTCCTGCGGACGCTCGATACCGGCGTTCTTGATCTCCGACGCGGTGAACGCCTGCACGGTCGCCGGCACGTCGACGAGTTTTTCCTCGCGCTGACGAGCGGTGATGACGATCTCTTCGAGCGGCACGTCCTGCGCCGCAGCCTGTACGGCCGAGAACGCGCTCAGCACGCCCACGGCGACCAGCGCCGTTTTGCGGAAACGATGGGTCATTGAGTTGTCCTCCGGGAATCAATCCCTGATTTGGAGTTGTAAGACCGGCGGATTCTAAAAGGCCCCAGTGCGTGAACGCAACGCGAGAAAGCGGCGTGCGTTGCCGGTTGTTGTAAATTAGCAACGAAACTGAAATGGCCGCCTCCGCGGACCGCACGTCCGCGGCGCCCGGACTTCGGCATCATTACGGGTTTTCGAGGAGCCGACACCGTGACTGCCAGCACTCCGCCCGTCCCCGCCATCGATATCGTCAGCGGCATTTGGACCGAGGAGGCGCTGTCCTTTCGGCCAGGCTGGCAGGACCAATTCTTCGCCGGGAAGATGAAGTCCAAAACCAGCATGAAGGGCGTGACGCTAGAGGAGCATCTGGCGCAGATGGCGGACGCCGGTGTCGAGCGCGCGTTCTTGTTCGCACCGAAAGTCGGGCGCAAAGGTTTGCCAGGCTCGTTCCATCTCCCGTACGAGGTGATCGCGCGTGCGGTCGAAAAATATCCCGGACGTTTTTACGCGATGGCCGGTATCGACCCGTACGAAGGCATGAACGGCGTGCGGCAGTTGGAGGACGCCGTCAAAAATATGGGGTTCATCGGCGCGCACGTTTATCCGCACTGGTTCGACTTGCCGCCGGATCACGCGAAGTACTACCCGTTCTACGCGAAGTGCGTCGAACTCGGCGTGCCGATCCAAATGCAAGTCGGTCAGTCGATGGTCTACGCCAAAGAAGCTCCCATGCGCAGTGTCGGTCGACCGATTCTGCTCGACGGCATTGCTTGCGACTTCCCAGAATTGAAACTCATCGGCATCCACGTCGGCATTCCTTGGACCGACGAAATGATCGCGATGGCCTGGAAACACGAAAACGTGTTCATCGGCTCGGATGCACACAGCCCGAAATATTGGCCCGAAGCGTTTGTCAAATACATCAACAGCTACGGCCAGGACAAAGTTTTGTTCGGCACCGATTTCCCGGTGCTCGGTTTCAAGCGCACCATGGACGAGGTGCTCGCGCTCAAACTGCGCCCTGAGCCACTACGCAAATTTTTGCGCGATAACGCGCTGCGCGTTTACAAACTCGAAGGCTGACGCAGCGTCGCGGCGCGCTCAATCGCCGCCTTTGGCGACGGTCGCGGCGGCCTGCTCGGCCGTCATGGCCGCACCGTTCGCGGTGAGCGCCGCGATCGCTTCGGCCGACACCCCCGCTTCCCGTAACACTTCTTCGGTGTGCTCGCCGAGCCGCGGCGCATGGCGCCGAATGTCGGCCGGAGTCGAACCGAAATTCACGGGGAATTTGGGCATGCGCAAACGACCTTCGGTAGGGTGATCTTGGAATTGCCAAAAACCGGTCGCGACCAAATGCGGGTCGTTGACCAAATCCTCGAGTCGATTGACGACGATCAGCGGCACACCCGACTTGTCGAATATTTTGAGCCAGTCCGCCGTCGTGCGCGTCGCCATGATCTCGCCGGTTTTCGAATACGTGGCATCGATGTTGCGCACTCGATCGGCGAGCGTGCGGAACTGCGCGTCGTCGATGAGTTCGGGATGGCCCGTCAAGCGACAAAACTTTTCCCAGTGCGCATCGAGGTACGGCAGGATCGCGATGTAGCCGTCGAGTGTTTTGTACGGTTTACGGTGATGACTCATCAAGCGGGTGTAGCCGGGCTTCCCCTTCGGCGGCTCGAAGGTCATCCCCCAAAGATGCTCGGCCATCACGAAGTTGACCATGGTTTCGAACATCGGCACTTCGAGTTCTTGGCCCTCGCCGGTGCGCTCACGATGGAATAGCGCGGCGAGCACCCCGTACACCACGGTGATCGCGGTGGTTTTATCGGCGACGACGGTCGGCAAATAGCGCGGTTCACCAAGCACCATTTCGTTCAGTGCCGCGACGCCGCTGACCGCTTGGATCGAATCGTCTAGTGCTCCGAGCGTGCCGTAGGGGCCGTGCTTCGAATAGCCGTATGCACCGCAGTAGATGATGCGGGGATTGACCTTCTTCATGTCCGAGTAGTCGAGACCGAGCTTGGTCATCACTTGCGGACGATTGTTGTGCACGAACACGTCGGCGTCTTTGACGAGCGCCAGCAAGGCGTCGCGGGCACCCGGTTGGCGCAAATCGAGCACGATGCTGCGCTTGTTGCGGTTGCAGGTGAGATACAGCGCGGCCATGCCGGGGTTGGTCGCCGCACCGAGCGTTCGATTACTGTCGCCGCGCGGCTGCTCGATCTTGACCACGTCCGCACCCATGTCGGCGAGCAACTGACAGGCCCAAGGACCAAGCACGACGCTGGTCATCTCGATGACTTTGATCCCGTGCAACGGTCCCGACATCGCGCTCTCCAAAAAATCTGAATTTTCGCGACGCAATGATAACCTTGCAGCCGTGCATTACTCCGAACTCTTCCTGCTGCAGGCCGCACTGCAAACACTGCTGTGCGGGTGGCTCGTGCGCATCGGCCGCGACACCGGGCAAGCGGCGGCTTGGGTGCTGCTAGTGCCGCAAGCCTGTCTCGTCTACGACAACCTAATCGTGGGCCTCGGCAGTTCGATCGGCCCGGGCGCGTTGCTCGAAGCGCTTTCTTGGCCCCGATTCTGGACCCACTGGTTATTCGGCGCCTGGTCGATCGCAGGCTGCGGTGTGATCCTGCGCCTCGCGGGGGTCGAACGACTACGGAGCCGCAAAGGACTGCTGACATTTTGCGCGCTAACGCTCGCCATGATGATGTACGACCTACCACATTTCTTTGTCGATCGACTGTATGCGATCTGCGAACTCGATCTGGTGCGTTACTCGACCGCGGTCGCCGCCGGCACTGCGTGCTTCGACGGGCAACCGATCGTGCCGGGTTCGCCGCCGTTCGCCTCGATCGTGACGCTGCTGGTCGTGATCGGTAGCGGCGCGGTCTTGTTGCTCAAACACCGCTTCCCTTGGATGTTGATCGGCGGACTATCAATGTTGGCGACGACGACACCACTGCTGCGGGCGTTGAAACTCGACAACCTGGGTGAAGTGCTGTTCACCGCCGGCGTCATTTGGGCCTTGGCGCACTTTGCACCGCGCCGCTCCGACCCTTCTCCGACCGCACCATGAGTCAAAGTTCGAACAACTCCACCCGGCTCGACGCGCTGGGCGCTGCGTACTGTGCGGCAGCGGCGATGCTGTTCGCCTGCAAAGGCATCTTCGCCAAAAAACTCTACGCGCTCGGCGTCAGCGTCGATGCCGTGGTGATGATCCGCGGCGTGATCGCCTTGCCGATGTTTTGGGCGCTGGCGCTACGCCGCGAACCGCTGAGCACCATCGCCGCTACGCCGTGGCGCGCGATCGCGACCGCCGCGTTCGCCGGCGCGCTCTGTTACTACGTCGGGGCGATGCTCGACTTCGTCGCGCTGACGATGATCGAGGCGAGCATTGAGCGCGTGTTGATTTTCAGCTACCCGGCGATGGTGGTGCTGTTCACGGCCGTGCGCGATCGGCGTCGACCCGCCAATGCCGTGCTCCTCGCCGGCGGTCTCACCTACGTCGGAATTTTTTTCACGGTCGGCGGTTTCGATCTCGCGGAACTGACCGCGAATCTGCTCGGTGCCCTGCTCGTCATCGGTTCCGCACTCAGCTACGCGATCTATTTTTTGATCAGCGAAAAATACACCCGCGAAATCGGCAGCGCGCGTTTCACCCTGTTCGCGATGTCGGCGGCACCGATCTGTCTGTTGGTGCATTTCGGCGTGCAGCGCGATTTCGCTGAGCTCGCCACGATCCGACCTTCGGCGTGGGCATTATTGGTCGGCATCGCCGTGCTGTGCATGTTTTTACCGGCCTCGCTGCAGGCCGAGGGTGTGCGACGCCTCGGCGCCGAGCGCGGCTCCGTGATCTCGACGGTCGGACCACCGACCACCGTGTTGCTCGCTTGGGCGTTGCTCGGCGAGCGCTTGATCGGTTGGCAATTTTTGGGAATCGGACTGATCGTGATCGGCGTGCTCGCGCTCGATCTCAGCCGCCGGCGCGCGCTGCAGCCGCCAGAATCCGACGCGCCTTGAACACGATCGGGTAATCGACGAACTGGCCGTTGACCTGGATCGACGCCGAACCGGACGCTTCGGCGCGCTCGAACGCTTCGACCACTGCGCGCGCGTGTGCGAGCTGCGCGGCATCCGGCGTGAAGACCTCGTTGCAAGGCGCCACTTGATCGGGGTGGATACAGAGTTTGCCGTACAAACCCATGCGTCGCCCGTTACGCGCCGAGACCCGGAATCGCTCGATATCTTTGACGGCGATCACCACGGTGTCGACCGGCGGTTCGATGTTCGCCAGCCGTGAGGCGTGCGTGAGTCGCGCACGGGCATAGTCGAGTTCGCGCTCCTCTGAAGTCCATTCAAGATCGAGATCATTGGTGTAATCACCACCACCGAACGCGAGCCTCGCGAGCCGTCTATCGGCCGCCGCAATTTCATTGGCCAATTCGATCCCACGCGCGGTCTCGACGATCGCCATCAATTCGAGCCGACCGATCGGCAAGCCGGCTGCACGCTCGACCGCGGCGATCCACGCCGAGGCTTGCCGCACCTGCTCCGCCGATTCGACCTTGGGCAACACCAACCCGTCGAGCCACGGGCCAGCGACCGCGGCGATGTCGTCGGCGCACCATTCGGTGTCGAGACCGTTGACGCGCACGTAACCGCGCGCGCGGCGCGGGGCTCGCATCGCCGCGATCACTACGGCGCGCGTCGCGATTTTTTCTTTGGGCGGTACGGCGTCCTCCAAATCGAGCAAGATCGCATCCGCGCCCGCCGTGAACACTTTTTCGACCTTGCGCGGATGGTTGCCCGGCGCGAAAAGATAACTGCGAACGCCGGAGGGCATAGGGCGTGTGTCGGTCATTTCGATCGGGCTCCCGTTTCGAATCCGAGTCCGCCGGCCGTCCGGCTGAGATCGAATGCATAGGTGAATCGCTCCGCCGGATGTTCGGTGAGCGTGATTTGAAATAGTGCGCCCTCGGCATCGCGGTAGCGTCGTAACACGATCAAAGACGGGCCGCCCGCGACGACACCGAGCGCGGCGGCGCGTCCGGTGTCGAGAACGCCCGCACGAATCTCGACTTCCACGCGTGCGGCGCGCGTGCCGAATTTTCGCTCGACGATTTCGAACACCCGCTCCGCCGATCGACCGACGAGCGGCGCCACGGCCCGGTGACGCGGCGATAAATAAATGTCGGACCAACCGATCGCGGTGCCGTTCGGCCGTAAGCGTCGCAACGCGCTGATGCGCAGCCAACGCGCTCCGCGACCGCAGCCGAGCGTTGCTGCGAGCTCGGCATCGGCGCGCACGGCTGCGCGGGCTTGCACCTCGAGTCGGCTGCTGGCGGGATAGCGCAGCAGTTCGGCCGGTGACTCGAGTCTTTGCACGTACGCTCCGGGCGCCGCGCTCGCCGTGACGACCGTGCCGATACCGCGACGACGCGAGATCAGCCCGAGTTCTTGGAGACGACGCAACGCCTCGCGCACGGTGTGCCGACTGACGCCGTGACGCGCAACGAGTTCGTGCTCACCGGGCAACACGTCGCCGATGCGATAGCGGCCGTTACCGATGTCGGCAAGCAAGCCCTCGGCCAGGCGGCGATAGCGCGGCGGCGGAACGGCCTTGCGTGAATTGACAGTCACGGGAGTGCAACCTAGCATTTGTCCGGACATTTGAACAGACGGACGGACGCGCGCCATGAGCCACACCTCGATCCCTGTCGCACCCGGTCGCTACCGCGAGTCTTTCGGTCGCTACTTCGAAGATTTCGTAATTGGCGACGTGTACGAGCACCGCCCCGGCCGCACCATCAGCGAAACTGATAACACGTGGTTCACGCTGCTCACCATGAACACGCACCCGCTACATTTTGATGCGGAGTACGGCAAGGCCTCGGAATTCGGGCGCTGCATCGTCGCCTCACCGCTCACGCTCGCCATTGTGGTCGGCATGAGCGTGACCGACGTCAGTCAAAAAGCGATCGCCAATCTCGGCTGGAAGGAAATTCGCATGCCCGCGCCGGTGTTCGCCGGCGACACCTTGTATGCCGAGTCCGAAGTCCTCGACAAGCGTGAATCGAAATCGCGACCGACCGCGGGCCTCGTGACCGTGCGCACGCGTGGCAAAAAAACCGACGGCACTGTGGTATGCGACTTCGAGCGCACGATCTTGGTCGCCAAACGTGGACACGCGGTCGAAGACCGCATGGGATATTGATCATGTCCACGAACCCGACGAACCACCCCGCAACGGACGAACAACGCGAGATCATCGACAGCATCGAACGCTGGGCCGAGCGTGAACTGCGCCCGGTCGCCCGTCGGTTCGATCATGCCGACGAATACCCTGCAGAAATCGTCGCGCAAATGCAGGACCTCGGCTTGTTCGGCGCCACCATCGCGCCCGAATACGGCGGCCTCGGTCTCGATGCGACGACTTACGCACAAATCGTGATGAAGATTTCGGCCGTGTGGATGGCACCGGTCGGCATCTTCAACTCGCACCTCATCATGGCGGCCTGCGTTCAACGCCACGGCACGGCCGAACAAAAGACTCGTTGGCTGCCGAAATTTGCGACCGGTGAGATTCGCGGCGGCATCGGCCTGACCGAACCTAACGCCGGTACGGATCTGCAGAGCATCCGCGCAGTCGCGCGGCGCGACGGCGACAGTTACGTCATCGACGGCACCAAAACTTGGATCACCAACGGCGTCGAGGGCACGGCCTTTGCCGTCCTCGTCAAGACCGACCCCGAAGCACAACCGCGGCATCGCGGCATGAGCTTATTTTTGTGCGAGAAAGGCCCCGGATTCGCTGCCGCCAAAAAATTGAAGAAACTAGGCTACAAAGCCATCGACAGCGCCGAACTCGTGTTCGACAACCACCGCGTCAGCGCCGATCGCTTGATCGGTGGCGTGGAGGGACGAGGCTTTCAACAAGCCGTCGGCGGCCTCGAACTCGGACGCATCAACGTCGCCGCCCGCGGCGCCGGTATCGCCGAGGGAGCATTGCGCGCGGCCGTGCGTTACGCCCAGGAGCGGCAGACTTTTGGTAAACCGATCGCGCAACATCAAGCGATTCAGTTGAAACTCGCCGATATGGCGACGCGTGTCGAAGCCGCAAGACTTTTGATCGCGCAAGCAGCAGCCAAATACGACACCGGCGAGCGCTGCGATCTCGAGGCGGGCATGGCCAAATTATTCGCCTCGGAAGCCGGCGTCGAAAATTCGCTGGAGGCGATGCGCATCTTCGGCGGTTACAGTTACTCCACGGACTTCGACGTCGAACGCTACTATCGCGACGCGCCGCTGATGTGCATCGGCGAAGGCACTAATGAGATGCAGCGCATCATCATCGCGCGGCAACTGATCGAGCGTAATCCGTTGTGAGTCGGTCCGATTTACCACTCGCCGGGGTACGCATCCTCACCTTCGAAAATTTCGGTGCCGGACCGTTCGGCTCGATGTACCTAGCCGATCTCGGCGCCGAGGTGATCAAGGTCGAAAGTCGTGGACAAGGCGGTGACGCGACACGCGGCATGGGGCCCTATTTTTTAGGTGAGCACGATTCGCATTTTTTCCAAACCTTCAATCTCAACAAACGCAGCGTCACGTTCAATCTCAAATCCGAGGCCGGTCGCGCGGCATTTCACAAATTGGTCGCGCGCTCCGATGCGGTGCTCAACAACTTGCGCGGCGACCAACCGGACAAACTCGGTTTGACCTACCAATCGCTCGCTGCGATCAATCCGCGCATCGTCTGCGCGCATCTGTCGGCCTACGGTCGGCACAACGAACGACGTGCTTGGCCGGGCTATGACTATTTGATGCAAGCAGAAGCAGGGTACCTGCACGTCACGGGCGAACCCGGTTCGCCGCCGTCGCGCATGGGGCTCTCCATCGTCGATTTCATGACCGGCATCACGACTGCACTCGCGCTGCTCGCCGCCTTGTTCGGCGCCGCACGCACCGGCAAGGGACGCGACGTCGACGTGAGTTTGTTCGATGTCGCACTGCATCAACTTTCGTATCCCGGCACCTGGTATCTGAACGAGAAACTCGTCACCGGTCGCGCGCCGCGCAGCGCCCATCCGACCGCGACGCCGGTGCAACTGTTTACGACCGCCGACGGCTGGATTTTCGTCATGTGCATGACGGAGAAGTTTTGGGGCGAACTGATGCGCGTGATCGATGCACCGGCGATCGCCAGCGACCCGCGATTCGCCACGCTCGCCGCGCGGCGCGAGCATCGCGAAGCGTTGACGAACGCGCTCGATGCGGTGTTCGCACGTGACACCACGACGAATTGGCTCACCCGTTTGCAGGGTGTTTTGCCTGCAGCACCCGTGCACGATCTCGCGCAAGCGCTCGACAACCCCTTCCCGGCTGCGATCGGCATGATTCGCAATACACCCCACCCTTTGCGAGCTGACTTCAAAAGTTTCGCCAATCCCATCATGCTCGACGGCGCACGTCTGCCGGCGCGTAGCGCACCGGCGCTCGGTGCGGATAACGACGCAGTGCTCGACGAACTCGGCTACTCGGCCGAAGAAATCGCAACGATGCGCGCGGCGGACGCGATCTGATGACCATGAAGCTCGACGGTTTAAGAGTCCTCGACTTGTCGTTGTTTTTGCCGGGCCCCGCATTGACGCAAATCCTCGCTGATCATGGCGCGGACGTGATCAAAGTCGAGCCACCCGGCGAAGGCGAACCGAATCGCCACATCGGGCTGCGCGAAGACGAAGTCTCGGTCTTCTTCCGAAATACGCACCGCGGCAAGCGCAGCGTCTGCATCAATCTCAAATCACCCGAGGGTCGCGCAGCGTTGCTGAAAATCGCTGCCAGCGTCGACGTGTTCGTCGAGGCGTTCCGACCTGGCGTCGTCGATCGTCTCGGTGTCGGCTACCGCGCGATCGAAGCGATCAATCCGCGCATCGTATACTGCTCGATCTCGGCATTCGGCCAGTACGGTCCGCGCCGCGACCTGCCGGCGCACGACCTCGCGACCGAAGCACTCGGCGGCATCGTCAGTTTGAACCTCGGCGGCGACGGCGAGCCGACCCTGCCGCACGTGCCAGTCGCCGATCTCTCCGCAGCGCTGTACGCGTTCGGCGGGGTGATGATGGCGCTCTATCGCCGTGAACACAGTGGCCGCGGCGACTATCTCGACGTCTCGATGCACGATACGGTGCTCGCCAGTACGCCGAACGTCACCGGCGAAGTGTTCGCCGCCAAACGACCGCCGGTCGTCAAAGAATTCCGCTCGCTAGGCGGCAGTGCGTTCTATCGAATCTACGCGACCGGCGACCGCAAGCACGTAGTGCTCGGCGCGCAGGAACTGAAATTCGTTCGTAACTTACTCGGCGAACTCGGTCGGCTCGACCTGTTGCCACTCTGCGAGCGCGGCCCGGGTCCGCATCAACAACCGGTGATCGATTTTTTGCAGGCGACGTTTCTCACCCGCACCCGCGACGAGTGGATCGAGTGGTTTAGCGGCAAAGATATCGGCTTCGCGCCGGTCAACGACCTGCGAGAAGCGTTCGACGAACCGCAGGCCTCGGCGCGCGGCATGCGCTTGCTCGACGAGCGCGGTCGCGAGCACGTCGGCACGCCGCTGAAGTTCAGTGCCGAACCGGGTGCGCCGCGACTGGTGCTGCCGCGACTCGGCGAACACAATCGCGCCGTCTTGACCGAGGTCGGCTTCGATGCGGCCGCGATCGATGCGCTCTATGCCTGCGGCGCACTCGCCGACGAGCACACGGCGAAAAACACGCACTGACGACAAGCTCGCAGCGAAATCTCGCCTCGGAGCCGACCTGCTGCGATAATCGCCGCCTTTCGCCGCCATCGTCGCCCAGAGGCCCAAGATGTTCGAGTCGCTGACCCGCGTTCCGCCCGATCCGATTCTCGGCGTTTCCGCCGCTTTTCAAAAAGATCCGTCGACCGACAAAGTCGATCTCGGCGTTGGCGTCTACAAAGACGAAGCGGGTAAGACGCCGGTGCCGCGTGCGGTGCGTCGTGCCGAGCAAGACTTGATCGCCGCGCAAACGACCAAAGCGTATCTCAGCCCGGTCGGCAATCCCGGTTTCAACACGCAAGTGGCCGCGCTGACGTTCGGCGTCGATCTCGCCGGTCGCAAAGCCGACTTGTCGCTAGCGCAGGCGCCGGGCGGTAGCGGCGCGCTGCACTTAGGCGCCTTGTTCCTCGCTGCCGCGCGCGCAGGTTCCATCGCGTACGTCAGCGATCCTACTTGGGCGAACCATTTGCCTTTACTCGGTGCGGCCGGCTTGAAGGTCGAACGCTATCCGTACTACGACGCGCACACGAACGGCCTCGCGTTCGATCGCATGCTCGGATTTTTGGACGCGCTACCGGCGGACTCCGTGGTGGTGCTGCACGCTTGCTGTCACAACCCCACCGGACAAGACCTCGACGTTGCGCAATGGCAAGCGGTCGCCGAAGTGCTCGCCAAACGTCGTTTGCTGCCGTTCGTCGACATGGCCTACCAAGGCCTCGGTGAGGATCTCGATCGTGATGCCGCATCGATCCGTTTGATCGCCAAAGCGGTACCGGAAATGTTGGTGGCGGTGTCATGCTCCAAAAATTTCGGCGTCTATCGGGAACGCACCGGACTTTTGGCGGTCGTCTCGGCGAACACCGAGCAGGCGTCGATCCACGCCGGCCAGCTCGGCCGTATCGCCCGCACGGTATGGTCGATGCCGCCCGATCACGGCGCAGCGGTGGTCGATCGTGTGCTCGCGACGCCAGAGTTGCGTCAGGAATGGGTGACCGAACTCACCCATATGGCCAATCGCATCAACAGCCTGCGCAGTTTGCTCGCAGAAAAACTCACGACGGCGAGCGGCGCGGACTTCGGTTGGATCAAGCAGCAGCGCGGCATGTTCTCGCGTCTGCCGTTGCGCGCCGAGCAAGTCGTGACGCTGCGCGAGCAGCATCACATCTACATGGCGCCGGACGGTCGAATCAACATTGCCGGCATCAGCCCGGCGAATTGCACACGGGTCGCGGAGTCGATCGCGACGGTGATGAAAGCCGGCTGAGAGCGCTAGCTCAACCGATCGCGCAGGCGACGCCGGTGCCACCGAGACCGCAATAGCCGTTGGGATTTTTGGCGAGGTACTGCTGATGGTAGTCCTCGGCGTAAAAGAATTCCGGCGCCGGCACGACCTCGGTCGTGATCGCACCGAATCGCCGCTCACCGAGACTGCGTTGATAAGCGTCGCGGCTCGCCAAAGCCGCTTCAAGTTGGGCGTCGCTGGTGCAATGAATCGCCGAGCGATATTGGGTGCCGATGTCGTTGCCTTGGCGCATACCCTGTGTCGGATCGTGGCGCTCCCAAAACGCGCGCAATAAAGTCGTGAAGCGGCAGGCGGTCGGATCGAACACCACCCGTACGACTTCCGTGTGCCCGGTCCGACCCGAGCAGACTTCCTCGTAGGTTGGGTTAGGCGTGTAGCCGCCCGCATAGCCGACCGACGTGCTGACCACGCCCGGAATTTGCCAGAAGAGCCGCTCGGCGCCCCAGAAACAACCCATGCCGAACTGGGCGACCTCTAGGCCGGCCGCGAACGGCGGCGACAACGGCGCGCCATTGACGTAGTGACGTTCGGGCACGCGCAAGGGCGTCGCCCGGCCGGGCAAGGCTTCGGCGGCGGTCACCAAGTCGGTCTTGCGGCGGAATAATCCCATCCTAAGAGCCTCGCAAACGGGTCGAACGGAGGCGGAATTTTGGTGGCAGAGCCGCGGAACATCAATACAATCGAGACGAAATGACCACCTCCGCCAGCACACCGCGCTTGCGTGTCACGCTGCTCTGGTATCTCTGTTTGCTGCTGCTCACGGCCGTCACCCG
The DNA here is from genome assembly GCA_010027845.1 of Gammaproteobacteria bacterium. Lineage (GTDB taxonomy): Bacteria > Pseudomonadota > Gammaproteobacteria > Steroidobacterales > Steroidobacteraceae > UBA964. The sequence goes on from RGUL01000020.1 coordinate 25,804, forward strand.
CAGCGCCCCGCTGCCCGTGCTGCTGCGCGGCGCACTCGATCTACTCGCTTTGCTGACGATCGTCGCCGCCTGCCTCGGGCGGGTCTGGTGTTCCGTGTTCATCGCCGGACGTAAAGACGCCGAACTGGTGACCATCGGACCATACGCACTCTGCCGACACCCGCTCTACACACTCTCCTTGCTCGGCGGCGTCGGGCTCGGTCTCGCGACGCATTCTTTGACGCTGACCGTCGCGACCTTGGTGGTACAAGGTGTGCTGTTCTCGCGGGCCGCGCGCGAAGAAGAACGATTCATGACTGCACGTTTCGACGTGCGCTACGAGCGCTACCGCGAGCAGACGCCGCAATTTTGGCCACGACGCTGGCCGACGCGAGGCTGGCGAGCGTTCGTGCCCGAGAATCTCGAAGTTCGACCATTGATTCTCTGGAAATCGTTCGTCGACGCCGGTTCGTTCGCGTTGCTCTACGCGCTCGTCAACATCGCGGTTTTATGGCGGGACCTCGCGGGGCTACCCAAAGTATTCGTCCTGCCGTGACCCGTCTCAAATCGGATCTCTTCGGCCACGTCGAACGCGAAGACTCCGCCGGCCGCAGCAGCGTGCTGCGCGACACGCGCAGTGCTCGCTGGTGGGCTCGACCACTCGCCCGACACCTTTTACGTCGCGAAAAGCGGGCGCTCATGGTGCTCGAGGGTGTCGAGCGCGTGCCGAAACTGTTGCACTGCGATGCGAACCATTTACGACGTGAATGGATCGAAGGGCTACCGATGCAGCGCGCCGCGCCACCTGACGCGCGCTATTTCCGTGAGGCACTGCGGCTCGTGCGACTCCTGCACGCGCGCGACCTCACCCACGACGATCTCGCCAAAGAACCGAATTGGCTAGTGACGCCCGAAGGCTTACCGGCACTGGTCGACTTTCAACTCGCACGCCACGCGCCACGCCGCGATCGATTGTTCCGCATGCTCGCGCACGATGATCTGCGGCATATGTTGAAGCACAAACGCCGCTATCGGCCGGAGCGATTGACCGCACGCGAACGCGCGATCCTCGCCTCGCCCTCGCCGCTGTCGCGACTCTGGCGCGCGACGGGCAAACGCCTTTACCGATTCGTCACACGCCGGCTACTCGGATGGGCGGACCGCGAAGGAGCCGGCGATCGGCTGGTGTAGAATGCAGACCATGACATCCTGTCACGCACACAATCTTCGTCACGGTTTACGAGCGGGCGCACTCGAGACACCGAAACCCTATGGTCTGCGGGTCTCGCTGCTGCCGACCGACCCGATGCGCAAGCTACTCGGCGAAGATTGGCATCGCACGCATTGGTATGCGACGGCCGAAGAGCGTGATGCGGCGTTACGCGAAATGAGTCGCAAGCACGAATATTCGCGACCGGGCGACAAACCGGCGCTGCAATTTGAACCGCTGGACGTGTCGACTCAGAACGTCCGACCGAGAAATAAATAAAACGGCGTATCGGCGCCACCGAATCCCGTGCCGACATAGACCGGTCCGAGCGGCGTGTCGAAACCGAAGAATGCACTGCCCTGCTTGCGCGCATCGCCCCACTTGATGGCATCGCGCCGATCCCAAACATTGCCCGCCTCGAACGATACGCCCGCGTAAGCCGGCACATTCAGAAAGCCCTCGCCGCCCGCACCGATCTTACGCAGGTACACGAGTCGTCCGATCGCGTAGTGCCGGCCACTGATCGAATCGCGCGGCAGACCCGATAAGTTCAAAAATCCACCGAGCGGAAACAAGCTACGCACCTCGGTCGCGTTAGCCGCGAAGTTGGTGCCGAACGAGGTCCACAACACCGCCGTGTTGCGACCGATCGAGCGCGCCGCGAGCCAATCGGCCGTGGCGACGTCCGCATCGCGTTGCGAACCGAGTGCGCGACGCTCGCCGCGCCACTCGAGCCGCAACGATTGGCCGTGCCGCGGGAAATTTCGGTCGTCGAGCGTGTCGTACGAGAAACGTGTGAAATATTCCCGCGCCGAAAATTGACTATCTTTGAGTGCGGGATCGCCGAGTCGCAACCGCGAACGGCCGGTCAAGCTTCGCACGCCTGCACGCATCTCGGCGAAGTTGGAAATTTCTCGGCCGACGTCGAGACCGTAGTCCGTGGTGCGCAAGCGGTAGTCGGCGACGAAACGCCCGGCCTCGAACAACGGAACGTTACGCAATTCGAATCGTGCCTGCGGCATCAAAAACCAGCGCGCCCGCTCGCCGAACGGCAAGTGGAACTCGGTCGCGATGCGCGGTTGCGAGCCGACTTGAAAGTCCCAGACCCACTCGGCGCCGAGCGAACTGATATCGGCGATGACGAATCGTGCGGCGGCGTTGTAATTCGCCTCACCCGAAAAATCATCCTCTAGATTGAGCCCGAAACGCACGTAGTTGGGGCCCCAAGAATTACGACGCGCAGACACCTCGAGCGCCGCGCGATCGGCATCGGTGGCCGTTAGTCGATAATCGACGCTTTCGAAATTACCGCGTCCGAAGAGCGTACCGACCGCTGTGTCGAGTTCTTGCGGTTGCAGCGCACGGCTGATGAGCGGCGCAAATTCGGTTTCGAGTAAACGCGCATAGCGCTGTGAATCTGCCGCGACCCGCACGCTGTCGATCTTCGGCAGGCCACGGCGCACGGCGCTGCGTGATGCCAGATGACGTGCGAACTCGTCGGCGCTGATCGAGAGCGGCGCGAGCCGCGTTGCCACCGCCTGCGCCGCCTGCTCGCCTAAGCCGATCGCGCGCGTCGTGATACCGAGATCGAAAGTCGAATCGTCGACACCGAGCGCGGGACTCACGAGCACGTCCGATGGCCGCAACAAACCGCGCTGCGCGTCGCTGCCGCGACGCACCATTATCGACAACATCTGCGCGGAAATATTGGGCGCAGAGTCTAATGATTGACGGGAGCGCAACGGAAAACCGACGTCGACGACGATTAAAACGTCGACGCCCATTTGGCGTGCGACCTCGACCGGCAAGTTGTCCACGAGTCCGCCGTCGACCAACAAACGACCGTCGATTTCGACTGGCGCGAATACCCCGGGCGCGGTCGAACTCGCGCGCATCGCCGTGACGAGATCCCCCGAACCTAACACGACCGACGCACCACTCTCGATGTCCGTGGTCACGGCGCGAAACGGAATCGGCAAGCGATCGAAATCGTGAATCGTCGCCACCGGCGCCGTCACTTCCCGCAGCAACTGTGTCACCGCTTGCGACGACACTAAGCCTTTCGGCAAACGAAAACGCCCGGCATTCAAGCCCAGCGGTAACTTGACCAAAAAACGTTCGTCTTCGGTTTTTCGTCGAAAGCTTTGCAAACGTCGTGGTACGCGCTCATCGAACGCGCCACGCCAGCGCGCCGAGTCGATCAAGGCTTCGATTTCGGCGGGCGAGAGACCGCTCGCATACAGCCCACCGACGACCGCCCCGACACTCGTGCCGGCGATCGCATCGATCGGCACGTGCTGCGCTTCGAGCGCCTTCAGAACGCCGATGTGCGCAGCACCGCGCGCACCACCACCGGAGAGCACGAGCCCGACGCGCGGCCGTGCCGAGTCGAGTGCCCATGCCGACGACGCACCACAACATAGTGCGCAACACAGCAACAACCAAGATCGAAAACGCGCGGCGGACACGCGCGAAGAATACCAGCGAGCGCTTCGCCCTGCGCGAAATGGCCGATAATGCGGTCATGGCGAACCCCTCGCGACCAGCCTGCACCCGCTTACGATCCTTGGCCGTGGTCGTCGCGTTGCTCGCCGCGTCCGCGGCGGTGTACGCGTCCGATGCCAAAGACCTCGACGAGGTTGTCGTGAGCGCCGGTCGACGTCCGCAATCGTGGTTGGAAATCGGCGCCAGCCTGTCGCGCATCGCGGCCGACGAAACCGGGGTTGTCGACCTGTTGCACGTGGCCGATGCCCTCAATCGCGCCCCGGGCGTTTACATGCAACGCGGCAGCGGACAAGAAAGTTTGCTCGCAATCCGTTCGCCCGTGCTCACCGGCGCCGGTGCTTGCGGCGCATTTTTGGTGATGGAGGACGGCTTCCCCATCCGACCGGTCGGCTTCTGCAACGTCAATGAAATGTTCGAGATCAACACCTCGCAAGCGGCGGCGATCGAGGTTTTGCGCGGTCCCGGCACCGCTGTCATGGGTGCGAACGCCGTGCACGGTTCGGTGAGCGTACTCACCCCGGCGGTCGGGGACATTCGAAACTCCGCAGCGCTCGTCGCCGGCAGCGCCGAGCTGCGCAGCGCACGCTTTTCTTTGGCGAGCGAACCGCAACTCGGCCTCGCCGCCTATGGGCTGTGGCGGAACGACGGCGGATTTCGCGATCACTCGGCGACACGCGATCGGAAATTGAATCTGTTGCGCGATTCGATCGTTTTCGACGGCCAACTACGACTGCGGGCTGCGTTCACCAAACTCGACCAACAAACCGCCGGCTTCCTGCGTGGCTACGAAAGTTATCGGGATCCGGTACTGCGGCGGATCAACGCCAACCCCGAAGCCTTTCGTAACGCCGATGCAAACCGACTCTCTATCGATTGGACGCGCGGTGGCAAAGATACCGTGCGCGACGAACTTCGATTGACATTGCGCGATTCTTCGATGGAGTTTTTACAGCATTTTCTGCTCGGTAAGCCGCTCGAACGCAACGGCCAGCGCAGCGTCGCCGCGGCCGCGTCGCGTGCGGCGGCGCTGTCGGAATCGTTGCAGTATCGGCTCGGTGTCGATCTTGAGACGAGCCGTGGCTGGTTACTCGAAGTGCAGAACGGACCGACGCTCGAGGGCAGCGCCGCGGCGCGCGCCATCCGCCCCGCCGGCAAACACTATGACTACTCAGTCGACGCGAGGGTCATCGGGCTGCAAGCGCAGCTCGGCGGTCCGCTCGGTCGTCATTTCGATTGGCAGGTCGCGGTACGCGGCGATGACACCCGCTACGCTTACGACAATCGCATGCGCGACGGAAACACCGCCGAAGACGGCAGCGCGTGCGGTATCACGGGCTGCCTCTACAACCGTCCCGCGGATCGCACCGATCGCTACTCGACCCTGACGCCACGCCTCGAATTCGGCTGGATACCCACGAGCGACCAGCGCTTTTATTTCACCGCCAGCAACGGCTTTCGGCCGCCGGAGGCCACCGAGCTTTACCGCCTGCAGCGAAACCAAAGCGTCGCCGATTTGCACGCCGAGCGCATGCGTGCGAGCGAACTCGGTTGGCATCACCGAGGATCGAATTGGCGTTTTTCTTTGGCCGCATTCGATGCCACACGTACCGCCGTGATCCTGCGCGACGCGAACGGATTCAACGTTCCGGATGGCAAAACCACACACCGTGGCGTCGAATACGAATGGCAGTACGCTGCAACGCCGGATATCGACGTCACGCTCGCCGGCAGCCGCGCCCGCCATCGCTATGCGTTCTCGCGCGCGATCGACGGCGGCGAAACGATCGTCGCCGGCAAAGATATCGACACCGCGCCGCGCGCGCTCGACACGCTCGAAATCACCTGGCGCCCGACGTCGTTTTGGACGACGGGGCTCACTGTGCGCAGGGTCGGTGATTACTACGCCGACGCCGCGAACGAGCACCGCCAAAGCGGTCATACGGTGGCGGATCTTAGGGTCAGCGCCCGTCTCGGCGGCCAATGGCGCACGAGCCTGAACGTCGACAATCTCACCGATCGACTGTTCGCCGATCGCGCCGATTTTGCGCAAGGCGAATGGCGTTATTTCCCAGCGCCACGCCGCAGCGTGTTTCTCACGCTCGAGTGGCAAGCACCGCGATAGTCGCGAATATTCACGTAATGCGAATCTTGGCAGGGTCGTACGGCAGCTTCGGCCAGCGCAACGGCAAAGCCTCGAGTTCCTCGCGCACGATCTGCGAGACGGCAAAATCGCGAAACCATTTGCGGTCTGCGGGAATCACATACCAGGGTGCGTGAGCGGTACTGCATAGACCGAGCGCGTCGCGATAGGCCGCTCGATAGAGATTCCATTTGCGTCGCTTGTCGAGATCGTCGGGATCGAACTTCCACTGCTTGTCGATCGCATTGAGCCGCTCTTCGAAACGTACTTTTTGTTCGGCTCGGCTGATCTGCAAGAAGATCTTGACCACCCGCGTACCCGACTCACCGAGCACCTCCTCGAACGAATTGATGCGCGCGTAACGCGCCCGCCAAACGTCCTTCGGCACGAGCTCTTCGACGCGCGCGACCAACACGTCTTCGTAGTGCGAACGATTGAACACTGCAATCGTACCGCGCTCGGGTACGCGCTGATGCACCCGCCAAAGAAAGTCGTGCTGCAACTCGAGATCGGTCGGTTTTTTAAAGGCTGTCACGGCACAGCCCTGCGGATTGAACGCACCGATGACGCGCCGGATCGTGCTGTCTTTGCCACCGCCGTCGATCGCCTGCAGGACCACCAACAAAGAATAGCGGCGCTGCGCGAACATTTTGTATTGCAGATCACGCATCCGCTGCAGGTTCTCACCGGTCGCCTGCTCGGCTTCGTCGCGCCCCCAGCCGAAGCTGCGCGCGGCGTCGACGTCCGAAAGTCGAGGTTTTTGCATGGGCCGCACACGCAGCGTGGCGCGTAGCGCGTCCCGCGACAGGCGTGGCGTCGCAACCGCACTCATGCACCACCCCCTAAAGGGATTTGTTGGGTGATGCAGTGGATGTTGCCACCGCCGAGCAAAATTTCGCGCGCTGGCACGCCGACGATCCGGCGATCGGGAAATGCCTGCTTCAAAATGCGACGAGCCGCAGCATCTTTGCGCGCATCAAGCAACGGCATCACGACTGCACCGTTCGGCAAATAAAAGTTGACGTAACTCGCCGCGAGTCGCTCACCGGCGCGCCGCCGTTTCGCGCCGCGTCTGCGCTGCACACCCGAAGCCTCGCGCGCCGTCATGTAGAGCGGCCCCGGCATCGGCAATTTGACGACCTGCAAACGCTCACCGCGCGCATCTCTCGCCGCCAGCAAACGCTCGTACGCGTCGCGCGAAATTCGGTGCATCGGATCGCGGCGATTTTCTTCATAGGCGAGCAGCACGCAGCCGGGCGCTACGAAACAGGCGAGATTGTCGATATGGCCGGAGGTTTCGTCGGCCCACACACCATCACCGAGCCAGATCACGGTACGCGCCCCGGTGTAGGCCTTGAGCAAGTTTTCGATGCGCTGCCTGCCGAGCGTCGGATTGCGATTCGGATTGAGCAAGCATTGCTCGGTGACGAGCAAGGTGCCGGCACCATCACTGTGGATCGCCCCACCCTCGCACACCATGGGCGCTCGATAGCGCGGCAAGCCCTCGATTTCGAGCACGCGACGCGCCACTCGAGCATCTTGATCCCAAGGAAAATACAAGCCGCCGTCGAGTCCACCCCAAGCGTTGAAGCGCCAGTCGACGCCGCGCACCACGCCCCGCCGCGAGACCACACAGGTGGGTCCGACGTCGCGCATCCAGGCGTCGTCGCTCGCGAGCTCGACAACCCGTACCCGCGGCCCGAGCAACCGCGCGGCGACGTCGCGCTGCTCAGCCGATGCACCCACCGTCACCGGCTCGAAGCGCGCGATCGCGCGAGCGACCGCCACAAATGCCCGTTGTGCGGGCTGCGCGGCATTTCGCCAGTTATCCGGACGTTGCGGCCACAGCATCCAGCAGCCGCGGTGGGGCTCGAATTCTCCCGGCATTCGACAACCGTCGGCGGCGGGCGTTGAACGGAGATTGGCCATCGAAAACATTCTAGCCAAGCGGGTGCCGGAGGTCCGCTGTGCTAGCATTTCGCCGCCGAAAAAGTCGCTCTCAAGGAGAAGTTGTCATCATGTCGACGCCTGCCAAGGTCACGCTCACCCCGCCCGCGGGGGGCGCGAAGATTTCCATCCAGAACGGCAAGTTGCACGTTCCGGATAACCCGATCATTCCCTACATCGAAGGCGATGGCACCGGCCCGGATATTTGGCGCTCCAGCGTGCGCGT
>RGUL01000003.1 GCA_010027845.1 Gammaproteobacteria bacterium
CGAGCAGCCGGTACTCGCGGTTCGGCAAGTTCAATGCTTGACCGCCGACCGTTACGGTTTTCGCGCACCGATCGAAGGTCAGGTCGCCGATGGTCGTTGCACCCGACGCAAGACCTTGCGCGCGACGCAACAGTGCACGACAACGGGCCTCGAACTCACGGGTGTCGAATGGTTTGGCGAGATAATCGTCGGCACCGATGTCGAGCGCGTTGATTCGGTCTTCGATGTTTGACCGAGCGGTGAGGATGAGCACCGGGGTCTTGTCGCCGCGTCGACGCAAAGCGCGAAGGATCGAGATGCCGTCCTGTCCGGGCAGCCCGATATCGAGCACGATGACTTCGAACTGCTGCTGTCGCAGCACTTCGCCAGCGGCTTTGCCGTCACGAATCCAGTCGGCGGCATGTCCGTCGCGGCGTAGTCGGAGCTGCAGTGCCTCACCTAGGTCCGGATCATCTTCAACCACCAAGATGCGCATATGGGTCGAAATATAACGTGGTCGATCGTCCGACGCTCGCTCGCAACTTTGGCCGGTAAGCTTACGCGGCGGCCGTACGCTTGCTGTTTCTGCGGCGCTGAAAGAAGGTTGTCACACCTGTGGTCACGATCAAGGCGATGACGGCGGCGAGCAGCAACATGACGAACTGGCCTGCAAGACCGCCGAACTTGCCCATGTGCAGCGCCATGGTCCAGTAGTAGATCTTGCGACCGATGTTGCTGGAGCCGTAGGGCTCGTAACTCACCACCTTGCCATCGACTGGATCGACGAACAAATAGGAGCGCGCGTGAACGTGAGGAGCGTCCGCCTCGATGATGAATGTTTCTAGGGCTTTCCCGGGCGCCTGATCGACGTGAATCAGATGTTCGACGGGATTAGGGGACAGCCGGACTGCGGTCTCCCAAACACTTTGCAGCGAGACCCGCGGACCACCGACCGTCGGTGCCGTTGCTGCAGGGATCGTCGGCGGCGTGGAGTTGGTGGCGGCGTAAATCCCGTCCTTCGCCCAGTCGAAGGCCTGCGGAAGTGCGGTGAGTGCCAGTACGAGCAACGCTGCAGCGGCGTAGGCGCCGGCAATCCGATGCACGCTCATCAAGCGTGCACGGCCTTTACTTTGCGGATGGATTCGCAGCGCGTGGCTAAATTTGTTTGCGCCGCGTGGCCACCAAAGAGCGATTCCGCCGCCGAGCAGCACGATGGCAAACAACATCGTGATCGAACCGATCAATATATTGCCGTTCGGTACGTACTTCGCCGTGTGCACAAGTTCGATGAACCCGTAGAGGCCGCCGTATCGATTTTGCGTGCCCAGTACCTGACCGGTACACGGATCGACGTGAACTGCATCCCGATCTTTGAATCGCACGATCCAGGGCTGAGCTGGTCTGTTCTGGACTCTGACGTAGGAGACGCGACTCTGCGGGTGGTGGGTCACAGCGTTGGCGACCACTTGATCGACGCTGATCGGTTGTGGGCACGTGCTGGCGGTCAGCATCGTCGGGTAGACAAGCGGATCAACCTGCGTGCGAAACGCGAGCGCTGCACCCGTTAGCGCTGAGATCAAAAGAACGACGCTCAAGCTCGCGCCGACCCAATGATGTGTCGGCTTGAGCAATTTCAGCCACGTGTATCGTGTTTTTGGGGTGCTCACGCTGACCTCCGGGGTCGCGGCGGACTCGTCGGCGACGGTCACTATTTCGAAGTCCTTCGTGCGAGCGCCCATTGAACGGCAGAATCGAAAATGCTCAATCCAGCTTCATTGAGATTCGGAAATGTCGCGTCAACAGGCAGAAAAACTCTAGCTCCAGGCGCCAGGTTTTCATAGTCCATGGTTGCTCCCGCCTCGTAGGCGAACACGAGTGCTTTGTCCCGTTCGCCGGGCACGGTTGCGATGATGTTCGCCCCGAGTCCGGGGCGCCCCCAATTCAGCGCGGCATTTTTTTCGTAGAGGTTCAGCAGACCAGCCGGATGGCCTGCCGATAACGGGTGCGGGGCATTGACGAGCCAAGCGTAGCGACGCTCTTGGATCGTGCCGTAGTCGACTTCCTCACGCAAACCACTCATACCCATGTGCGGCAGCAAATACGATTCCCAAAGGACGACTGGAATACGGGTCTGACGATATTTCCCCTCGAGCTTTTTCGCACTTACGCTCGAGGAAATCAGAATGATGTCAACCCCGTCGGTCAGTGATGCAGGATCCGTTTGATCGACGATTTTGACAGTGAATCCACGTTGCTCAAGATGTGCCCGCACGCGCTCGTCCGATGCGACTGCTGGCGGTTGGCCTTGGCGTTGCACGACTAAGGCAACACTATGTTTTTCGCCGTAGCGCTGCGCGATCGCTAGGTTGCCTAAAAAAACAGTCAGTGCGAAGAAGGAACAAAAAATCTTAGCGAGTTTCATGTGGGTCCCCGTCGGGAAAATCAGGTTTGCAGGCTGATCAAGCGCTTCCATTCGTCCATGAACTTGCGCTGTGTATCGGGTGCGAGGTGATCGGTCAGAGCAGAGGTCATTCTGATCGGCCTCAACGCGTCACCAATTGATGCGGCATATGGTGGCGGTGCGACATTGCGCCGTACCGGAATCATGTTGAGTTTCGAGCTAAAAATTTTTTGGGTTTCTGGAGAGAGCAAAAAATCCAACCAAAGACGGGCGCCCGCGAGGTTTTGTGTCGCACGATTGATCAGTGCTACTCGGGAAAGCGCGAGCGTGTAATCGTGTGGAAAAACCACGCCTAAATCGGGCAGGTCGGTTTGGCTGCGCGACATGGCGTAGGCGCCCATGGCGTTAAGGCCAAAAATATATTTGCCCGAGTTGACGCGTTCCAGCATCGTGCCGGTGCCGGTTTCCAGCTGGACTTTACAAGCGCCCAATTTCGACATGAGCAGCGGGTAGTCGGGGCAATGTGTGCGGTCTTGCACCGCAAGCATGTATGCGACGCCGCTACTGGCAATATCAATCGTCGTCACGCGTCCTTCTAAAGTAGCGCGCTGTGCTTGCAGGAACGCTATTAAGGTGCTGCGATCCCTCGGAACGTCATCCGCGGATAGTAGTCGTCGGTTGTAGATGAATACCGACGGCTCCAGGGTCGTGCAAACGGCCTGCTCGCGGTAGCTCACCCATGACGGAAACGCAGCGCGGGGTTTTGGCGAGTACGCGGCGGCGTGGCCGGTCGCGACGAGGTCGACCTGCAGGTCCATGGCGGAACTCCAGATCACATCTGCGGTGTCACTGGCCGTTGCGCCGGCTTGCTTGACACGGTAGCTAAGATCGCCGGACGAAAAGCTACCGTCGTATTTGAGGTCGATCTCAGGGTAGCGCCGTCGAAATTCATCAACCAGCGGTTGTGCGTTCTTTTGACCGAGCACGCTATGCACCACCAGGCGTTCACCGGGCGTCGCGCGAGCGGTCCGATTTGTAGTGGCGCCGACCGCCAAGGTCGCGAGCATTCCGCCTAGCGCCCGACGCCGGTTTGATTCGGAGTGCCTTGACAAAATAATCCGCCTCTAAAAGCCGCCACGCCAAAATCTCACGGAAAACTGTCATCGGCCTGTCTTCGAGAAAATTATCGATAGTTTGGCAGTGTTCGTAGCCTGCGGTGTTATCGTAAATAGGGTTTAAATCGTGCAATAAACTTTATGATTCGGCATCAAGTACGTGTGTATTCCGAGGCTGCGCGGGTCGCTCGCAGCGACCAATTAGCGTGGAAACTGGCGGTCGTCGCGAGCGATGAGGTGCCACCAGACGCCGACGTCGTCGAAGCGGTCGCGGTCGCGGCGTTAAATCGAGCGTCGGTCGTCACCGCGCGTGCGCAGGCGATGGCGCACCCTCAAACGGCAGGCAGCACGTTGTTCGGGGTGCTGCCGTCGATAACGGTGAGCCCAGAATGGGCGGCGTGGGCTAACGGTGTTGCCGTTCGTGAGCTCGATTTCCACGACACATTTTTGGCGGCGGATTATTCACATCCGGGCGACAGCATTCCGCCCATTATTGCCGTTTGCCAGTCTCTTGCGCTCGACGGTGCGGCAATCGTCCGCGGCGTCACAGCCGCTTACGAAATTCACGTCGCGCTCGTCAAAGGCATTTGCCTGCACGAGCACAAAATCGACCACGTCGCGCATCTCGGCCCGGCGGTCGCCGCGGGTCTCGGTGCAGCGCTTCGACTACCGGTCGAAAAAATTTATCAGGCCATCCAACACGCCTTGCACGTCAATACGGCGACGCGACAGTCGCGCAAAGGTGCGATTTCCAGTTGGAAAGCGTTTGCACCGGCGCACGCGGGCAAGCTTGCGATTGAGGCTGTTGATCGAGCGATGCGCGGGGAGGCGGCCCCGTCGCCAATTTACGAGGGCGAGGATGCCGTGATCGCCCGCCTACTGAGCGGCCCGGATAGCACGTATGTCGTCGAACTTCCGGAGCGCGGTGAGCCTAAGCGCGCGATCCTAGACACCTACACCAAGGCGCACTCGGCGGAGTATCAAGCGCAAGCGTTGATTGATCTCGCCTGCCGTCTTCGGGTGCGGGTTATCGAGCAAGTGAACGGGGACTGGGATCAGGTGAGGGGAATCGTGCTACGTACCTCGCACCATACGCATTACGTTATCGGAACCGGAGCACAAGATCCTCAAAAGTTCGATCCGGATGCATCCCGTGAGACGCTCGATCACTCGATCATGTATATCCTCGCGGTGGCATTGCAGGATGGTTTATGGCACCACGAGCGATCGTACGATCCTGCTCGCGCCCGCCGACCCGATACGGTGCGGCTCTGGCGCAAGATCACAACTATTGAAGATGATCGCTGGACGCAGCGATATCACTCTACAGACCCATCCATCAAGGCTTTCGGCGGTGAAGTCATCGTCTCTTTCTTAGACGGCACGGAGTTGCGCGACGAGATCGCAGTCGCCGATGCACATCCGTTCGGCGCCCGTCCGTTTCAACGTATTGACTACCGCCGAAAGTTCGACGAACTGGTGCGGGACGTCGTCGATCAATCCGAGCGCGATCGCTTTCTCCGACATGCCGAGCGACTGCTGTCGCTGTCGCCTGAGGAATTGCAGCAGTTATCTTTGAACGTTCCATCAGAACGATTAACCGTAAATAATGCACCGGGTATTTTTCGTGCTGTCAAAAATTAGTGCGTCACAAAAGCGCGTGCGACTCCGCGAACAACTGGCAAGTGGCAAGTTGTTGAGATTTCCTGGCGCGTTCTCACCGCTCGTCGCGCTCGAAGCGCAACGACATGGTTTCGAAGGAATTTATGCCTCAGGCGCGGTAATCGCCGCGGATCTCGCATTACCGGATATCGGGTTGACCACTTTGAGTGAGGTGGCAGTGCGTTCAGAGCAGATCGCACGAATGGTCGATTTACCGACGTTAGTCGATATTGACACCGGATTCGGCGGCCCCATGAATGCCGCGCGAACGATACGGACGCTTGAGGCGGCGGGGGTCGCTGGTTGCCACATCGAAGATCAGGTGAATCCGAAGCGCTGTGGCCATCTCGATAACAAGCGCGTCGTTCCTACTGAAGAAATGGTGATGCGCGTGCGGGCGGCGGTGGCGGCACGAGTCGACCCGGATTTTGTTATCTGTGCTCGGACTGATGCGCGGGCGATCGAGGGAGTGGACGCAGCCATCGCGAGAGCGCATGCGTACCTTGAGGCGGGCGCCGATATGATTTTTCCCGAAGCGTTACTCGACGAACGGGAGTTCGAGGTATTTCGACGCGCGGTCGATGCGCCGTTGCTCGCAAATATGACGGAGTTCGGTAAGAGCGCCTTGCTCGACACGGCAACACTGAGCTCGCTCGGATATAACGCCGTGATTTTTCCGGTGACGGCGTTGCGACTCGCGATGAGCGCTGTCCGGGGCGGTTTCGGAGAAATTGCGTCCCTTGGCACCCAACGAGGTCTCGTCAAGAAAATGCAGACTCGTCAGGAGCTCTACGAGTTACTTCGTTACTCCGACTATGAGACGTTCGAGGTGGGAGTCTGGAACATCACGCGCGAGTAGAGTGTATTCTAAAAATTGACTTGGAAATAAAGTCGAAACCGGTTCAGCCAGTCGGTGGGTGAATAGGTGCTGACGAATGCCGGATCGTTTTGTTTGTAGTGATACCAAATTCCAGACAATTGCGTGCGTGCGGTCGGTGTGTAGTCGATTGTCAATGCGTGCAGCCGGTAGTTGGTTCCGAGTCCGATATTGTCGGTGGAGAACGCTGCCAGCACAGCGTCCACCTCGGTTTTTGAATATCCGTATGCGAGGCGCAGATCGCCCGCTTTGGCCGCTCGACCCATGATCAAGTCGATACCATACGCTTCGTTTCGATCATTGGCTGCGCCGAAGTTTTTCGCAAAGTCCGCCACCACCCGAATCGGCCATGCGCTGTCCGGGCGCGGCCACGTCGCGCCGACGATCAAATCGCCGATGTGGTAATCCGATAAGTACACTCCGTCCGGCCGTCTAAGGTTGCTGCGGAAATCGATCTTGTTGGCGTTGGCAATACTGCCGATTTGATATCGATATAACCCGGCTGAGACATCGAACCGCACTAGATTAGCGCTCGGCGAGTCGTAACCGACTTGCAGCCCACCCATACGGCTGTCGGGCCCCACTGCCTGCTCGTCGACGAAGAAAATCGCCGCCGACGAGCGCACGGAAGCACCGGATGCAAGAATTTTTTTGTGGGTCGCGCCGATGCCGGACAACGTCACGTCGCCATCCCAAACGAGTTCGGTACGCGCAAATATTTGTGGAAACTTTCCTGCGTAGATCGAAGTGTGGCCGAAATCCATTTGCAGGTATGCAAGATCGAGGCTGGTCTGTAGGTCGTTATTCCATGTTTGGATTTGCGCGTCGGAAGACTTTGGGTCATCCGGGTCGCCCGTCACTGCGCGGGCGCCGATGCGAAGCCAGTCGTTGAGTCGATAGGTCGCTGCAAGTCGCGCTCTGATCTGCGAGCGGTCGCGATCTGGCGCGCGCTGGTCTGAAGTGTCGAGTTGATTGCGAACTCTAAAATCGCCGGTAACCGTCCAAGTCGAATAGGGCTTAGCGTCGGACGGCGTCGGCGTCGGCGTAGCGCTCGGCGCCGGTGGCGCTACAGTTTGCCCCGTCATCGCCAAACGTGACTCTAACGTGAGTAGCGCAGATTCATTTTTTTTCTGCAGCTCGGCGAGTCGAGCTTGCTCGGCGCGCAGAATCGATAGTTCAGCGCGTAGATCAGCCAGATCATCGGCGCGTGCGATACCTGCGAGTTGAAGGGTGGCCACGAGCGCGACGGCGAGTAACGTCGGAGCGGGAATTATTTTGTTGCAGCCTGCATGGTTCATCTTGCGAGGCTAGCGAAAGTCACTGTCATCAAACTGTCGGGACGCCACGCGTTCGAAACCCCGACAGACACTCAACACCGACTGGCGACGACGCTTTTGAAAAGCGTATAAGGCCATGAATTATATGGCGCTCCTTACGGGATTCGAACCCGTGTTACAGCCTTGAGAGGGCTATGTCCTGGGCCTCTAGACGAAAGGAGCGGGGCCGGGTGTCTGGATGGAAGGCGCGGTATTATATGCGCCATGTACGTTTGCTCAAGCGAAAACGGCCGCTCTTGACTCCTCCTGCCGCAGGCGAAACCGCCACCGGGCTCGCCCGGGTCATCACCCGCGATGGACATCCCATCTCCCGCTCCCGCATCTCGCCCGATGCGTTGCGCGTTCTCTACCGACTGAACGAAGCGGGCTATCAAGCGTTTCTCGTCGGCGGTTGCGTCCGCGACCTGATGATCGGTCTCGAACCGAAGGATTTCGACGTCGCGACCAACGCGCGACCCGAGGATGTGCGGCGCCTGTTTCGCAATTGTCGGCTGGTCGGTCGAAGATTTCGGCTCGCGCACGTTTTCTTTGGTCGCGAGATCATCGAGGTCGCGACGTTCCGCGCCTCGAGTGCCCCGCCGCCGGGTGACGAACCCATCATCGACGATGAGACGGACGATTCGGACGAGTCGCAACTCGACGCGGGGCAGGATGACGAGCCGCAGCACGACGCGCACGACGAACTGCCTGATGCCACCCTGGAGGGTCGCGGTGTCGACGTCGAGCGCGTGATCGACGCGCACGGGCGAATTTTGCGCGACAACGTCTACGGCAGCATCGACGAAGACGTGTGGCGTCGCGATTTCACCGCGAATTCGCTCTACTACAACATCGCCGATTTTTCGGTGTGGGATTACTGCGGCGGCTTCGAGGACGTGCAAGCGCGCCGGCTGCGTTTGATCGGTGACCCGGAAACGCGCTACCGCGAAGATCCGGTGCGTATGCTGCGCGCGGCGCGTTTCGAAGCGAAACTCGGTTTCGCCATCGACGAAGCGACCGCCGAACCCATCGCACGATTACGCCAGTTGATGGCGGGCGTGCCGCCGGCGCGGCTCTTCGACGAAACTTTGAAATTGTTTCTCACCGGGCACGGCGTGCGCAGTTTCGAAGTGCTGCGTGCGCGTGGTTTGTTGGAGGTTTTGTTACCGTCGATCGGTGAGTTCGTGCGTCGCCATCCGGGCAGCGCGCCCGAGCGCTTGTTGTTGCGCGGTCTCGCCAACACTGACGCGCGCGTGCAGTCCGATCGGCCGGTGACACCGACCTACTTGTTTGCGCTGCTGCTGTACGGACCTGTCGGGCTCGAAATCGAAAAAATGCCGCGCGAGCGCTGGGATGATCCCGCGTCGATCGTCGACGCGGTCGATGCAGCGGTGCGCGCCATCTACACGCGGGTCGCGATCCCGCGACGTTTTTCGCTCGGCGTGCGCGACATGTTCGCGCTGCAACCGCGTCTTGAGACGCCGCGCGGCAAGCGCGCGTTACGCACTCTCGAACATCCGCGGTTTCGCGCGGCGTTCGATTTGCTGCAACTGCGCGCCGAATTCGGTATGGCGGACCCGGCGATCGTCGAGTGGTGGCAGCGGCTGCAGCAATCCGATCCCCAGCAGCGTGCTTCGATGAGCGAAGCGCTGGGGCGCGAGTCCACTGATGGCCCATCGACGCGCCGCGGCGGTCGTCGCCGTCGACGCGGTGGGCGACGCCCGCGGGGGTCGAGCGGCGCGTGAGTGTCGTGCGCGCGGCGTCTCTTTGGCAGCCCGCGTACGTCGGGCTCGGCAGCAATCTCGGCGAGTCGGCGGCACAAATCGAGCGTGCGCTCGCCGCGTTGCGTGCGCTGCCCGAAACCCGTGTGATCGCAGTCTCACCGCTCTATCGCTCCAAACCCTTCGGCCCCGTCGCGCAAGACGATTTCGTCAACGCGGTCGCGGCGTTGTTGACCACGCAGAGTTTGCGGCCTTTTTTCACTGCGCTGCACGGGCTCGAAGTGCCGCTCGGCCGTCGCCCGAGTGTCGAGCGCTGGGGGCCGCGCGAGATCGATCTCGATTTATTGGCGTTCGGTGCGCTGCAGTGCCGCGACCCAGATCTCGTGGTGCCGCATCCCGGGATTCCGGAGCGTGATTTCGTTCTGTATCCTTTGCGGGATGTCGCACCGGACCTGCATTTGCCCGGCTTGGGTGTGGTGAGCCGGCTCGCCGCCAACGTGCCGGATCGTGGATTGCAGCGTCTCGTATGAGCGCCACTCCACATCGCTTCATCGTCGTCGAAGGTCCGATCGGCGTCGGCAAAACCACTCTCGCGCGTCGCCTCGCAGAGACCTTCGGTGCCGAGCTCGTGCTCGAGCAAGCCGAGAGCAATCCGTTTCTCGAGCGCTTCTATCGCGATCCGGTCGGCGCTGCATTGCCGGCGCAACTTCATTTTTTGTTTCAGCGCACCCAACAGTTGTCGTCCTTGCGACAAGCCGATCTTTTTTCGGCGGTGCGCGTCGCCGACTATTTGCTCGAGAAAGACCGGTTGTTCGCGCGCGTCACGCTCGATGAAGCGGAGTTCGCGCTGTACGAGCAAGTTTATGCGCGGCTGGTGATCGACCCGCCAAAACCCGATCTCGTGATTTTTTTGCAGGCGCCGGTCGACACCTTGTTGCAAAGAATCGGTCGTCGCGGCATTCAAGCCGAAAAACTCATCGAGCGTGCGTATCTCGAAAAATTGAACGAGGCCTACGCACGCTTTTTCCACGATTACGACGACGCGCCGTTGTTGATCGTCAACGCCGCGACGCTCGACCCGGTCTCGAGCGACCTCGATTATTCAGAACTGCTCGGCGCCGTGCAGCGTATGAAGCGCGGCCGTCTCTATTTCAATCCGTTGCGTCACGCGGCGCTGTGAGTCGCAAGCGCCTCGAGTCGCAATAGAGCCCACTCGACGTGCTCGCGCACGACCGGCGAAACGTCGCCTCGGCGCGCGCGTAATGCGTCGATCGCCGTGGGTGTAGCGGGGCCGTTGCCGAGTGCGACGGCGATGTTGCGCAGCCATCGTTCGTAGCCGATGCGGCGGATCGCCGAGCCCCGCATGCGCAGCTCGAAATCTTCGGCGCTCCACGCGAATAATTCGACCAGCGTCGCCGTATCGAGATCGTTGCGCACGCGCGCGAGATCGGGATGTGCCGCGGCTTGGGCGAACTTGTTCCACGGGCATACGAGTTGGCAGTCGTCGCAACCGTAGATCCGATTGCCGAGCAAGGGGCGAAATTCTTCGGGGATGCTGCCCGCGTGTTCGATGGTCAAATAAGAAATGCAGCGCCGCGCATCGAGTTTCCACGGCGCAACGATCGCCCCGGTGGGGCAGGCCGGGATGCAAGCTTCGCAAGTCCCGCAGTGACTGCCGCTGGTCTCGTCCTCGGGTAGCGGCAAATCGGTATACAGCTCACCCAAAAAAAACCACGAGCCCGCATCGCGTGCGATGAGGTTGGTGTGTTTGCCGAGCCAGCCGAGTCCCGCGTCCCGGGCGAGCGCTTTTTCGAGCACCGGCCCCGAGTCGACGAACACCCGATAGCCGAAGCGTCCGATCCGTGACTCGATGCGATCGGCTAGTGTTTGCAGCGCGTTGCGCATGATCTTGTGGTAGTCGCGTGCGAGTGCGTAGCGCGAGACGTATGCGCGTTCCGGGTCGGCCAGCGTTCGCCACGGATCGGCCGCCGCCGTCGGCCAATAATTCATACGCACGCTGATCACGCGTACCGTACCCGGTTTGAGTTCGGCGGGTCGTGCGCGCCGCGCCCCGTGACGCGCCATGTAATGCATATCGCCGTGCCAGCCGGCTTCGAGCCAGGCGAGCAAATGTCGTTCGTCGGCTTCTAGTTTCGGCGCCGCGACGCCGAGCGACGCAAACCCGAGCTCGGTCGCGAGTGCATCGAGTTGCGTGCGCAAATTACGCAGCGTTCCGGGGTCGAGCGTGGTCATGCGAGGGTGACGAGTATACTCACGACATGTCCTCGATCGATGCGTACACCGTCGCGCAAGTGCGTGCTCGCGATGCCGAGGTCATCGCCGCGGGCACGCCCGGCTACCAGTTGATGACGCGCGCTGCCGCTGCGGCGCTTGCGACTCTCGAACGCGAATGGCCCGCGGCGCGGCGAATCGCGATCGTCTGTGGCACGGGTAACAACGCCGGTGATGGTTACGTGCTCGCAGGACTCGCGCAGCGCGCTGGTTTGACGGTGCAGGTGTATGCCGTGGGTGATCCGCAGCGGCTGCGTGGTGATGCTGCGCAGGCTTTTGAGACGGCGCGCGCCGCCGCCGTTTCGATCACCGCTTGGCAAGAATCTTCCGCCAAAAATTTGCTGCAAGCGGACCTGTTGGTCGACGCCTTGCTCGGCACCGGGCTCGATGCTGACGTGCGAGCGAACTATGCGTGCGCAATCGAGGCCATCAACGCCGCGGCGCGTCCGGTGTTGGCGCTCGATGTACCGTCCGGTTTGTGTGCCGATGCCGGTGTCGTGCGGGGCGTGGCCGTGCGTGCGACCGTCACCATCACCTTCATCGGCATCAAACGCGGGCTGTGGTTGCAGGCCGGTCCCGAGTATTGCGGTCGTGTGCAACTGGCCGATCTCGAGGTCGGTATGACCGACGCACCCGCGTTGCAATGCATCGGCGATGCGCTGCGTGCGCAGGCGTTGGTGCCGCGTCATCGTGATGCCTTCAAAAGTCAGTCGGGGCGGGTGTTGATCGTCGGCGGTCGCGAAGGTATGGCCGGTGCGGTGCGACTCGCGGGTGAGGCGGCTCTGCGCGTCGGTGCGGGGTTGGTCACGGTGTTGACGGCGCCCGCGTCGGTCGCAGCCGTCGCAGTGCGTCCCGAGTTGATGGTGCAGGGTAGCGATGCGGCGTCGAGTTGTACGGAACTCGCCGCACGTTGCGACGTGCTGGTGGTGGGGCCGGGCATGGGTGACGACGACTGGTCGCAGCGCATGTGCGAAGCGGCGCTCGCGAGTGGCCGACCTGTATTGCTCGACGCCGGCGCTTTGCGTTGGCTCGCGCAGCGGCCGCGACCAGCCGCGCAAGAATGGATCCTCACACCGCATCCGGGTGAAGCAGGACAGTTGTTGGGTTTTGCGCCGAACGAAGGCGCGCGCCGGGTGCAGCGTGATCGTAGTGCTGCACTGGCGCAACTCGTCAAAGATTACGGCGGCACGATCGTGCTCAAAGGTGCCGGCACCTTGCTCGGGCGCCGCGCGCAGCCGACGACGATTTGTTTGGCCGGCAATCCGGGCATGGCAGTACCCGGCATGGGCGATGTTTTGAGCGGGGCGATCGCGGGTTTGTGGGCGCAGTTGCGCGACCCTTGGCTCGCTGCGCGGGTCGGCGTTTGGGTGCATGCCCGCGCGGGCGATGCGCTCGCGCCGCACGGTGAACGCGGCTTGCTCGCCGGTGAAGTGGCGACCGAGTTACGTCATTGGGTGAACCCGCAGGTCGCGAGATGAACGATTCTTTGACGCGCGATCTGCCGACCGAGGCCGACACGTCGGCGCTCGGTGCTGCGCTCGCACGCAGCGTGCCGCAGCATGTGGCGCGTGCGTTGCGAGTGGCGCTGCGGGGTGAACTCGGTGCCGGCAAGACGACGCTGGTGCGCGGATTTCTGTGCGAGTGGGGCGTTCGAGGCGCGGTGCGCAGTCCGAGTTACGCGCTGCTTGAGTGGTACGAAGTGGATGTGCGACGCGCGCTTCATATCGATCTGTATCGCTTGCTCGACCCTGAAGAAGTGCAGGCCCTCGGCTTGCGCGATTACGATGCGCCGTCGACGGTGTGGTTGATTGAGTGGCCGGAACGTGCCGCGGGCACGCTCGGCGAGGCCGATTTGACGATCGCGCTCGAAGCCGGTGAGGCGGGTCATCGTGCGGTGTTGTCGGCGAGTAGCCCCGAGGGGCGTGCCTGGATGCGAAGTATCGAGTGAGTAGTCACGTTTAAGGCTTTAATTTCGTTGAATTAGTTACTCTAGTTCGCGTACAGTTCACGGCCATGACAAAGGCCACCCTCGGGCGCGTCCTCGGCGCGGTTTTGATCGTCCTCGGCACGATGTCGAGTGCGGTGTCGGCGCCGCAGCGAACCCCGACGGCTGCGTCTGCACGCGTCGAGTCGGCGACTTTTCGCGAAGCAGGAACTGCGTTGGTGTTTGTCGTGCAGTTGTCGCAACCGGTGCGCTTCGATGCGATCGGTCTCGATGGTCCGACGCGCGCCGTGATCGACTTGCAGCGCACCGCGACCCCCGTCAAAAAAGATTTGCCCGCCGGCAATGCGTTCGCCGCTGCAGTGCGTGCCGGTCCGCGGCCGGGCGGCAGCGCACGTTTGGTGCTCGACCTAGCACCCGACGTGCGATGGCGTACGCTCACCAAAGCGGGCACGGTGGTCGATCGGATCGAACTCGAACTGACCGGCGGAACCGTCGCCGCGAATTCGAACGCTAGTGCTGCACCGGCAGCCATCACTGCAGCCCGCGATCCTTTGAAACCGGTCGATCTCGCGCACGATCCCGGCAAAAAAGCGCGTCAAGTGGTGATCGCAGTTGATGCGGGGCACGGTGGGCAAGACTCGGGTGCGATCGGTCACGGTGGCACCTATGAAAAGAACGTCGTGTTGGAAATCGCGCGACGGCTGGCAGCGCGCATCGATCAAGAGCCCGGGATGCGCGCCGTGCTGACGCGCGACGGCGATTACTTCTTGACGCTGCGACAACGCATCAAGCGGGCGCGCGAAGCGGGCGCGATGATGTTTGTGTCGGTGCACGCCGATTCGGTCCGCGATCCGCAAGTGTCGGGCTCGTCGGTGTACGTGCTATCGGAAAAAGGCGCAACCGACGAACAAGCACGCTGGTTGGCCGATCGAGAAAACGCCGCCGACCTAATGGGTGGAGTGTCGTTAGACGATAAAGATCCGGTGCTCGCTTCGGTGTTGGTCGATCTCACTCAGTCGGCGCAAATCGGCTACAGCATGCAGGCGGCGGAACGCGTACTCGCATCCTTGCGCGAAGTGCACGAGGTGCATCGACCGCGCGTTCAGCAGGCGGGGTTCGTGGTGCTGAAAAGTCCGGATATTCCGTCGATGCTGGTCGAGACCGCTTTCATCTCGAATGCGAGCGACGAGCGCAAACTCACCGACCCCGCACGACAGGGTGAGATCGCCACGGCGATCTTCAACGGCGTGCATCGCTACTTCGTCGAACATCCGCCCGAAGGTTCGCGGTTCGCGCTCGAACGCGCCGAGGCACGACGCGTCGCCAACGCCGAAGAGCGTCGCAAAGCCGGCGCCCTGTAACCCACCCGCCGCAACACCTAGAATCGCCGCATGGCGATTCGTCTCTTACCCGGCCCCCTAATCGACCAAATCGCTGCCGGCGAGGTCGTCGAACGACCGGCGTCGCTCGTTAAGGAATTGGTCGAGAACGCACTTGATGCCGGGGCGCGGGCGATCGACGTCGATGTCGAAGCAGGCGGCGTGGCGCTGGTGCGGGTGCTCGACGATGGCGGGGGCATCGCTGCCGAAGAATTACCGTTGGCGGTACGACGGCACGCGACCAGCAAAATTTCTACACTCGACGATCTCGCGGCGATCGACACGCTGGGCTTTCGTGGCGAGGCTTTGCCGTCGATCGGCAGCGTGGCGCGACTGCGCATCGCCAGTCGCTCGGCGGGTGCAGCAGCGGCCGCCGAGGTGCGGGTCGAGGGGGGCGAAGTACAGCCGCTCGCGCCGTCACCGCAACCGCGCGGCACCTTGGTCGAAGTGCGCGATTTGTTCTACAACACGCCCGCGCGACGTAAATTTCTGCGTGCCGAGAGTACTGAGCTCGCGCACGTCGTGCGCTTGGTCGAGCGATTCGCACTCGCGCGTTTTGACGTCGCGTTTCGTTTGCGTAGCAATGGACGCACCGTGTTCGATGCGCCGCTCGCCGGCAGCGCTGCGGCGCAGCGTGCCCGGATCGCGATGGTGCTCGGTGAGGAGTTCGCGAGCGACGCGCTGCCGATCGATCGTCGTTCCGGGGGCGTGCGTCTTTGGGGCTGGATCGGTCGACCGCAGGCCTCGCGCCCCTCCAGCGATCGTCAATACACCTACGTCAACGGACGCGCCGTGCGCGATCGTTTGCTCGCCACCGCCGTGCGCATCGGCTACCGCGACGTGCTTTATCACGGGCGCCAACCGGCGTATTTGCTCTATTTGGAAATGGATCCTGGCGCCGTCGACGTCAACGCGCACCCACAAAAAACCGAAGTACGATTTCGCGATGGTCGGCAGATGCACGACTTCGTGGTGCGCACCGTGCACGACGGACTCGGTGTGGGTGCGGGTGCAAGCCCGACCGACTCGCATGCGACGTCCGATCCCGCCG
Organism: Gammaproteobacteria bacterium; assembly: GCA_010027845.1. Classification (GTDB taxonomy): domain Bacteria; phylum Pseudomonadota; class Gammaproteobacteria; order Steroidobacterales; family Steroidobacteraceae; genus UBA964. The sequence goes on from RGUL01000003.1 coordinate 15,739, forward strand.
TAACTCGCAGCGTTGACCTCGGCGTTGCCGATGCTGGCACGATGAACTACGCGAGCGGCGTCATCGGTGAATTGTTCGCGCTGTCGGCCGACGCTGCGGCACCGCCAACCGGAGCACCGCTCGCACTCGGCACGGCGCTCGCGCAGTTGCACGGGGTCTATATTCTCGCGCAGAACGCCACCGGGCTGGTGCTCGTCGATGCGCATGCGGCGCATGAGCGTGTGCTCTACGAGCGCATGAAGCGCGAGTTTGACGCGCAACCGGCGGCACAAACTTTATTGACGCCGGCGATCGTCGAACTCGCGGTGCACGAAACCGACGCGCTCGAGACCGTACTCGACGAATTTACCCGTGCAGGATTCGACATCGATTTACTCGGTCCGGGGCGACTCGCGGTGCGTACCGTCCCGGCATTGCTCGCGAGCGTCGATCCGGCGCCGCTCGTCCGCGCAGTGCTGCGGGATGTGCTCGACGACGGCGGTACGCATCATCTCGAGGCCGCTGCCCACACTTTGCTCGGTAACATCGCCTGTCGCAGTGCCATCCACGCGAATCGAAAATTGTCGCTCGCCGAGATGAACGCGTTATTGCGCGACATGGAAGTCACCGAGCGTGCAGGGCAGTGCAACCACGGTCGTCCGACCTGGACCACCGTGACGCTCGCCCAACTCGATCAATTATTCTTACGTGGCCGTTGACGCGATTTTATTGAGCGGGCCGACCGCGAGCGGCAAAAGTGCGTGGGCACTCGCGCTCGCCGAACGTTTGCCGCTCGAGATCGTCAGCATCGACTCGGCGCAGGTTTATCGCGGTTTCGATATCGGCGCTGCAAAGCCCGATGCCGCGACCCGTGCTCGTGTGCCACATCATCTGCTCGACTTACGGGCCCCGCACGAGTCGTTCAGTGCGGGCGAATGCGTGGCCGCCGCGCTCGATGCGATCGCTGCGATTCGCGCCCGCGGGCGATTGCCGCTGTTGGTCGGTGGCACCATGCTCTACTTCAATTCTTTGGTTCGTGGCATCGCACGGCTGCCGAGCGCCGACCCCGCGTTGCGCGCGGCGATCGATGCCGAGGCCGCAGAGCGCGGCTGGCCGGCGATGCACGCCGAGTTGGCGAAAGTCGATCCGGTCGCTGCTGCGCGAATTCATCCGAACGACCCGCAGCGCATTCAAAGAGCGCTCGAAGTGCAGCGCGCGACCGGTGTGCCGATCAGTGTTTGGCAGCGCGACACCAAACCACGGCATGCACTGCAGTTCGCGCGTTTCGCGCTCGTTCCGGAGGATCGCGGCCGGTTGCACGCCAACATCGCCGCGCGTTGGCAGGCGATGCTCGACGCCGGGTTCGTCGAGGAGGTGCGGGCGTTGCGAGCGCTGCCCGATTTGCCCGCCGACGCGACGTCGCTCCGTGCCGTGGGCTATCGGCAGCTGTGGGGCCACCTCGCGGGCGAATATGACCTTTCTCAGGCTTCGACACTCGCGATCGCCGCCACGCGGCAGCTCGCCAAGCGCCAGATCACCTGGATCAACGCCGATCCGGGCTGGCGACGGCTCGATCCCGATGCGGACGACGCGCGTTCACACTGGTTCCGAGTAGTGGCCGATGTGTGGCAGCCGACGGGCCGCTGAACTTTTTCAGTTAGAATCAGTCTCGTGATAGTGGCCGGCTTTCGGCCACGCCGCTCGCCCGGAATAAGGAGAAAACAATGGCCAAAGGCCAGTCCCTGCAAGACCCCTTTCTGAACCAGCTGCGCAAGGAACGGGTCCCCGTCTCGATCTACCTCGTGAACGGCATCAAATTGCAAGGCCAGATCGACTCCTTCGATCAGTTCGTCGTGTTGCTCAAAAATGCCGTCAATCAGATGGTCTACAAACACGCGATTTCGACCATCGTGCCGACCCGTAACGTTCGTCTGCCGTCGGCGGAAGAACCCGAAGGCGGCGTGGATCCCGCGATCGAATGATCGTCCGTGTTTGAGCGGCCACGCGGCGGCGAGCGCGCCGTCCTCGTGCGCATCGGGTTCGATGGTCCGGTCGAGCAAGAAGACCTCGACGAGTTCGCGCAGTTGGCCGAATCGGCCGGCGTGCAACCGGCTGCGACGATCACCGGCCGGCGCGATCGTCCCGATCCGAAATTTTTCGTCGGTAGCGGTAAAGCCGAAGAAATTCGGCGTACGGCGGTCGAGACCTGCGCGGAAGTGGTGTTGGTCGATCACGGCTTGTCGCCGAGTCAGGAGCGCAACCTCGAAAAATTGACGGGCTTGCGCGTGCTCGACCGCAGCGCATTGATCCTCGATATCTTCGCGCAGCGCGCCCGTAGTCACGAGGGCAAACTCGAAGTCGAACTCGCCCAACTGCGTCATCTTTCGAGCCGACTCGTGCGCGGCTGGACCCACCTCGAGCGACAACGCGGCGGCGGCATCGGTCTGCGCGGACCCGGCGAAACGCAGCTCGAAACCGATCGTCGCTTGCTCGGTGAGCGAGTGCGCGTTTTGTCGCGTCGCCTCGAAAAACTTAAGCAACAACGCGAGACCGGTCGTGCGCGGCGCGTCGAAATTCCGATTCCGTCGGTCGCCCTCGTCGGTTACACCAACGCCGGCAAATCGACGCTGTTCAGATCTTTGACCGGCGCCGACGCGTATGTCGCCGACCAATTGTTCGCAACGCTCGATCCGCTCGTGCGGCGGGTCGGCTTGCCGGGCGGTAGTCCGATCGTGGTTGCCGACACCGTCGGTTTCATTCGTGAACTACCACACGAACTGGTGGCCGCATTCCAATCGACGCTCACCGAGGCGCGCGAGGCGACGCTGCTGTTGCACGTCATCGACGCCAGCGATCCGCGGCGCGACGAACGGATCGAACAAGTGAATGCCGTGCTCGAAGAAGTCGGTGCGGGCGAGCTGCCGCAGATTCGCGTGTACAACAAAATCGATCGACTCGATCTCGCGCCGCGCATCGAACGCGACGGCGAAGACGAGGTGCGCAGCGTGTGGATTTCCGCGGCCCGCAGTTCGGGCCTCGATCTGCTGCTCGCCGCCGTCGCCGAACGGCTCGCGCGCTTTGCGCGCCCCTGCACCGTCAAAGTCCCGGCCCGTCGCGCCGGTGCGTTGCGGGCGCGGCTGCATTCGGCCGGCGTGGTACGCGCCGAGCGTGTGCTCGAAGACGGTAGCCTCGAACTCGATGCGGACCTGCCCGAGGCCGAGGCGGCGGAACTACAGCGTCTCGACGGTGTCGAAATCGCGCCGGTGCGCGCACCGCAGCCGAGTTCTCCTTGTACGGGCGATGAGCCCTACCTACAATCCACTCGGGCGACGCGTCTCGCCTAAACCCACCTTCGCGGCAACACACAAATGGCATGGAACGAACCGGGCAACGGCCCAAAAAATCCTTGGGGTAAGCGTCCGTCCAAGGATGGTCGTTCGGAAGACGCCCTCAAGAATTTCCAGCGCAAGATCGAAGGCATCTTGAAGGGTGCCGGTGTCGGTTCCGGTGGCGAGGAGGGTGCCGAGCCGCCGACCGAAAGCCGGTCGCAGCTGCTCGGCGTGCTCGGGGTGATCCTCGCACTTTGGGCCTATCAATGTTTCTTCACGATCGACCAAGCCGAGCGCGGCGTCATCCAGCGGTTCGGTAAGTTCTCGTCGGTGCGTGACCCCGGTCTCGGCTTTCATCTTTGGCCGGTCGAGCGCTTGACCAAGGTCAACACCCAAAAGGTCAACAGCGTCAACTACACGGCCAAGGTGCTGACGCAAGACATCAACCTCATCGACATGTCGCTGGCGGTGCAATACCAATTGCGCGACCCGGTCAAATATTTGTTCCAAGTCAAAGATCCCGAACAAACTCTGCGCGACGTCGGTGAAATGGCGATTCGCGAAGTGGTGGGCCGCAGCAGCCTGGAGACGATCTTCGTCTCGAATCGCGAACAGGTCACGGCGCGCACCAAAGAACTCATCCAGCGCACGCTCGATCAATACGGCACCGGCATCTTCATCACCAGCGTGAACTTGACCGACATCCAAGTGCCCGCCGACGTGCAGGAGTCGCAGCGCGACGCCAACAAGGCGCTGGCGGATAAAGAGCGGTTGATGAAAGAGGCTGAGGCTTATTCGAGCGGTATCCTGCCGGTCGCCGAAGGCGCTGCTTCTCGGCAGCTACAGGAGGCCGAAGGCTATCGCGCGCAAGTGGTCGCGGTCGCCGAAGGTGAGGCCGCTCGCTTCGGTGCCTTGCTCGCCGCCTATCAAGCATCGCCGAAGGTCACGCGCGATCGACTGTATATCGAAGGCGTCGAGAACGTACTCGCGCGCTCGAAGAAAGTGTTCGTCGATGCCAAGGGCAACGGCAACATGATCTATCTGCCGCTCGACAAACTCGTCGAGCGTCAACAGCAGCCGGCGAGTGAGACGGTGATCACCGCGCCGCGTCCGGCGGCGGGCGCCGCTGCCGCTTCCGGTGGCAGCGAAGAGCCGCCGTCCGATCCACGTGCGCGGGTGGAGCGCTGACATGAGCCAAAATTTACAACGTACTTTGACGGTGCTCGCCGCTGCGGTGTTGCTCGGCAGTTTCTGCGTCTTCACCGTCAGTGAGAACGAACTGGCGATCCGCACGCAATTTCGTGAGATCGTCGCCACCGGTTACGGTCCCGGCGTACACCTCAAATGGCCCATCGACACGGTGCGTAAATTCGAACGTCGCATCGTCTCGCAGAGTTTCGAGGGCGAAACTTTCCTGACCAGTGAAAACCGTGGCTTGATCGTCGACTACTACGTCAAGTGGCGCATCAAGGACGCGGCGCGGTACTCGCAAGCCTTCGGTCTCGATCCGAGTGCGGCCGGTCAGCGACTCGCCGACATCGTTAAAGACGGCATCAAGAACGCGGTCGCGCAAAGAACGTTACAACAGATCGTGTCCGCCGAACGCACCGCCTTCACCGGCGATATGTTTGATCGCGCGAGCAAGAGCGCCGAAAGTCTCGGTCTCGAGCTGATCGACGCGCGCGTGCAAAAAATCGGTTTGCCGACCGACGTCGAAAGTCGGGTGTACGCCAGCATGCAGCAAAGCTTCGGCCGACTCGCGCGTCAGTTGCGCGGCGAGGGCGAGAAAGACGCGCTGCGCATCCGCGCCGAGGCCGATCGCAAGCGTACGGAAATCATTTCCGCCGCATCGCGTGACGCTCTGAAAATTCGCGGTGAGGGCGACGCCAAGGCGGCGGCGATCTACAACGCCTCGTATGGCCGCAACCCCGAGTTCTATGCCTTCTACCGTAGCATCCAGGCATACAAAAATTCGCTGGGCAAAGACGGCGATTTGTTGGTGGTGTCACCCGACAGCGAATTCTTCCGCTACTTGCGCGGGTCCGAAGGCAAACGCTGAATGTCGCGCGGCCGTTTCGTGGTCGTCATCGGCACCCAGTGGGGCGATGAGGGCAAGGGCAAGATCGTCGATCTTCTGACCGAGGACGTGGCCGCCGTCGCGCGTTTCCAAGGCGGTCATAACGCCGGCCACACGCTCATCGTCGGCGGTGAGAAGACCGTCTTGTCGCTGATTCCCTCGGGCATCCTGCGCGCCGGGGTCACCTGCTTCATCGGTAACGGCGTGGTACTGTCGCTCGAAGCCTTGTTGAGCGAAGCGCAGAAACTCGTCGAGCGTGGCGTGCCGGTGTTCGAGCGGTTGCGCATCGCACCGAACTGTCCGCTGATTTTGCCCTCGCACGTGGCGCTCGATCGCGCGCGCGAGCAAGCGCGCGGCGTCAACGCGATCGGCACGACCGGTCGCGGTATTGGTCCCGCCTACGAAGACAAGGTCGCGCGGCGTGCGTTGCGCGTCGCCGATCTTTTTCAGCGGGAGCGTTTCGCTGCCAAGCTCGGCGAAGTGCTCGACTTTCACAACTTCGTTTTGCAGCACTACTTCAAGCAACCGCCGGTCGATTTCCAACGTACGCTCGACGAACAGCTCGCCCTCGGTGAACGCATCAAATCTTTGGTGGTCGACGTTCCCGGCGAATTGCAGCGGCTGCGCGATGCGGGTCGTAACGCCGTGTTCGAGGGTGCGCAGGGCGCGATGCTCGATGTCGACCTCGGCACTTATCCGTTCGTGACGTCGTCGAACACGACGGCGGGTTTTGCGGGTACGGGCACGGGCATCGGACCGCGAAATTTCGATTACGTGCTCGGTATCGTGAAGGCCTACACGACGCGCGTCGGTGCCGGGCCGTTTCCGACCGAACTGCACGACGAGACCGGCGAGCACCTGCAGCGTGTCGGTCAGGAATTCGGCGCGGTCACCGGTCGACGCCGTCGCTGCGGTTGGTTCGATGCGGTCGCGCTGCGCCGCGCTGTGATCCACTCGAGCATTTCCGGCTTGTGTATCACCAAGCTCGACGTGCTCGATGGTCTCGATTCCATCCGCATCTGCGTCGGCTATCGCGCGCAAGGGGTGGTGTCGCAGGAGCCGCCGCTGTTCGTCGACGGCTTCGCCGACGTCGAACCGGTCTATGAAGAACTGCCGGGTTGGAAGAGCGTGACCTTCGGTCTCACTCGCGAAGCCGACCTGCCGCAGGCCGCCAAAGATTACCTCGCGCGGCTCGAAGCGCTCGTCGGCGTGCCGATCGACGTGATTTCCACCGGGCCCGATCGCGCCCACACCATCATCCGCAGGCATCCTTTCGCATGAACGAGCGTCACGACATCGTCATTTACGGCGCGACGAGTTTCGTCGGTCGCATCCTCACGCGCTACATGTTCGAGCAGTACGGCGTCGGGCGGGACGTCGACTGGGCGATCGCCGCGCGCTCCGCCGATCGCTTGCATGCGCTGCGCGCCGAGCTCGGTCCGGACGCGGCGCGTTTGCCGATGATCGTCGCCGACGCCGACGACCCGAAGGCACTCGAAGCGATGTGTCTACGCTCGCGTGTGATGGTCTCGACGGTCGGTCCGTATGCGCTCTACGGCGAACCTTTGATCGCCGCGTGCGTGCGCGCCGGTATCGACTACTGTGACCTCACTGGCGAGGTGCAGTGGATCCGGCGCATGATCGAGCGCTACGAAACCGAGGCTCGTGCGAGCGGTGCGCGCATCGTGCACTGCTGCGGTTTCGATAGCATTCCCTCCGATCTCGGTGTCGCCTTCGTGCAGCGTGAGTGCCAGCGTCGATTCAGTGCGACCGCCGAGCGCGTGAAAATGCGCGTGCGCGCGATGCGGGGCGGATTTTCGGGTGGCACCGCCGCCAGTCTTTTGAACGTCGCCAAAGAGGTGCGAGCGAATCCGGCGCTGCGTCGCGAGCTCGCCAACCCGTATTCTTTGTGCGTCGGTGTTTCGAACGTCGCCGATGCGCGTCAGTCGTCGATGTCGAGTGCCGCGTACGACGGCGATTTTCAGACCTGGGTCGCGCCGTTTGTGATGGCGGCGATCAATACGCGCATCGTGCATCGCAGCAATGCGCTCGCCGGCTACGCTTACGGTCGTGGTTTTCGCTACGACGAAGCGGTTTCGGTCGGTCGAGGAGCCAAAGGGCGCATCGCCGCGAACCTGTCGGCGCTCGGCCTCGGCGTGTTCATGTTGGCGAGTGCGTTCGGGCCGACGCGCGCATTACTCGAACGCTTCGTACTGCCGAAGCCGGGCGAGGGGCCGAGCCCCGAGGCACAGCGCACCGGTTTCTTCGATTTGCGTTTTCACGCACGCTGCGCGGACGGGCGTAGCCTGCGCGCAAAGGTCACCGGTGATCGCGATCCGGGCTACGGTTCGACTGCGAAAATGTTGGCGCAATCGGCCGCCTGTCTCGCCTTCGATTTGCGCCACGGCGAACGTCGCGGCGGTTTTTGGACGCCTGCAACTTTGCTCGGCGATCGTTTGATCGAGCGACTGGTGGCTTACGCCGGATTGCGATTCGAAGTGCTCGACTGAAGCAGCGGCACCGTTTCCTGAACCCAGTTGTCGCTGGTGCGACGCCCCGGACAAGGGATCGTGATCGCGTAATCGCCGAGCCGCTCGTTGAGTGTTTTGATGTCGATGCGCCAGCCTAGCGCATCCCACTTTCGCAACCAGTCGCGATAATGGGCGATCGCCGTGTCGCCCGGCACCAACACCTCTTTGGTGTTGCTGTCCGGCGTGCGTACCGGGTTCAAATTCTCGACGATGAGGAGGTCTTCGGCGATCACGCGCCGCGTGACTTCCTCCATGCGCTTCTCGTGCTGATCTTCGATCAACCAATTACGCAGGCTGACGAGAAACACCCGCGTGTTCGACTCGTCGATCGGCGTCTCGAACATGTATTGATGGAAGGAGTTGGTCGCGGTGAGATCGATATACGTGACGAGTTGATTCGGACCTTGATGCCAGGACCCAGCGGCGCCGAGGCGCGGTCCTTGACGTACACCGGACAGCGCGGTGTCTTCGCTTTTGGCGCCACCGAATTTGATGTAGTGCTTGCTGCCCCAAGGAATTTGTTCGATCGGCAGTGGCGTGCGCTGCTGCTCCGGCGACAACGACGGTTGCCCTTGCGCTTGATGTACGAATTCGTTGTGAATTGGATCGAGACCGTTCTCGATCGAGCGCTCGTAATACGCTTTCACGTCGAACACGAAATGTTGGGCGCGCCATTGCGGTGTGCCGTATTCCTCGACGTCGTAAAGCGGCGGCCGTTCCGCCGCCGGCAGATCACCGAGGAACGCGAAAATCAGCCCGTATTTTTCCTGCACCGGATACGCGTCGACTTTGGCACGCGCGGGCAGTTTCGCATCGTCACCCAGCGAGGGGATGCGCGTGCAGCGACCGTCGCCGCCGAATTCCCACCCGTGATAGGGGCAGGCGATGGAATTGCCTTTGATCTTGCCGAGGCCGAGTGCACCACCGCGATGGGCGCAGGTGTCCGACAGAACATGCGCTTGACCGTTCGAATCGCGGAACGCGACGAACGGCAGGCACAGCATTTTGACGCGCAAGGGCTTTTCGGCCGTGACCTCGCTCGCGAGTGCGACGGGGTACCAGAAGTTGATATACATGCTGGCGGTCTCCGCAGAGGGACCATGGTGCCCGGGAGAGGACTCGAACCTCCACGGTGTTACCCGCTAGTACCTGAAACTAGTGCGTCTACCAATTCCGCCACCCGGGCAGGTGGGTCGCGTAAATTACGCAGCACCATGAGGACTGTCAATTGAAGAATTCGGGACGCAAATCCACCCACCGCGACACGATGGAAGGCATCGTCAGCGCGAACCGCGCGGGCTTCGGCTTCGTGAAGGTCGAAGGCCTCGCCGAGAGCGTATTTTTGCCACCGCCGCAGATGGGCGGGCTCGTCTCAGGCGATCGCGTGCGCGTGCGCGTGCAACGCGGTCGCGACGGCCGCTATTCGGGTGAGCTCGACAAAATTCTCGCGCGTGGTGTCACGGCATTTCTCGGCACGATCGAGGCAGCCGGACGCTCGTTGATGGTTCACGCCGTCGATCGTCGACTCGGCTTACGCTGTCACGTCGCACCGGAGCACGCTGCCGGCGCTCGGGTCGGCGATTGGGTCATCGCCCAAATCAAACGCTACCCGGATGCGCAGCGCGCCGGTGTCGCCGAAGTGCAGCGCCGACTCGATCCGGAGCGACCGCTCGAGATGGCAACGGAAACCGCGATCGCGCGCTATGGCTTGCCGGTGGAATTCGCGGCTGCGGCGTTGCGCGAAGCTGAGGCGTACGGTGAGCGCATCGATGCGCGAGAGGCGCGCACTCGGGTCGATCTCCGCGGTTTGCCGCTCGTGACCATCGACGGTGCCGATGCGCGCGATTTCGACGACGCGGTCTATGCCGAAGCACATCCCAAAGGTTTTCGTTTGGTGGTGGCGATCGCCGACGTCAGTCACTACGTGCGGCCCGGCACTGGCCTCGACGCCGATGCGCGCGAGCGCGGCACGTCCGTCTATTTTCCGAATCGCGTTTTGCCGATGTTGCCGACCGCCTTGTCCGATCATCTGTGTTCGCTAGAGCCCGAGGTCGATCGGCTGTGTTTCGTGGCCGACATGATCGTCGGTAAGCGCGGTAACTTACTCGAACACAAGTTTCACACCGCCGTGATGCGCAGTCACATGCGCCTGACCTACGATCTTGCGTACCAGGCGCTCTTTGAAGGGCGACCCGAAGCGCGCAAGCGGGTCGGGGATTTGCTGCCGAAACTTTTGCCGCTCGTCGACCTTTATCGTGTGTTGCTTGATGCGCGCCGGCGCCGCGGCGCACTCGATTTCGAGAGCATGGAGCCGCACTATGATTTCGATGCCGACGGGCGTGTGCGGGGCATCGGCACGCTGCTGCGCAACGATGCGCACAAACTGATCGAGGAGTGCATGATCCTCGCCAACGTCGCAGCCGCGCGGCAATTGAAAGGCGCGAAAGCCGGCGGGCTCTATCGTGTACACGGCGTGCCCGAAGAGAAGAAACTCGACCAGTTGGTCGCCCAACTCGCCGCACTCGGGATCGACGCAGCGTTGCCCGAGGAAATCGAGCCGCGCGATCTGCGCCGCATCACCGAGCGCTTGGGGCGTAACGCCGATCGTGCCTTCATCGAATCTTTGGTCGTGCGTTCGATGCAGCAGGCGCTCTACCAACCCGTCAACATCGGACATTTCGGACTCGCGCTCGGCGAGTATGCGCACTTCACGTCGCCGATTCGTCGCTACCCGGATCTGGTCGTGCATCGTGCGATCAAAGCGACGCTCGACGCACGCGACCCGGCAGGGGTGCGGCACGAGGGCGGGGCGTTAACGCCGCTCGGGCAAGATCTCTCGCGGCTCGAGAAGCGCGCCGACGAATCCGATCGCTACGTCGACACGTTCTTGAAGTGCAGCTATCTGCGCGAGCGACTCGGACAAACTTTCGACGGTTTGATCACGACGGTGGTCGAGTATGGCTGCTTCGTGCAGCTGCGTGGCATTGGTGTCGACGGGCTGCTGCGACTCGATGCGCTAGCAGACGACGAATACGTGATGGAGCCGAACGGCCAGGCGTGGTTCGCCGCGCGACGCAAGTTACGACTCGGTATCGGCGCGGCCGTGCGCGTCATCGTCACCAACGCGAATCCGGTCGAGGGACTAGTTGATCTCGAGCTCGATGCGGCGGTCGAGCCACCGGCGTCACGTCGCGGCAGGATGCGTCGATGAGCGATCAAAACTTTGTCCACGGATTGCATGCGGTGCGTGCCTTGATCGAGCGTGATCCCGCGCGTGTGCTGCGCATCGAGCTCGTGCGCGGTCGCGACGATGCACGCATCGCGATGCTGGTGGAGGCGGCGAATGCCGCCCGCATTCCGCTCGAACGCGTCGATGCGCAACGTCTCGAGCGCCTTGCGAGCGGTGCGGTACATCAAGGCGTGGTGGCGGAAATTCGTCCGCAAGCGCCGTGGAGCGAAGATCGTTTGTTGGCGGCGCTCGCCGCGCGTGCCTCGGGCTCGCCGCCGCTCTTGCTCGCACTCGACGGCGTGCAAGATCCGCACAATCTCGGCGCCTGTTTGCGCAGTGCGGATGCCTGCGGCGCGCTGGCGGTCATCATCCCCAAAGATCGTGCGGCGCAGATGAACGCGACCGTACGCAAAGTGGCCGCCGGTGCGGCGGAAACCACACCGCTCGTGGTGGTGACTAATCTCGCGCGCTGTTTGCGCGATTTGAAGGAGGCGGGGTTGTGGGTGGTCGGTGCCGATGCGGGCGCGGCGCAGCGTGCCGATCAGGTCGAGCTCCACGGTCCGGTGGTGCTGGTGCTGGGCGCCGAAGGCTCGGGCTTGCGGCAACTCACGCGTAGCCACTGCGATTTCATCGTCTCGCTGCCCGCGCAGGGCGCGGTCGAGAGTCTGAACGTCTCGGTCGCCGCCGGAATGTTGCTCTATGAGGCCGTGCGGCAGCGCCTAACTCGCTGATTTTGAATGTGTCTTGCCCCGCTGGGGGCGTTTGGCTATAGTTCGCGGCCCGATTTTTCGGGCATCCCTTGCCGCACCGGTTCGCTTCGCCGGGCGGCTCACAGCCATAAGGAGATCACATGAGGCATTATGAAATCGTATTTCTGGTCCATCCGGATCAGAGCGAGCAGGTTCCTGCGATGCTCGAACGCTACAAAGGCATGATCGCCCAAGGTGGCGGCCAAGTGCATCGCGTCGAAGATTGGGGTCGTCGTCAACTCGCGTTCCCGATCTCCAAGGTTCACAAGGCTCACTACATTTTGCTGAACGTCGAGACCGACCAAAAAACTTTGGGCGAGCTCACCGGCGCGTTCCGTTTCAGCGATGCCGTGCTGCGGCACCTCGTCGTGAAGATGGACGGTGCCGTCACCGAGCCCTCGCCGATGGCGCGGGCCGCCGAAGACGAGTCCGCCGAAGGTGTCGATCGCCCGCGTCGTCGTCGCGACGACCTCGGTGACGACGATCTCGGTCTCGATAACGCTTGAAGCAGTAGAGCGGAGCAAACGACATGAAAGATGGTAAGCAAGGCGGCGCAGGCCGTTTCACGCGTCGTAAGAAGTTTTGCCGCTTCACCGCGGAAGACGTGAAGCAGATCGACTACAAAGATCTCGCGACGCTCAAAGGTTACATCACCGAGACCGGCAAGATCGTGCCGAGCCGCATCACCGGCACGCGTTCGTTCTATCAGCGCCAACTCGCGCAGGCCGTACGTCGCGCACGCTATCTCGCGTTGTTGCCGTACACCGATCAGCACTGAGTCGGGAGGTTAGATCATGGACGTCATTCTTTTGACCAAGGTCGCGAACCTCGGTGACATCGGCGATCGCGTCGACGTGAAGTCGGGTTATGGCCGCAATTTCTTGTTGCCGCAGGGTAAGGCGACGCTCGCCACGCCCGCCAACGTCGCCAAGTTCGAAGCGCGTCGTGCCGAACTCGAGAAACTCGCTCGCGAGCAACTCGCCGGTGCCGAGGCGCGCGCCGCGGCGCTGAAGGAATTCAAACTTTCGATCACCGCCAAGGCCGGTAGCGAAGGCAAGTTGTTCGGCTCGATCGGTACCACCGACATCGCCGACGCCTGCAGCGCCCAAGGCCACAAGGTCGCGCGTTCGGAAGTGCGGTTGCCGAACGGCCCGATCCGCACCGTCGGCGATCATCAAGTCGTCCTGCACCTGCACACCGATGTCGACGTGCAGTTGCCGGTGACCATCGTCGCCGAGGAGTGATCCACCGGTGAGCGCTCGCGGCGGAGAAGTTCGCACGCCGCCGCACTCCATCGAGGCGGAGCAGTCCGTGTTGGGCGGGCTGCTCCTCGATGCCACCGCTTGGGACCGTGTCGCCGACGTGCTGCGCGGCGACGACTTCTATCGTCCCGACCATCGCACCATCTACGACGCTATCGGCCAGTTGGCCGCACAGGGGCAGCCCTGTGATGCCGTCACCGTCAGCGAGCATCTCGACCGCAGTGGGCAGCTCGCAGCCGCCGGCGGTCTTGCCTATCTCGCGACGCTCGCCCGCGATACGCCGACTGCGGCGAACGTACGCGCCTATGCCGACATCGTGCGCGAGCGATCGTTACTGCGCCAACTTTTGGTAGCGGGCACCGAGATCGCCGCATCGGTCTTCAACAACGAAGGCGAGACGGCTCGTGAGCTCGTCGATTCCGCCGAAGGGCGGGTGTTCGCAATCGCCGAGCAAGGTGCGCGCGGGCGCACCGAGGGCGCGGTGTCGGTCAGCACGCTCATGCCCGATCTCATCGACAAGATCGACGAGTGGCACAACAACCCGGACGGCATGCGTGGTTTGCCGAGCGGTTTCGACGAATTCGATCGCAAGACCGGCGGTTTGCGGGCGGGCGACCTCGTGGTCGTCGCCGGACGACCGTCGATGGGTAAGACAACTTTTGCGGTCAACATGGCCGAGTTCGCTGCGCTCAAAGGCGACGTGAAAGCATCGGTGGCGATTTTCTCGATGGAAATGCCCGCCGAACAATTGATGACCCGCATGCTCTCGTCGATCGGGCGCGTCAGCCTAAGTCACATCCGCAGCGGCAAAATTTCCGACGACGATTGGCCGCGCATCACGGGTGCCGCCGGGCAATTGGCCGAGGCGAAAATTTTTATCGACGAGACGCCCGGACTCACGCCGACCGAGCTGCGTGCGCGCGCGCGTCGCGTGAGTCGCGAGCACGGTCTCGGGCTCGTGGTGGTCGACTACCTGCAGTTGATGCAGGTGCCGGGAACGCAGGAAAACCGTGCGACCGAGATCGCGGAGATCTCGCGCGGCCTGAAAGCGCTCGCCAAAGAATTGAAGGTGCCGGTGATCGCGCTCTCACAGCTCAATCGCGGCGTCGAGCAGCGGGTCGACAAAAAACCGGTGATGTCGGATCTGCGTGAATCGGGCGCGATCGAGCAGGACGCCGATATGATCCTGTTGATCTACCGCGAAGAGGTGTACGACAAGAACACCACCAAGAAAGGCATCGCGGAGATCGACCTCGCTAAACATCGCAACGGCGAGACCGGAACCTTTTTATTGACCTTCCAAGGTCAATATTCGCGTTTCACCAACTACATGCCCGAGTCGTACGCCGAGGGCGTGCTGCGTTGAGGCGGTGAGGGGCTGAGGCGATGAGTCCGATTCGCGCCGTCATCGACCTCGAGGCTTTGCGCGCGAATCTGCGGTGCGTGCGGGCGTTGTCGCCGAGTTCGCCCGTGATGGCCGTGATCAAAGCGAACGCTTACGGCCACGGGGCGTTGCGGGTCGCCGCCGCGCTCGAAACCGTCGCGGTCGATGCCTACGCAGTCGCGCGACTCGACGAAGCGCTGCAGTTGCGCGCGGCCGGCATCCATCGACCGATCCTGTTGCTCGAAGGCGTGGTGTCAGCCGCCGAGCTTGCGCGCGCGGCGCAGCATGCGTTGCAAATCGTGCTGCACGACCCGTCGCAACTGGCGTGGCTCGCCGAGTATCGGGGCGCGCATCGTTTCATCGCCTGGCTGAAGGTCGACACGGGCATGAATCGGCTGGGGTTTCGACCCGAGGCGGTTGCCGCGGTGCGCGCGCAACTGGCGACGCTGCACACACCACTCGCCGAGTTGCGGGTGATGACGCACCTCGCGCGTGCCGACGAACCCGACTGCGCGATGACCGGCGAACAACTCGCGCGTTTCGACTCCGTCATCAAAGAATTTGGCGCAAGCGCGTCCGCGACTGCGCCCGCACACAGCATCGCCAATTCGGCGGGTGCGTTCATTTGGCCGGCCGCCCGGCGTGGTTGGTTGCGCCCAGGTATCTCGCTGTACGGGGGCTCGCCGTCGAGCGCGCGTGCGGCAGTCGACTTCGGGCTCGCGCCGGTGATGTCGCTAGAGTCGGAGGTCATCGCGTTGCGCGCGGTGCCACGCGGTGAAACGGTCGGTTACGGTGGCACGTGGCGCGCCGCACGCGACTCGCGTATCGCGATCGTCGCCGGCGGTTATGGTGACGGTGTGCCGCGGCATTTGCCGAGCGGCACGCCGATTTCGATCGCCGGGTGTCGTGCGCCGCTCGCCGGGCGAGTGTCGATGGACATGATTGCCGTTGACGTCACCGATCTTAGCGACGTACGCGTGGGCTCTGCCGTGCAGTTCTGGGGTAAAGAAATTCCCGTAGACGACATTGCCACGGCCGCCGGAACGATCGCCTACGAAGTGTTGTGCGGTCTCGCGCCACGCGTACCGGTCATCGAGCGTTAGCCAGGCTCGGCGCGCGTCACGTCGGCGATCGCGACGGTGACGTTGTCGCGACCACCGTTGTCGTTCGCGGCATCGACGAGCCAACGGGCGCGCTCCTCGGGCGGACCCGCTGCGCCGAGCAGCATGGCAATGTGTACTTCGTCGAGCATGCCGTTCAAGCCGTCCGAGCAGAGTAGGTAGCGATCGCCGGCTTGCAGCGTGTGGGTGTTCAGTTCGACGTCGAGATCGGCGCTGACGCCGAGCGCGCGCAATAGTTGATTACGCCGCGGCGACAGCCGCGCGCGCCGTTCCGAATAGAAGCCGAGATCGATCATGTTCTGCACCCAAGAGTGATCGCGCGTCAAAGATTCGAGCACCCCGGCGCGCAGGCGGTAGAGGCGCGAATCGCCGACGTGAGCGACGATCAGCGAGGCGGCATCGAAGAGCGCTGCGACGATGGTGGTGCCCATGCCGCTGCGAGCTGCGGAGGCGGCTTCTAAAATCGCCGCGTTCGCGGCCGATACTGCGGCACGCAAGCGCGCACTGGCGTCCGCCGCGATCTCGGGTCGCGACGTTTGTAGCGCGGTCGTCAAAGATTCGATCGCGAGCGTGCTGGCGACGTCGCCGGCCGCGTGACCGCCCATGCCGTCGGCGACGGCCAGCAAACGCAGCGCGGGATCGCAGGTGCAGCGGTCCTCGTTGCGAGTGCGGACTCGGCCGACATCGCTCAGGCTCGCACAGCGGATTCGGAAGGGCGGTGCTGCGAACTGCATCACCGTGGCAGTCTAACGAGCGTCGTTGCTCCCCGTGCTGCCATCGGTTCCATCATGGTGCGAATTCGCTTCACCGTTCGCGCGCGGTCGCACCCGCACGGTACGGATCGCGTTGTCGGCGATCTGCAGCACTTCGAACTCGAGCGTCTCGATACGCAGCGTTGCGCCCGCTTCGGGAATCGTCTCCAGGCGCTCGAGCAGCAAGCCGTTGAGTGTTTTGGGTCCGTCGATGGGCAACTGCCAGCCCAAGGCGCGATTCAACATACGGATGGTCGCGCTCGCGTTGACGATGTGTGCGCCCGATGCTTCGCGATGGATATCTTTGTGCGACACGGTCGCCGGGTCGTTGGTGAACTCACCGACGATCTCCTCGAGGATGTCCTCCAGTGTGACCAGCCCTTGAATGTCGCCGTATTCGTCGACCACGAACGCGAAACGTCGTCGCGCCCGTTGAAAGTTGGCGAGTTGCACCGTGAGCGATGTGCCCTCGGGCACGAAATACGGTTCGCGTTGTGCGGCGATTTCGCGCAACCGATGACGATCGAGCGCGCCCCGCGCGAGTTCCTGTGCGACACGCTTCATGTGCAACAAGCCGATCATCGCGTCGATGTCACCTTCGTAGACGGGCAGCCGCGTGTGCGGCGTCTGTCGCAGTTGCTCGAGGATGCGCTCCCAGTCGTCTGCGAGATCGATCCCGGCGATCTCTTGCCGCGGGATCATGATGTCGTCGACGGTGATACGCTCGAGATCAAGGATCGAAAGCAACATTTGACGGTGGCGCTGCGGCACCATCGGCCCCGATTCGCTCACCACCATCCGTAATTCTTCGGGGGACAAGGCTTGATCGCCGCGATCGCCGCCTGCGACCACGCCGAACACGCGCAGCAAGCCGTAGGCCGCCCAATTCGCTAGCGCGACGCCCGGCCGCGACAAAAACACTAAGGCGCGATAGAGCGGTGCGGCGGCGAGCGCGACACCGTCGGCATGCACGGCTGCGAAAATCTTTGGTGCGAGCTCGCAGAAGATCAGCATCACCGTCGGCACGATCAAGGTCGGTAGCAATAGCGCGTACTCGTGGCCGGTGCGCACCGCGAGAATGGTGGCGATGGTGGTCGCGCCGGCGCTCGACAGCGTGAGCACGATGAGATTGGCGCCCAACCAATCGTCGGGTTTGCCGAGCAGCCGATCGAGCATGCGGGCGCGTCGATCGCCCGCCGCGGCGCGGGAGCGCACGCGATAACGATTCGCCGACAGCATTGCGACTTCGGTGCCGGACGAGAACGCGGTCACGGCGAGCGTCAGCAGCAACAACCAAAGCAGGGCGGGGGTGGTGAATTCTTGCACGCGGGACTCCAGCGGCATTCATAGCACACCGTCCCTTGAATGACGGGCGAGTGACCGACCTGCGGTTTATACTCTCCGCATGTTCGATCAACTGGGACAGCGGCTCGCCAAAACCGTGCAGAACCTGCGCGGCAAAGGGCGGATCAGCGACGACAACATCGCCGAGACGCTGCGCGAAGTCCGCATGGCCATGCTCGAGGCCGACGTCGCGCTGCCGGTCGTCAAACGATTCGTCGATGCCGTGCGGGTCAAAGCGCAGGGCGCCGACGTCGCGACCAGTCTCACGCCTGGCCAAGTGTTCGTCTCGATCTTGCATCGCGAGATGGTCGAGTTGCTCGGTGGCGCACGCGCCGGATTCGAGTTGCGCGCGCAACCGCCCTACGTGGTGTTACTCGCAGGTTTGCAAGGTGCGGGTAAGACCACCACCGCGGCCAAGCTCGCGCGTTGGCTGATCGAGTCCCAAAGAAAACGCGTGTTACTCGTCAGCACCGACGTGCGACGGCCGGCGGCGATCCTACAGCTCGAACGACTCGCGGCACAGGTCGGTGCACAGTTCCATCCGGCGAGCAGCGACGACGATCCGCTCGCGATCGCGCGTGCCGCGCTCGAGGCGGCCCGCAACGGCGTGTTCGACGTGTTGATCGTCGACACCGCCGGGCGTATGCACGCCGATGCAGAATTGATGGACGAAGCGCGCGCGATCGACGCGGCGGTCGGTGCGCACGAACGCTTGTTTGTGGTCGACGCGATGGCCGGTCAAGATGCGTTGAACGCCGCGCGTTCGTTCGGCGCGGCGCTCGAACTCACCGGCGTCATCCTCACCAAAGCCGATGGCGATGCGCGCGGTGGTGCGGCGCTGTCGGTGCGCGAAGTCACCGGCAAGCCGATCGTGTTCATGGGTGTCGGCGAGAAAGTCGATGCGCTGCAGCCCTTCGATCCCGAACGCGTGGCGGGTCGCATCCTCGGCATGGGCGATGTGGTCGCACTCGTCGAGCAAGTGCAAGGCAAGGTCGACGCGGTGGAGGCCGAGCGCCTCGCGCGTAAAGTGGTTTCCGGCCAAAAGTTCGATTTCTACGACCTCAAAGGTCAGCTCGAGCAATTGCAAAAGATGGGTGGGCTCGGCGCGCTGGTCGACAAACTGCCGGCGCATCTGACCAAAGGCGCGCCGATCACCGATCAGGGCGATCAACAGGTGCGCCGCCAGATCGCGATCATCAACTCGATGACGCACCGCGAACGTCGCAAACCCGACCTGATCGACGGCTCACGCCGTCGCCGCATCGCGGCCGGCTCCGGCACCCAAGTGCAGGACGTGAATCGCTTGCTCAAGCAGTTCGCGGAAATGCAGCGGATGATGAAGTCCATGAAAGGCGGCAAGCTGCAGCGCATGCTCGGGGCGTTTCGGGGGCGGGGCGGCCCGCCGGGTCTGGCTTGAGTGCCCCGCTTCCATCAAGTCACTGATTTCTGTAGACTCCGCGCTCTTTTTCGGCCCCCTAGGCTAGTGCCCGGGGCGATGACCTTGTGACCGAGAGCGAACTGCAATTATGGTGACGATTCGTCTGACCCGCCGCGGCGCCAAGAACTCGCCGTTCTATCACGTCGTGGTGACCGACAGCCGCAAGCGGCAGGGCGGTTTGAGCCTAGAAAACGTGGGCTTTTTCAACCCCGTAGCGCGCAAGAGCGAGCCGAAGCTGAAGCTCGATCTCGACCGCATCGAATACTGGGTGAGTAAGGGCGCCAAACAGTCCGACCGCGTGCGTTCGCTGGTCGCCGACTATCGCAAACTGGCTGCGGCCTGAGGGCCGTCCACCTTCCGCGGTCGGCCCGATGGGCGGTGAGCGGTGGGTGGAATTGGGTCGCTTGGGGCGGCCCAAGGGCTTGCAGGGTTGGTCGCACGTCGAATCCTGGACCGACCCCCCGCAAGCACTGCTCGACTATCCCACTTGGCATCTCGTCGGCCCGCAGGGCCAACGAGTCGCCTCGAGACCCGCCGAATCCCGCCTGAGTCCGAAGGGACTCGAAGTGCGACTCGACGGCAGCGCGACACGCGAAGCGGCCGAGGCCCGAGTGGGCTGGCGCATCGAGGTGCCGCGCGAGGAGTTGCCGCCGGTCGAAGCCGGCGAGCATTACCGCGAAGACCTGCTGGGTTTTCGGGTGTACAACGCAGAGGGCGTCGATTTCGGTGTCCTCGAGGCATTTCTCGACCTGCCGGCGAATGCGGTGATGGTCGTGAAGGGCGACAAGGAGCGCTGGTTGCCGGTAACCCCGCAGCACCTGCACTCCATCGACCGCGATGCACGCTGCATCCGCGTCGATTGGCCCGCGGATTTTTGACGTGACGCTGCGGGTCGCCTTGGTGACCTTGTTCCCCGAGTTGGTGCGGGGCGCGAGCGAGCACGGCGTGTTGGGTCGGGCGCTGACGCGCGACCTCGCACGGATCGAATGCGTCGATCCGCGGCAATTCGCCACGGATACGCATCGCACGGTGGACGACCGCCCATACGGCGGTGGTCCGGGAATGGTCGGTACGCCAGCGCCTTGGGCTGCGGCGATCGACGCGGCGCAGGCAGCGATGCCGGCCGGCGTTCCGCGGATCCATTTGTCCGCGCAGGGCGAGCGATTCGATCAACGCATGGCGCGCGAGTTCGCGAGCCTGCCGGGTTTGGTGTTGGTGGCGAGTCGCTACGAAGGGCTCGACCAGCGAGTGATCGATGCGCGCATCGACCGCGAAGTGTCGCTCGGGGACTTCATCCTCTCCGGCGGTGAATTCGCGGCGTTGGCGATCATCGATGCGGTGGTGAGACTTTTGCCCGGTGCGCTCGGCGACGAGCGTTCGAGCGAAGAAGAGTCGTTCTCCACCGCGCGACTCGATTGGCCGCATTACACGCGGCCGCTCGAGTGGGACGGGCGAGCGGTGCCCGAAGTGCTGCAAGGTGGTAACCATGCAGCGATTCGGCGCTGGCGTCTGCGGGAGTCGATCGGACGCACGTTCGAACGACGGCCCGATTTGGTTGCGGAATGTGCGCTCTCTTTGGAAGAGAGCCGGTTGTTGCAGGAATATCTCGCCGAGCGAGAGGTGAAAAAAAATGGCTAACTGGATCGCCGAACTCGAAAAAAGCCGCATGACGCGGGAACTGCCGGATTTCAAGCCGGGTGACACCGTCGTCGTCAACGTGAAGGTCGTCGAAGGCGATCGCGAGCGTGTGCAGGCCTACGAAGGCGTCGTGATCGCCAAGAGCAATCGCGGCTTCAACTCTTCGTTCACCGTGCGCAAGATGTCGCACGGCGAAGGCGTCGAGCGCACCTTCCAAAGCCACAGCCCGAGCATCGCCGACGTGACCATCAAGCGTCGCGGCAGCGTGCGTCGCGCCAAGCTCTACTATCTGCGCGATCTGTCGGGCAAGGCTGCCCGCATCGAAGAAAAAGTTTGATCCTGCGCCGCGACACGCGACGCATTCTTTGCGCCGCGATCGCGGCTACGGCATTGCTCGCCGCCACGCTCGCGCGGGCGGCGGCTCCCGATCTGGCGCAGCTGCGGCTGCCGCCGGGTTTTCGCATCGAAGTTTGGGCCGACGGCGTCGATAACGCGCGCTCGTTGGCGCGTAGCGAGTCGGGCACGATCTACGTCGGCACCCGTACCGCCGGCAAGGTGTACGCCGTCCGCGATCGTGACGGTCGTCGCGACGTGCGGGTGATCGCGCAAGGCCTCAACGTTCCGAACGGTGTCGCGCTCGCGCACGGCTCGCTCTATGTCGCCGAGAACGACAAAATTTCCCGTTACGACGACATCGATGCGCGCCACGACGCGCCGCCCGCACCAGTGCAGATCGCAAAATTGACTGCCGATCGTTGGCACGGCTGGCGTTACATCGCCTTCGGCCCCGATCAAAAGTTGTACGTCACGCTGGGCGCGCCCTGCAACGTCTGCGACAAAGATTCCGAGGGCTACGCGCAGATCGTGCGCATGAATGCCGATGGCAGCGGTCGTGAAATCGTCGCGCACGGGGTGCGTAACTCAGTCGGGCTCGCCTGGCATCCGCGCACGCGCGAACTTTGGTTCAGCGACAACGGCCGCGACATGTTGGGTGACGATTTGCCACCCTGCGAGATCAATCGCGTGCGCAAGGTCGGTGCGCATTACGGTTTTCCGTTCTGTCACGCCGGTGATGTCGTCGATCCGGAATTCGGCAAGCTCGGACGCTGCGAGGATACGGTCGCTCCCGTGCAGCGACTTGGGGCGCACGTCGCACCGCTCGGTCTCGGTTTCTACGACGGTCGGCAGTTCCCGCGCGAGTGGCGCGGTCGGCTGTTGTTCGCTGAGCACGGCTCCTGGAATCGCAGCAGCAAAGTCGGTTACCGCCTCGCGCAACTGCGTTTCGACGGCGAGCGCGTGGTCGGCTACGATGATTTCGTGAGTGGCTGGTTGCGACCCGATGGCAAAGTCGTGGGTCGGCCGGTCGATCTGCTGCAACTGCCCGACGGGTCGCTGTTGGTGTCGGACGATCTAGCCGGTGTGATCTATCGAATTTCCTACGAGGGCCGTCGCTGACGGCGAGGGAGACGACGTGCGCAAGTTCTTCGGTTACGTCTGGAAGGGTCTCGACGGTCTGCGCAAGACGCTGCATCTGCTGTTCTTGTTGTTGATCTTCGGCTTCATCATCGGTGGTCTGAGCGGCTCGATCCCTAAGATACCGAAGAAAGCGGCACTGGTGCTCGCACCCGAGGGCGAGATCGTCGAACAGCGCTCCGGTGATCCGATCGAGTTGGCGATCGCCGAGGCGCGCGGCGACGGCTCGAACGAGACGCTGCTGCGCGACCTCGTCGAGGCGTTACACGTCGCCAAAGACGATGCCCGAATCGCTGCGGTGCTGCTCGACCTGCGCTACACGAGCGGCGCCGGACAGCCGACGCTCGACGAATTCGCGCGCGCGATCGACGATTTTCGTCGTTCGGGCAAAAAGGTCGTGGCGTTCGGCGAAGCTTACGAGCGCGACACCTATTTTCTCGCCGCGCATGCGGACGAAATCCACCTCGACCCGATGGGCTTGGTCGCCTTCGAGGGTTACGACCGGTATCGCCGTTATTACAAAGCCGCGCTCGATAAGCTCGGCGTGGACGTCAACGTCTATCGCGTCGGTGTCTACAAGAGTGCGGTCGAGCCCTTCATCCGCAACGACATGTCGGCGGAGGATCGCGAAGAGAGTCAGGTATTCGTCAACGCGCTCTGGGACACGTACGTCAAATCCGTCGCGACGGCGCGCAAGCTCACGCCGGAAGCGTTTTCGAGCTACGTGGCCACGCTCTCGGCGCGGGTACAAGCGGCTAAGGGTGATGCCAGCAAGGTCGCCCTTGATGCCAAGCTCGTCACCGCGTTGACGTCGTATCCCGACGTCGAGCAGCGCATGATCAAGCTCGTCGGTGCGAACGACGACGGCGACTCGTTCGCCGACGTCGATCTCAAAGATTACCTGCGCGTCGCACACGCCGAGAAGAAACTCAAGAAGACCGACGGTCCGCAAGTCGCGATCATCGTCGCGGCGGGTGAGATCGTCGACGGCGAGGGTAAAGCGGGCACCATCGGCGGTAAGTCGATGTCGGAAACCATCCGCAAGGCCCGACTCGACGACGACGTCAAAGCGTTGGTGCTGCGTATCGACAGCCCGGGCGGCAGCGTGCTCGCATCCGAAGAAATCTATCGGGAGCTGCTGGCCTACAAAGAAACCAAGCGACCACTCGTGGTCTCGATGGGCGATCTCGCCGCCTCGGGCGGTTATTACATCTCCGCACCTGCCGATGAAATTTGGGCGAGCCCGGCGACCATCACCGGTTCGATCGGAATTTTCGGCTTGTTTCCCACGTTCAATCGGGCGATCGACAAGATCGGCGTGAGCACCGACGGTGTCGGTACGACGCCGCTGTCGGGCGTTCGGCTCGATCGACCCGTCAACCCGGCGATGGCGACGTTGCTGCAGTCGGTGATCGAGCACGGCTACGACGAATTTTTGGCGCGCGTGAGCAAGGGTCGCAACAAAACCCGCGATGAAGTGCACGCGATCGCACAGGGTAGAGTGTGGGCGGGGCGCGATGCGCTGCGCATCGGCCTGGTCGATCACTTAGGTTCGCTGCAACAGGCCGTCGAGGCGGCGGCCAAGCGTGCCAAGCTCGCCGAAGGTAAATATTCCGTTCGCTATCGCGAGCCGGAACTGTCCTGGGCACAAGAGATCGCGCAATCGTTTAAGACCCGGACCGCGGCCATCGTGCTGCGCTACGGCGGTAGCGCCGATCCGCAGTTGCTGCAAACCGTGCAGCTCGCGCGCCGCGACTTCGGACCGCTGGAGCGCGAGGTGCTGCGCTTGAACCGCGCGGCCGTGCCCGGTCGTTTGTACGCGCACTGTTTCTGTAGCGTGCGCTGAGCCGCGTCCGATGCGCACCACCGACGTCAAAGCCAATCGACTGTTCATCGTCTTGGCGGGGTTTTTCCTGACCAACGCGCTGATCGCCGAATTCGTCGGCGTCAAAATATTCTCTCTTGAGGCGACATTAGGGGTCGCGCCCTACGAATGGTCGTTACTCGGCGTTTCGGGAAACCTCAACTTCACCGCTGGCGTGTTGTTGTGGCCGTTCGTGTTCGTGATGACCGACGTCATCAACGAATATTTCGGCGAACGGGGTGTGCGGCTGATTTCTTGGGTGGCGGTGGTGTTCATCGCCTATGCATTCCTCGCCGCCTACGCGTCGATTTCCTTGGCGCCCGCGGGTTTTTGGGTCGAGGCGAACCGCAATCTCGGCGTGGCCGACATCCAAGGCGCCTACGCGCAAATCTTCGGGCAGGGCCTGTGGACCATCGCCGGCTCGATCGTCGCGTTTCTGGTCGGGCAACTCGTCGACGTCGTGGTGTTTCATCGCATTCGCCGGGTCACCGGCGACGACCACGTTTGGTTGCGCGCGACCGGCTCGACCGCCGTCTCGCAGATCCTCGATAGTTTCGTCGTGCTCTACATCGCCTTCGTGCTCGGTCCGCAAAAGTGGTCGATGTCGCAGTTTCTCGCGGTCGGCACCGTGAACTACATCTACAAAATGGGCGCTGCGTTCGCGATGATTCCGCTGTTGTACGTGGCGCGGCATCTCATCAAAAGTTATCTCGGTGCGGACGAGACGGCTCGATTGAAGGCGCAAGCCGCCGAGTGAAGCGACCCGTGGCGAGCGTCGGGCGGAACGGTCAACGCGTGTTGGCATTGATTCCGCCGATGACGCAACTGAACACGCCATACCCCTCGAGCGCCTACCTGACCGGTTTCCTGCGCTCGCGCGGGGTCGATGCCGTGCAACGGGATCTTGCGATCGAGCTCGTGCACGCTTTGATGTCGCGAGTGGGTCTCGAAGCACTCGCCGTCGAAGCACGCGCCATGCCGAGTCGGCGGCGAACGCCAGCCGTACGTTCTTTTTTGCAAAACTTGTCGCGGCACCTTGCGGTCATCGACTCGGCGATGGAGTTTTTGCGTGGTCGCGATCCGACGCTCGCGCATCGCATCGCCTCGCGAAGCATGCTGCCCGAGGGCCCGCGTTTCGCGGCGCTCGAACGATTCGAGTCGGGCGAAGACGATCGCGATCCGCTCGGCTGGGCGTTCGGTGCACTTGGCACGCAGGATCGGGCGCGGCACTTGGCGACGCTCTATTTGAACGATCTCGCCGACGTGATTCGCGATGCGGCCGATCCGCGTTTCGAGTTCGTGCGTTACGCCGAGACGCTCGCCGCGAGCGCGCCTGATTTCGAGCCGCTCGCCGCCGCGCTCGCCGCTCCCGAAACTTTGGTCGATCGATTGCTACGTGTCACGACCGAGGCGACGCTCGCGAAGCTCGTGCCCGACGTCGTGTTGTTGTCCGTACCGTTTCCGGGCAGCGTGTACGGTGCCCTACGCATCGCGCAAACCGTCAAACGCTGCTCGCCCTCGACCGTGGTGGTGCTCGGTGGTGGTTACGTGAACACGGAATTGCGCTCGCTCAGTGAGCCGCGCGTGTTCGATCATGTCGACTACGTCACGTTAGACGACGGTGAGCGACCGCTGCTCGCGCTGCTCGCGCACTTGCGCGGTGAGCGTCCGGTCGAGCGATTGGTGCGAACGTTCCATCGGGTGGGTGGGGTGGTGCGTTACGTCGATTGCGCCGAGCCCGACGTGCCGTTTGCGCAAACCGGTACGCCCACCTGGGACGGTTTGCCGCGCGATCGTTATCTATCTTTGCTCGATCTACTCAACCCCATGCATCGACTGTGGTCGGACGGTCGGTGGAACAAGCTCACCGTGGCGCACGGCTGCTATTGGAAAAAATGCAGCTTCTGCGACGTCAGTCTCGACTACATCTCGCGCTACGAGGCGGCCTCGGCCACGCTGCTCGTCGATCGCATCGAAGCGTTGCGTGCCGAGACCGGCGAATCCGGCTTTCACTTCGTCGACGAAGCGGCGCCACCCAAAGCGTTGAAGGCGGCGGCGCAGGAATTAATTCGCCGCCGCACGCAAATCTCGTGGTGGGGCAACATCCGTTTCGAGAAGACCTATACGCCCGAGCTTTGCACCTTGCTCGCCGAGAGCGGCTGCATCGCGGTCTCGGGCGGCCTCGAGGTCGCCTCCGATCGTTTGTTGGCGTTGATGAAGAAGGGCGTCACCGTCGCGCAGGTCGCGCGCGTGACACGTGCCTTCACCGATGCCGGCATCATGGTGCACGCCTATTTGATGTACGGCTTTCCGACGCAAACGATCGCCGAAACCGTCGACTCGCTCGAGTACGTGCGTCAATTATTCGCCGCCGGTTGTTTACAGTCGGGTTATTTCCATCGCTACACCTGCACCGTACATTCGCCGGTCGGTCGTGATCCGGCGGCCTATGGTGTGCGCTTGATCGAGCGACCGCACGCGGGATTCGCGCGCAACGATATCGGTTTTGACGACGGACTCGGTGTCGATCATGCGGCGCTCGGTCGTGCGCTCGCCAATGCGGCCTACAACTTCATGCATGGCGTAGCGCTCGAACGCCCGGTGCACGAATGGTTCGCCGAAGTTTTGCCGCAGCGGGTACCCCGCACGCGCGTGGCGCGCGATTACGTTCGGCGTGCGCTCGGCGACTCTTGATGCCACTGCTGCGCGGTCGCATGCACGACCTCGCGCCACGCGGTCGCGTCGAACTGCAAACTACAAAACGCGCCGGTGACCAGCGCCTCGATCGGCTCGTCGCACAGTTCTGCAGCGAAATCCGACAAACCGGGATTGTGACCGACGATCAGTAAATGGTGAATCGAGGCGTCGGTGGTCGCGACGATTTCCCGCAGACTGCGGCGATCGGCCAGATACAGTCGTGGCTCGAGTTGCAGCGAAGATTCGGGCAGCTCGAGCGCGGTCAGCAATTCGAGCGCGGTGCGTTGGGTGCGCTTTGCAGGACTGGCGAGTATCGAACCTGGTCGGTAGTGCAGGGCGTGCAAACGCTCGCCGCACTGCCTGGCTTCGGAAAGACCCCGCGCGTCCAATTTGCGCGCGAAATCACCGGCATCGGACTCAGGCTCGGCGTGCCCGTGCCGAACCAGCGTCAAACGTGTCACGCGCTGCGCACCTCGATACGATCGTTGTGACGTCGCACGGCGAAGACGCGGATCGATTCGTAGGCGGGTGGCGTCAAGGCGGCGCCGGTCGCGAGACAAAAGCGCGCGCCGTGTCGCGGGCAGATCACGACACCGCACGGTGTCGTCGGGTCGCCTTCGAGCGGCGCGTCCGCGAAGCCTTCGCCGTCGTGACTGCAGCGATCTTCGATGGCATGCAATTCGCCTTCGTGCACGACCACGAGCACGTACGTGCCGTCGACCTCGCCGTGCAAACGCCCGCGTGCTGCTAGGTCAGTTGCGGCGCCGACGTCGATCCAAAGTTCTGCGCTCACATCATGCCCGTCTGCAAGCGTGCGGCCTCGGACATCATCGATTGTGACCACGGCGGATCGAACACCAGTTCGACCTCGACTTTACCGACCGTCGGAATTACTTCGAGTTTTTCGCGCACGTCTTGCACCAGCACGTCGCCCATACCGCAGCCCGGCGCGGTGAGCGTCATTTTGACGTCGATGTCCCAGGCGCCTTCGCGTCCACTCACTTCGCAGCTGTAGACGAGCCCGAGTTCGACGATGTTGATCGGAATTTCCGGATCGTAACAGCTGCGCATTTGTTCCCATGCGAGTTGTCGCACGTCTTCCAACGTCGCATCGGGCGGTAGTTCGGGTGGTTTGACGAGTTCTTTGCCGATCGCATCGGCGTGCTCACCGGCGAGTCGATACAGATTACCTTCGACGTAGAGCGTGAAACTGCCGCCTAGCGCTTGGGTGATGAAGCCCGACAAGCCGGCCTTCAATTCGATTTCGTCGCCCGATGGCACCATCACCGCTTTGACGTCGCGTTGAATGACGAAGGCTTCGTGTTCGTGGCTGCGCATCGCGTCACTCGGTGGAAACGCTGGCGGCGCTCGCGGCGTCCGGCGCGCCGACGTGGGCGAGTGCGGCGTCGAGCGTGTGCCAGCAAAGACTCGCGCATTTGACGCGCGCCGGGTATTCGCGGACGCCGGCGAGGGCGGCGAGTTTGCCGAGTTCGGCGGGCGGTAACGCACCACCGTGATCGGTCAGGGTGTGATGCACCTGCGCGTGCAGGTTTTGAATGGCGCTGCGATCGAGACCTTTGACCGCTTCCGTCATGAGCGAGGCGGATGCGGTCGAAATCGCGCAACCTTTGCCCTCGAAACGGATGTCGTCGATGCGGTCGCCGTCGAGTCGCAGCGTGATCGTCAAGCGGTCGCCACAAAGCGGGTTGTTGCCATCGGCCGAACTGTCGCAGGGTTCGAGCTTGCCGAAATTACGGGGTCGCTTGTTGTGATCGAGGATCACGTCGCGATATAAATCTTTGAGATCCATCAGCCGAACACCTCGCGTGCGTGGCCAAGCGCCGTCACCAACTGGTCGATGTCGGCGTCGTCCGAGTAGCAACCGAAGGAGGCCCGCGCGGTTGCGGGTACGTCGAAGAAGTCCATCACCGGCATCGCGCAGTGGTGACCGGTGCGCACGGCGACGCCTTCGGCGTCGAGTATCGTACCGAGGTCGTGCGGGTGCACGTCCTCGAGGACGAAGGAAATCACCCCTGCCTTGTGCGCTGCCTCGCCGACGATGCGCAGCCCGGGTACGGCGCGCAAGGCTTGTGTGGCGCGCGCCAAAAGCCTTTGCTCGTGCGCGTGGACGGCGTCGATGCCGAGGCTTTCGAGATAGTCGATCGCGGTGGCAAGTCCGACCGCGCCGGAAATATGCGGCGTGCCGGCTTCGAAGCGATGCGGCAGTTCGGTCCAGGTCGAGCCCGAGAACGTGACGGTTCGGATCATGTCGCCACCGCCTTGCCACGGCGGCATGTCCGCGAGCACGGCTTCACGGGCGTACAGCACGCCGAGGCCGGTCGGACCGTAGAGTTTGTGACTCGAGAAGACGTAGAAGTCGCAATCGAGTGCGCGAACGTCGATGCGCTGATGCGCCACCGCCTGCGCGCCGTCGATCAACGTCAGTGCGCCCACGCGCTTGGCGGCCGCCAGCAGGCGCTCGACCGGTAACACCGTTCCCAAAGAATTCGAGATTTGGGTGAAGGCGACGAGTTTGGTGCGCGGACTGAGCAGTGCCTCGAAGGCTGCGACGTCGAGTTCGCCGCGCAGATCGATCGGCGTGACACGCAGCATCGCGCCGGTACGCTCGCAGAGCATCTGCCACGGTACGATGTTCGCGTGGTGTTCCATCCACGTGATCAAAATTTCATCGCCCGGCCCCAGGCGTCGGCCCCAAGACTGGGCCACCAGATTGATCGATTCGGTCGTGCCACGCGTGAAGACGATCTCGCGAACGCTCGCCGCATTCAAAAATCGCCGTATCCGCTCGCGTGCGCCTTCGAAGGCGTCGGTGGCTTTTTGACTGAGTTCGTAGACCCCGCGGTGCACGTTGGCATGACTCGTGCGTTCGTAGTGCGCCATCGCGTCGATCACGGCTTGCGGACGCTGCGAGGACGCGGCAGTGTCGAGAAACGCGAGTCGTTTGCCGCGCACGGTGGTGGCGAGAATTGGAAAGTCGGCACGCACGCGCGCCACGTCGTAACCCTGCGCGGTCATAGAAAAACTCCAGCAGGTAAGGCGCCGGGTAGCCGGACGGCGACGCTGCGTTCGACGTCGATTCGCAGTTCGGGCGGTTCGATGTGTTGTAAAACGTCGGCGATGAACGCCCATTTGAGCAGCGCCTCGGCGACCGCGGGCTCGATGCCGCGCGAGGCGAGATAGAATTTCATATCGGCGTCGAGTTTGCCGACCGTCGCACCGTGCGTGGCGCGCACGGCATCGGTGTGGATCTCGAGTTGCGGTCGGACGTCCGCCTCGGCTTGATCGCCGGCGATCAGACAACGTAAAGATTGATCGCTCGCGCAACCCGAGGTGCGTTCCGCAACTTGCATGTGGCCGTTGAAGCCGAGTCGCGCGCGGTCGGCGACGATGCCACGGTAGCGTTGCACGGTGCTCGCTTCGTCGGCGCCGTGGTGCACACGGACATAGCAATCTTGCACTTGATGTTGTTCACCGAGTGCGACCGTCGACCAATCGAGTCGTGCGCCGCGACCGGCATGCGCGACGAACGCGGTGGTGCGGGCGGCGGCGGCGCCTTGCAGGACGTGGACGACTTTGCAGTAGGCGTTTTGTTCGAGACGATAGTCGAGCGTTTCGAACCATTGGGTACGCGCGCCGAATGCCTGCACGCGCGTGATCCGTGCCGACGCATCCCGTGCCACATGCAGCGACAGCGCGAGATTTCCCGCACAAGCTTCGTTCGATCCGAGTTGGCGCTCGAGCAAAGAAATCTGCGCGGCTGCACCGAGTTCGATGCGGATCGACGGATGGCTCATGCCGGCCGTCGCCGGCGTCGAACACAGCACGACGATTTCGATTTCGGCACGCGCACCCGATGCGACTTCGATGCGTAAGGTCTCGCGTGCCTCACGGGCGTTGAGTGCCGCGAGTCGACGATCGGTATCGGTGGTGTCGGCCGTCGGCGATGCTGCTGCGGGTCCGCGTACGACCGTCACACCGGCCGGCAACGCGTCGGAGAGCGTGCTCGACCAGAAACCATCTTGCAGCACGAGCCGTGCGTGGTTCGCGATGCGCTGCGGCAGTTCGGCCAACAGTTCGTCGGCGACGGTTTGCACGGCGTCGGGCGCCTGAAGCCGGGTCGTCGCGAGCGTTCGTAGCGCTGCGTACTTCCAGTTCTCGTCGCGATTCGAGGGCAGGATCATCGGCTTCAAGCTCGGTGCGTCAGGCTGCGCCGAGCAACCAATCGTAGCCGCGCGCTTCGAGTTCGCGGGCGAGTTCCGGTCCGCCGCTGCGCACGATCTTGCCGCGCGCGAGCACGTGGACACGATCGGGCGCGACGTAATCGAGCAAACGTTGATAGTGGGTGACGAGCACGATCGCGCGCGCAGGGTCGCGCAAAGTGTTGACGCCGTTCGCCACGACTTTGAGCGCGTCGATGTCGAGTCCCGAGTCGGTCTCGTCGAGCAGCGCGAGCGTGGGCTCAAGCACCAACATTTGCAGGATCTCGTTGCGTTTTTTCTCACCGCCCGAGAAACCTTCGTTGACGCCGCGCGAGAGGAACGCTTCGTCCATCTGCATGAGTTTCATTTTGTCGCGCACCAGCGTCAGAAACTCGAACGCATCGACCTCGGGTAAACCGCGTTGCTTGCGCGCGGCGTTGAGTGCCGCTTTCAAAAGATAGACGTTGTTCACGCCGGGAATTTCGACCGGGTATTGAAAGCCGAGGAACACGCCCGCGCGCGCGCGTTCTTCGGCGGCGAGCGTGAGTAGGTCGGCGTCGCGAAAGGTGACGCGACCTTCAGCCACTTCGTAGCCCGGGCGACCGGCTAGTACATAGGAGAGGGTGCTTTTGCCCGAGCCGTTCGGTCCCATGATGGCGTGCACTTCGCCGGCAGGCACTTCGAGGTTGATACCGTCGAGCACCTTTTTACCGGCAACGGTCGCATGGAGATTTTCGATTTTGAGCAGAGCAGGCATGCGGGTTCCTCAGCCGACGGCGCCTTCGAGGCTCACCGCGAGCAGATTTTGTGCTTCGACGGCGAATTCCATCGGCAATTCCTTGAATACGCTTTTGCAGAAGCCGTTGACGATCATGTTGACCGCGTCTTCTTCGTCGATGCCGCGTTGCAGGCAATAGAAGAGTTGATCCTCGCTGATGCGCGAGGTGGAGGCTTCATGCTCGACCGTCGCCGTCGGATTTTTGACCTCGACGTACGGAAAGGTGTGCGCGCCGCATCGGTCACCCATCAAAAGCGAGTCGCATTGGGTGAAGTTCCGCGCGCCGTGCGCGGAGGGTAAAATTTTGACGAGGCCGCGGTAGGCGTTTTGACCATGCCCCGCCGAAATACCCTTCGACACGATGGTGCTGCGGGTGTTGGCGCCGATGTGGATCATCTTGGTGCCGGTATCGGCTTGCTGGAAATGGTTGGCGAGTGCGACCGAGTAAAATTCGCCGACTGAATTCTCGCCGCGCAACACGCAACTCGGATATTTCCAGGTAATCGCCGAGCCGGTCTCGACCTGCGTCCAAGAGATGCGTGCGTTTCGACCGCGACATTCGCCGCGCTTGGTGACGAAGTTGTAGATGCCACCGACGCCGTTCTCGTCGCCGGGATACCAATTTTGTACCGTCGAATATTTGATCGTGGCGTCCGCCTCGGCCACGAGTTCGACCACCGCCGCGTGCAACTGATTTTCGTCGCGCATCGGGGCGGTGCAGCCCTCGAGGTAGCTCACGTGACTGCCTTCGTCGGCAACGATCAGCGTGCGCTCGAACTGGCCGGTTTTCGCGGCGTTGATGCGAAAGTACGTCGACAGTTCCATCGGGCAACGCACGCCCTTCGGTACGTACACGAACGAGCCGTCGGAGAACACCGCCGAGTTCAGGCAAGCGTAGTAGTTGTCGCTGATCGGTACTACGCTGCCGAGATAGCGTTCGATCAACTCGGGATGTTTTTGCACCGCATCCGAGAACGAACAGAAGATCACACCGGCCTTTTCGAGGCGGTCTTTGAAGGTGGTTGCTACTGAGACGCTGTCGAACACCGCATCGACCGCGACGCCGGCGAGCCGGGCGCGTTCGTGTAACGGTACGCCGAGTTTCTCGTAGGTCTCGAGCAGCTTCGGGTCGACCTCGTCCAAACTTTTGGGGCCGTCCGTTTTGACTTTCGGCGCGGAGTAGTACGAGAGTGCCTGGAAATCGACCGAATACGGGCGCACGTGCGCCCACTGCGGTTCGCGCAAGGTTTGCCAGTGGCGAAATGCTTTGAGGCGCCAGTCGGTGAGAAACTGCGGCTCGCGTTTGATGCGCGAGATCGAACGCACCGTGTTCTCGTCTAGACCCGGCGGCAAGCTCTCCGACTCGATGTCGGTGACGAAACCGTGTTGATAGCCGCGCGCGACCAGCGCGTCGAGTTGTGCGTCGCTCACGTTCGGTTCCTCAAAAGTCCTCGGCGCAGTGCCGCGGCCGCGCGACCGCCGACCGCCGGCTGCAATTCACGCTCGAACGCACCGAGGCGCACCGCGCCCGGATCGAGGCCCGCGAGCTGCGCGAGGCTAACGTCGTAGAGCGAGCGACGGATGGCCAGGTTGACGCGCTGCCACGCGCGACCGACGCCACAAGTCGTTTCGATTTGGCACTGGCCTTCGGCGGCCGAGCAGTCGGTGACCGCGACCGGCCCCTCGAGCGCATCGAGTATGGCCGCAGCGGATATCGCTGCGGCTGGGCGGGCTAGGGTGTAGCCGCCGTGCAAGCCGCGAGTCGAGCGCACGAGACCGCCGCGGTGCAAAAGCTTCAACACTTTGGCGACCGTCGGCGCGGCAATGTGCGTGCGGGCCGCTAGTTCACCGGCGCTCAGGCGCGCCGCTTCGTCACGGGCGAGCGCGGCCAGCAGCACCGTGGCGTAGTCGGTCATTTTGCTGATCCGCAGCATAGAGGACCATTTTAGTCCCGATTGACTCGGTTTGCTACAATTCGCGCCCTTTTTCGGAGCAGCACGCTTGGCCCTAACGCAAGATGAGGATGACGCGAACGGCGCCACGGTGGTCGTGGTGCGCGACGTCGACTATGCCGTGCGCGGCCGACCGATCTTTCGCGGACTGAGCCTCGCGGCGGCGCGCGGTGCGATCACCGCCATCATGGGTCCGAGCGGCACCGGCAAGACCACCTTGCTGCGCTTGATCACCGGGCAGCTCGATCCAGACCGGGGCGACGTCGAAGTGTTCGGCGAGCAGCTCGCTACCCAAGACCGCGCCGCGCGCTATGCGATGCGACGTCGCATGGGCATGCTGTTTCAGAACGGCGCTTTGCTCACCGACTTGTCGGTATTCGAGAACGTCGCCTTCCCAGTGCGCGAGCACGCGCGTTTGCCGGAGCGCGTATTGCGGCAATTGGTGCTCACCAAGTTGCAGGCCGTGGGTTTGCGCGGTGCGGCAGATTTGATGCCGGCGCAGTTGTCGGGCGGCATGGCGCGTCGCGTCGCACTCGCGCGCGCGATCGTCATGGACCCGGAACTTTTGATCTACGACGAGCCGTTCGTCGGTCTCGATCCGATTTCGATGGGCGTAATCGTGCGCTTGATCCAGCGGATCAATCGCGCGCTCGGCATTACCACCATCGTCGTCTCGCACGATGTCGGTGAACTTGCGACGATCGCGGATCACAGCTATCTGCTCGCCGAGGGGCGTATCGTCGCCGAAGGCTCGCCGCGCGAGCTCGCCGCGGCGAGTGCGCCGGAAGTTCGGCAATTCATGGCCGGCGAAGCAGACGGCCCGGTGCCGTTTCACTATCCCGCGGACGACTATCACAAAGAATTGATCGGGGGCGGGTCGCTAGGGGGTGAATCGTGATCGGCGATGCCTTGCAACGTGTCGGCCGAGTCGCGTTATTTTTGGGTCGCATTCTCGCGCAGTGTCCGGCGGCGATTGCGCGGCCGCGTGCGATCGTGCACCAAATCCATAACGCCGGCGCTCGCTCGCTCATCATCATCATGCTGTCGGGTCTGTTCGTCGGTATGGTGCTCGGCCTACAGGGCTACGATCTGTTGCGGCGTTTCGGTTCGGAATCGGCGCTTGGGGTAGCTGCGGCACTCGGTTTGTTGCGCGAACTCGGTCCGGTCGTGACCGCGCTGTTGTTCGCCGGTCGTGCCGGCACGGCGCTCGCATCAGAAATCGGTTTGATGCGCGCGACCGACCAACTGACGGCGATGGAGATGATGGCCGTCGACCCGGTGCGTCGGGTGGTCGTGCCGCGATTTTTGGGTGGCGTGATCGCCTTGCCGTTGTTGGTGGCGATCTTCGACGTCGTCGGTCTATTCGGTGCGCAATTGATCGGCGTCGGTGTCATGGGTGTCGATCGCGGCGCCTTCTGGTCGCAGACCCAGGCTGCGGTGGAACTTCGCGATGTCGCCGAAGGTCTGATGAAGAGCTTTTGTTTTGGCATCGCCTGCAGTCTCGTCGCTGTCTACGAAGGCTTTCACGCCGAACCCACCGCCGAGGGTGTGGGGCTCGCCACCACGCGCACCGTCGTCGTTTCCTCGGTTTTGACGCTGCTGATTGACTACCTGCTGACCGCTGCATTTTTGGGAAGGTGATTCGATGAAACCACAACGTAACCTTGAAGTTTCGACCGGCTTGTTCGTCGCGCTCGGTTTCGCGGCACTGATTTTCTTGACGACGCAACTGCCGAACAGCGGGCTGCGGATCGGCAGCGAGCAGGGTTATCGCATCACGGCCAAATTCGACAACGTCGGCGATCTCAAGGTCGGCTCGGCGGTCAGCATGGCCGGTGTCACGGTCGGCCGGGTCGAGGCGATCGCCTTCGATCCCGAAGATTTTCGCGCCCGAGTCACGCTGCGCATCGACCGCCGCTTCGACCGCATTCCGGAAGACAGCGACGCCAGCATCCAGACCCAAGGTCTGCTCGGTGGCAAGTATGTCGGGATCGCAGCCGGCGGCTCCGACGTCGCGTTGAAGGACGGTGGTCGCATCGAGTTCACGCAATCGGCGATCGTGCTCGAATCGTTGGTCAACAAATTCTTCGCCAACTTTGCGAGCAAGGGCTCGACGAGCTCGGAGGAAAAATGATGGTCCGGAAAATGTTGTTAGGTTTGCTCTTCGCGCTGCTCTACGCGTTGCCAGGTAGCGCGGCGTTCGCGCAGTCGGTGGTCACGCCCGACCCGCGCGTCGACGCCAGCGGCCCGAACCAGCTGATCGAGACTGCTGCCAACACGATGATCACCGAACTCGATACGCGTCGCGCCGACTTCCGGAAAAATCCCGACCGTCTATACAGCCTCGTCGAGCGGGTTCTGTTGCCACATTTCGACGTGGATTACGCAGGCCGATTGGTGCTCGGTAAGCACTATCGCGCGGCGACGCCGGAGCAGCGCAAGCGCTTCATCGACGCGTTTTACGGCTCGCTGATGGGTAATTACGGCGACGCGTTGTTGGAGTTCACCGGTGACCGCATCAAAGTTTTGCCGACACCGACGCCCGCCGATGCTACCGCTGCGGTGGTGCGAACCGAGGTCAAGCGTAGTAATGGCGAG
This sequence comes from Gammaproteobacteria bacterium, assembly GCA_010027845.1. Classification (GTDB taxonomy): domain Bacteria; phylum Pseudomonadota; class Gammaproteobacteria; order Steroidobacterales; family Steroidobacteraceae; genus UBA964. The sequence continues at coordinate 52,154 of RGUL01000003.1, forward strand.
AAAATTCCGGTCAATTACGTGCTCCGCAAAGGCGAGCAAGGCTGGAAAGCTTGGGACGTCGTGATCGAAGGTGTGAGCTACGTCAAAAGTTTTCGTGAGGACTTCGGCGCCGAGATCGACCAAAAGGGTCTCGATGCGGTGATCGAGCGCCTCGAGGCGCAACACAAAAATCCCCGTAAGCCGGCCAACGGGGCGAAGTGAGACGCTTATGACGGTCGATTTTCAGGTGATCGACGCAGCGCACGCCCGCTTGGGTGGTGAGTTGTCGTTTGCCACCGCCGCAGATGCCTTGCTCGCCGGCAGTCGTTGGTTGACTGCGGGCAGCGGTGCGGCCGCGGTCGATTGCCGTTCGTTACAGCGCGCCGATTCAGCGGGGCTCGCTGTATTACTCGAATGGCTGGCGGTGGCGGCACGCGCGCAGCGCACCGTCTCGTTCGTCAACTTGCCAGAGAGTCTGCGACAACTCGCCGCGATCAGCGAGGTCGAGCGTTGGCTGGAGACGTCGCCGGATCGCTGATGTCTTCAGCATCGACGTCGAATTCGACCTCTTCCGGCGGTACGTTGCCGTCCATGGTTTGGTAGTGACGACGGCGCAGGTACGAATTACGCACGAAGGTGTAGGGGTCGCCCGAGCGTTTGACGACTCGATCGACCAAGCTCAAGCGATAGCGCTTGTCGAATTTGTCGCCCGCCCAAACCTCCCAGCGCGTGCTCGTATCTTTGATCTTCGAGCCGAGCTCGACGTTGCGGTCGACGACCGTGCCGATCCCCTCGAGCAAGGTGTACGGGCCGATGCCGGGCAGCAAAATGTACGGGCCTTCGGGCACGCCCCATTTGCCGAGCGTCTGGCCGAAGTCTTCGTCGTGACGCGCGATGCCGATGCCGGTCGCCACGTCGAGAAAACCGCCGAGACCCAGTGTCGTGTTGATCGTGAGTCGCAGCAGATCGACGCCGGCGTCCGAGAATTTCCCCTGCAACGCGTCGTTCACCAGCGTCGAGGGATATTTGATGTTGCCGTAGAAGTTCGACACGCCGGTGCGTACGAACAGCGGCGTGACGGCAACGTAGCCGTGCACCAACGGTCGACCGATTGCATCGTCGATGGTTTCGTTGAAGTCGAACAGCGCCCGATTCATCGGCTCGAACGGATCGCGCGGGTCGGGTTTCGTGATCGCCGCAGCGGTGCTGCAGCCCGCGAGCGCGGTCAAAAAAAACAGCGACAGTAGGCGCGTCGAGGAACTTCTCATGGGGTCATTTTATCAGCGTCGGGGCGCGAGCGGTCGCGGTGTTTACGGTTCGAGGCGAGCGCTTCCCGCACTTCTTTGCTGCGCGCCTCGAAGCGGCTGCGTTGCACGCTACTGATCACCGGATCGGCGAGCGCGAGCTCGAGTTGTTTCACAGCGAGCGGTAGATCGCCGGTCGCGATGTGATATTCGGCCATGTAGTAGTACGCATCGGCGGTATCGCCGGCGGCGTTCGCGGCGAGTGCCGTCAAGCGGATTTGTTCCGGGGTCGGCGGGACGTTGTTGAATAAGTCGAGCAAAATTTGATGAGCACGCTTCGCATCGCCCGTGCGCATTAAAACTTCTGCGTAACGGATCGTCAGCGGCACGTTACGCGGCGCGACCTCTAGGGCCGAGCGTAGCGTGTGCAGTGCGAGGTCGGGCCAGCCGGCCGCGAACTGCGCTTGCCCGAGCGCCGCTTGCAGCATCGGGCTTTGCGGCTGCGCGGCAGCAAGCTCGATTAACGCGCTCGCAGCCCGCTCGCGATCGCCCGCGCCCAGCCTCGCTAACGAGTCGCCGTAGCGCTGTGCCGGTGTCAAAGGTCGGGTGTCGGCGAGCGCGGCGTAATACTTGCGCAAGTCCGCATCCTCTTCCGCGCCGATCACGCGGATGCGCTCCCGGATGAAGGCATACGACTGAGATTCGACGGTGACGGACGGTTTCAATAGCGCCGCGCGATCGCGCGATTCGGCAATGCGGTTCGCGGACACCGGGTGAGTTTGCAAGAACTCCGGCGCTTGATAGATCGAAGGGCCGGTACGACGTCCGAGCGTTTCGAAAAAATCGGGCATTGCGTTGGGATCGAAGCCCGCAGCGGCCAAAAAACCGATGCCAATGCGATCGGCCTCGTATTCGTTGTCGCGGGTGAAGTTGATTTGCGCTTGCGCCGCCGTACCTTGGGCGACGGCCATACCGGCCATCGCCGCATCCGGCGTACCGGTGACTGCGCCGATCAAAATAGCCGCGAGCATGGCCGCTGCCGAAGCCATGCCTTGTCGTCCCTGCGCTTCGATCGAACGCGCGATGTGTCGCTGCGTGACGTGCGCGATTTCGTGTGCGAGCACGCTCGCCAACTGTGCTTCGTTGGCCGTGGTGGTGATCAAGCCTTGGTTCACGCCGATGAAGCCACCGGGGAGGGCGAAGGCGTTGATGCGTTGATCGCGCACCACAAAAAATTGAAATCGTTGTGGCGATTCCTGTGCTTGCGAGGCGATGCGACTACCGAGGTTTTGGATGTAGTCGTTGATTTCGGGATCGTCGAGTATTTGTCCCTGATCGCGCAGGCCCTGCACCACCATCCGACCGAGCTGATATTCCTGATCGCGGCTGATGGTCGCGCCGCCGGCGGAGCCGATCGAGGGAAGATCGTTGCCGATACCTGGCGTGCTGGCACCGGCTGGTACCGTGGCGAGGAGGGCTAGGCACAACATCGAGAGACGACGCATCATGCTTGCGACCGCGGCGCCGCGCCGAAGTTCAGAGTGTGTCGGAGGCGTGATCGGCGAGCCGCGAGCGTTCGCCGCGCACCAAAGTGATGTGACCCGCATGCGGCCAGCCCTGGAACCGCGTCACGACGAACGTCAAGCCGGAGGTGGTCTCGGTCAGATACGGCGTGTCGATCTGCGCGATGTTGCCGAGGCACACGATTTTCGTACCGGGGCCGGCGCGCGTCACCAGTGCCTTCATCTGCTTCGGCGTCAAATTTTGCGCCTCGTCGAGAATGACGTAGCGATTCAAGAACGTGCGCCCGCGCATGAAATTCAGTGAGCGAATTTTGATGCGGTTGCGCAGCAGATCGTTGGTGGCGGCGCGGCCCCAGGTGCCACCCTCGGCGCTCTGCGTGAGCACCTCGAGGTTATCCATCAGCGCGCCCATCCACGGCTCCATTTTTTCCTCTTCGGTGCCGGGTAGGAAGCCGATGTCCTCGCCGAGCGGGATCGTCACGCGCGTCATGATGATCTCGGCGTAACGATTGTGCTCGAGGGTCTGAACCAGGCCGGCGGCGAGCGTCAGTAAGGTTTTGCCCGTGCCCGCGGGGCCCAAGATCGACACGAAGTCGATTTCCGGATCCATCAAAAGATTGAGGGCAAAATTTTGTTCACGATTACGTGCGCCGATCCCCCAAACGCCGTGTCGCTCGCCGCGAAAGTCGCGGACCAATTCGAGCGTTGCCGTGTTGCCTTGCAATTTGCGCACGATGGCTTCGAGGCCGCCGGTGCGGGGTTCGTAAACGAATTCGTTGACCGTCCAACTCGTTACCGCCGGTCCGGTCAGTTCGTAAAAGGTGCGTGGACCTTCTTTCCACGAGCGCATGTCCTTGCCATGCCGCTCCCAGAAATCTTCGGCGAGCGCCTTGGTGCCGGTGTAGAGCACGTCGGCATCTTCGATGCTGCGGTCGCTGAAATAGTCTTCGGCATGCACGCCGACGACCGCGGCTTTGATCCGCAAATTGATGTCTTTCGACACCAACACGACCTGTCGGTCGGTGTGGAGTGCCTGCAGCGCCAAGGTTTGCGCGAGGATGGCGTTGTCGTTGCCCCCTCCCGGCAAGGTGTCGGGCAGTGCTCCGGCAAGATGCTGCGTTTGGAAAAAAACGCGCCCGGACGAGGGCGCTTTGCCGTGATTACCAGAAAGATTGGAGGGCAGAGGCAGGCCGGCCTCGATTTGCTCGCGCGTTGCGTCGCGCATCAACTCGTCGAGAAAGCGACTGACCTGGCGCGTGTTGCGCGAGGCCTCGGACATACCTTTCTTGGCGGCGTCCAGTTCCTCGAGCACCACCATCGGCAAATAGATATCGTGTTCTTCGAAGCGGAAAATCGCCGCGGGATCGTGCATCAACACGTTGGTGTCGAGCACGAACAGCCGACGCGGCCGCGCGGCGCGGCGCTTCTTCGTCGTGCTAGCCTTCAAAGCGCTTGCACCGCTTCGAGCACCTCGGCCGCATGGCCGTCCGCTTTGACCTTACGCCATTCGCGGGCGAGCTTGCCGTCGGCGTCGATCAGGAACGTGCTGCGCTCGATGCCGAAAACTTTTTTGCCGTACATGTTCTTTTCGCGAATCACGTCGAACGATTTGCACAACGCCTGATCGGCGTCGGATAGTAGTTCATAGTTGAGTTTTTCTTTGTCGCGGAAGCGCGCGTGCGAGCTGCAGCTGTCACGCGAGACGCCGATCACGAGTGCGCCGGCGCGCTTGAAGCGGGCGTGCAGGTCACGAAATTGTTGAGCCTCGACGGTGCAGCCGGAGGTCATGTCCTTCGGATAGAAGAACAGCACCACCTTCGAGCCCTTCGCGTCCTTCAGCCGCCACTGGTCGCCATCGGTAGTGGTGGCGGTGAAATCGGGGACTTTGCGGCCGAGCGCGACGGTGGGCATGCGGACTCCAGTGAACGAGCGATCAGGATTTTACCGGTTCGAGGATGGCATCCAGGTTAAGGGAGTCGCAGAACTCCATGAATTCTTCGCGCAAATGCGCGAGGTGCAGGCGTGCGGGCACGTTCACCACCATCTGTACCGCGAACATCAGGGCGCCGGTGTGCGCAGCCGGATAGCTGCGGGTGGCGACTTCGGCGATATCGATGCCACGCTTCGAGCAAAAGCCCGACAAAGAAGAAACGATGCCGGTCTGATCGAGACACACGGCGTCGATGGAGTAGGGCAGAAGATCGGTGCGCGAAGTGCGCGGCTCGGTGCGTCGCAAATGCAGCGTGAGACCCGCGGAGTCCGCGAGCTTCGCCATTTCCGTTTCGAGTTTTGCGAGCGAGTGCCAATTGCCCGACACCAACAGCACCATTGCGAACTCGGAACCGAGGCTGGCCATGCGGCTCTCGCTGATATTGCCGCCGCAATCGCTGATGACTTGTGTGAGATCGTGCACGAGTCCGGTGCGGTCCGGACCTATGGCCGAGATGGCGATGTGCTGTTTCATTGAGCCTTGAGACGTGTTTCCGTCGGAGTCGCAGTGTAACGGTTGCGCGAACCGCGGCCTAGCCCGTAACATCCGGGATTCTCGCGTGTTTCCGGTGTCCGGATGTTCTCAGGCAGTTTTGTCGCCATCGTCACGCCCATGCGGCCAGATGGCTCGATCGATTACGACGCATGGTCGCGCCTCATCGACCTACATCTCGCGAGTGGCACCCGCGGCATCATCGTCGCCGGCACGACCGGTGAATCACCGAGCGTCGACGACGGCGAAGTAGCCGAATTGGTGTCACGCGCGAAACGGCAGATCGGCGGTCGCATGGTGCTGATGGCGGGCGCGGGTCAAAATTCCACTGCCGCCACAGTGGCGCGTGCGCGGGCGGTGAGTGCGCTCGGTGTCGATGCATTGCTGGTGGTCACGCCCGCGTACAACAAGCCGACTCAAGCAGGCCTTTATTTGCACTATGCGGCGGTCGCCGCGGCGTCCGCCGTGCCGGTGATGCTATACAACGTGCCCGGTCGAACGGCCGTCGATTTGTCGCCCGACACCGTGGCCCGGCTCGCCACCGTGCCGCGTATCGCCGCCATCAAAGAAGCGGTCGCCGATCTCGCGCGAATCCGTGAGTTGCTAGCCAAAGCCCCGGGAATCGACGTGCTCTCGGGCGACGATGCGACGGCGCGCGACGCCGTTCTGGCTGGCGCCAAAGGCGTGGTGTCGGTCACCGCGAACGTCGCGCCGCGCGCGATGGCAGAGATGATCACCGCGGCGCTCGCCGGCGACGTGACACGCGCCGCCGCCATCGACGCGACGCTCGCTGCGCTACACAAAGATTTGTTCGTCGAGTCGAATCCCATTCCGGTCAAATGGGCGCTCGCGCGGATGGGTTTGATCGGCGACGGTATTCGTCTGCCTTTGACCCCGTTGTCGTCGGCTTGCCACGCAAGAGTGCAGGCTGCGCTCGCGCAGGCGGGTATCGCCGTCGGTGCGGGCGTTTGACCCGTACGCACGCCGCACCTTTACTTTAGGAGCTACCAATGTCGCCGCTACGCGCTGTTCTCGTCGTCGCTCTGCTTGCGCCCCTCGCAGCTTGCGGCACGCTCAAAAAAATGAACCTCTTTAAGGCGAATTGCGGTAAGCCCGTCGATCCGGCGAGCGTCGTCGATCGTCCGCCGTTGGTCATGCCGGCCGGGCGCGACGCGCCCGACACCCGCAGCGCGCTTGCGATTCCGAAGCTCGACGCACCGGAGGCGCCGCGCCAGGCCGACTCGCCGTGCATCGACACGCCGCCGAAATACGTGCCAGCCGCGCCGAAGCGCCCGCATCCGGAGAGATGGCCGAGCGGTCGAAGGCGCTTGATTGGAAGTCAAGTAACATCGCAAGGTGTTCGTGGGTTCGAATCCCACTCTCTCCGCCAGTTCCATGGCGTCCCGCATCGGTTCCTTCGCGACGACCAGCCGTCAATCCCGCCAGGCCCGGAAGGGAGCAACGGTCGCGGTGATGTCGGGTGCCGAAGTCCAGCTGGTGCGGGCCGCCTCCAATTTCCGGTGACCTAAGACGATGAGTTACACCGCACTCGCTCGCAAGTGGCGCCCCCGGCGCTTCGACGAACTCACCGGTCAAGAGCACGTGTTGCAGGCGCTGTCGAATGCGCTCGCCACCAATCGCGTGCATCACGCCTTCCTGTTCACCGGCACGCGCGGCGTCGGCAAAACCACCATCGCGCGCATTCTCGCCAAATGCCTCAATTGCGAAACGGGCATGACGGCGACGCCTTGTGGTGAATGCGCAAGCTGTCGTGAGATCGACGAGGGTCGATTCGTCGATTTGATCGAAGTCGATGCCGCCTCGCGCACCAAAGTCGACGACACCCGCGAACTGCTCGATAACGTGCAGTACGCGCCGACGCGAGGGCGCTACAAAGTTTATTTGATCGACGAAGTGCATATGCTGTCGGCACATTCGTTCAACGCATTGTTGAAAACACTCGAAGAGCCGCCACCACACGTCAAATTTTTGCTAGCGACCACCGACCCGCAGAAGTTGCCGGTGACTGTGTTGTCGCGTTGCTTGCAGTTCAATCTGAAGCGGCTCTCGGTCGGGCTCATCACCGAGCGTATGAAATATATCTTGGGCGCGGAGAAAATCGCTTTCGAACCGGCCGCGGTGCGTCTCGTTGCGCAAGCGGCCGACGGTTCGATGCGCGACGGCCTGTCGCTGCTCGATCAATTGTTGGCCTTCGGCGGTGGTGAGGCGAGCGAAACAGCTGCGCGCGCGATGCTCGCGACCGTCGATCGCAAGCAGGTGGTGCGCATCGCACAGTTGCTCGGCGACGGCGACCCCGGCGCACTGCTCGAATACGCGCGCGCGCTCGACGAATGGGCGCCGGATTACGGCGACGTGCTCGATGCACTCGCGACGTTGTTGGTGCGCGTGGCGATGAAGCAGGCTTTGCCGGCGTTCGAGGGCGACGAGTTACATCCGGCGGAGTTGCTCGCCGAGCTTGCCGCACAGCTCGCTGCCGAGGACGTGCAATTGTTTTATCAAACCGCGATTCTCGGTCGGCGCGATCTCGCGTACGCGCCCGATCCGCGCACCGGCTTCGAAATGACCTTGTTGCGCATGCTCGCGTTCAAACCGGGCGGCGCCGAGCCGCTCACCGCCGGTACGACGACTGCAGCGCAACCGACGAGCCCGCGCGGCGCGGCCGCGCAGGGTTCCACGACCCGCTCATCTGCGTCGCGGGGCGGAGTGACCTCAGGCCCACTCGCGCTCGCCGATTGGGGCGCTGCGCTCGCAGCGCTCGATCTCGGTGGCGCAGCACGGCAACTCGCCTCGAACTGCACCTTCGTCGGCCGTGAAGGCGCGCTCGTCAAACTCGCGCTCGATCCGGCGCAGGCGATGTTGCGGACACCGGCCTTGGTCGAGCGGCTCGCGCAATCTTTGACGCGTCATCTCGGCGAAAACGTCAAAGTCGAAATCACGATCGGCGAGACCGCGCTCGAAACCCCGGCGCGTGCGATCGAGCGCGCCGCGGAGAATTCCCTCGAGAACGCGCGGCGCTCGCTGGAGAGCGATCCGACGATTCAAGCTTTCCAAGAAAAATTCGGCGCGACTTTGCGCACCGACTCCGTCAAACCCAACCACTGAGGAACCCGGCGATGGCTGGCAATTTCGGCAACATGATGAAGCAGGCGGAAGCGCTGCAACGCAACATGCAAAAGGCGCAGGAAGAAATCGCGCGCCTCGAAGTCGTCGGTGAATCGGGCGGCGGCATGGTCAAAGTCACCATGACCGGCAAACACGAAGTGAAACGCGTGCAGATCGAACCGGCGGTCGCGAGCGAGGATCGCGAGATGCTCGAGGATCTCGTCGCCGCTGCGATCAACGACGCCGTGCGCCGCGTCGAGCAGCAGAGCGCGGAGCGCATGCAGGGCATGATGGCGGGCTTGCGTTTGCCGCCCGGTATGAAGCTGCCGTTCTAATCGCGCCGCACCGATGAAGCACGCTCCCTCGCTCGCCCGGTTGATTGATGCGCTGCGCACCTTGCCGGGCGTTGGCCCGAAGACGGCGCAGCGGATGGCGTTCCATCTTTTGCAGGACGGTCGCGAGGGCGCGCGTGTGTTGGTCGATGCGCTCGGTGGCGCGCTCGATCGCGTCACGCGTTGCAGTCGCTGTCGCATGTACACCGAGACGCCGCTTTGCAGCATCTGTAGCGCGACGCAACGCGATGCGACTCTACTGTGCGTCGTGGAGTCGCCCGCCGACGTGGTCGCGATCGAGCAGTCCGGTGGCTATCGCGGGCGCTATTTCGTGCTGCTCGGTCATCTGTCTCCGCTTGACGGCATCGGTCCCGAGCAGCTCGGGATCCGCGAGCTGGAATCTTTGCTCGAGGGCGGCGAGGTACAGGAATTGATTTTGGCCACCAACCCGACGGTCGAGGGCGAGGCTACGGCACATTTTTTATCGGAACTCGCGCGGGCTCGAAATTTGCGTGCCACGCGCATTGCGCACGGCGTACCCATCGGCGGCGAACTGGAATACATCGACGGCGGCACCTTGGCGCACGCGCTCGCGGGTCGTCACTCCCTCATCTGATCGGTCGGCGCGCGGGGTTGCCGCGTTGGCCGGGGCCGCGTTTCTCGCGTAAGTCTTCAAACAAACGCCGCAGTCGCCGATAACTTTCGTAGCGGCGCGCATCGAGTGTGCCGTTCTCGGCGGCGCTGCGCACGGCGCAACCCGGCTCACGCAAATGTTGGCAATCGGCGAAACGGCAAAGCGTCGATAGACGATCGACTTCGGAAAATCCGAGGCTCGATGGTTCGAGTGCGTCGATCGCCGGCGCGAAATCGCGGACGCCGGGTGAGTCGATGATCGCGCCACCACCCGGCAAATCGTAGCGACACGCGCTCGTGGTGGTGTGACGACCCTCCGCATCGCGATCGAGTGCACCGGTGGCGATGTCGAGGTTCGGCACTAACGCACCGATCAAAGAAGATTTGCCGACCCCCGATTGACCGACCATCACGCTAACGTGGTCGTCGAGTTCTGCGCGCAGCGCGGCCAGCGACTCGGGTGTGGTCGCACTGCAAGTGACGCAGCGGTAGCCGGCTTGGCGATACGGGGCGAGCATCGCGTCGGCGTCGGCTTGTGCTTTGATATCGAGCAGGTCGATTTTATTGAGTGCGATCAGCGCTTCGATACCGAGTGAGGCGGCTGCCGCGACATATCGGTCGGCGACGAAGAGGTCGGGCGCGGGCGCCGGTGCGATCACGACCACGATCTGCGTCAGATTCGCCACCACCGCCTCGGCACCACCACGCGCCGTCGCGCGTTCGAGGAGGTTGCTGCGCGGCAGCACTTCCGTGACGTGCACTTCCGCATGCGCCGCATCGTGCTCGCAAGCGACGCGATCGCCGCACACCGCTTGCACGCGTCGGCCGAACGGTCTGGCGTCATGCTCGCCGCCCGTCGCGTCTCGCACGCGCAGATGCCGACCGTAGGCCGCGATCACCTCCGCCTCGAATTTCATCAGCACGACGCTTCGGTGCTCGCTGTCGACATCGGGCGATCACTCTAGCCTCTGCTAGACTGGCACTCAACGATTTCCCCGTCGCTATCGCCCGGAGTCCACATGTCGAGTCGCGATGCGCTCATCTGGATCGATCTCGAAATGACCGGTCTCAAGCCCGACTCCGATCGCATCATCGAGATCGCGACGTTGGTGACGGATGCCGAGTTGCGGTTGGTTGCCGAAGGGCCGGTGCTCGCCATCCATCAAGACGAGGCGACGCTCGGGCGAATGGACCAGTGGAATCAGCGGCAGCATGGCGGGTCGGGTCTGCTCGAGCGCGTGCGCGCGAGCGCCGTATCGGAGCAGGCGGCGGAGCAGGCGACGCTCGAATTTTTGGCCCAGTACGTGGCCGCGGGTGCATCACCGATGTGCGGTAACAGCATCTGCCAAGATCGACGATTCCTCGCCCGATACATGCCGGCACTCGAGGCGTTCTTCCATTACCGCAATCTCGATGTGAGTACGCTCAAAGAACTCGCGCGGCGCTGGGCGCCCGAGGCCGCAGCGGCATTTTCGAAAGAGGGCGCACATCTCGCGCTCGACGACATTCGCGAATCCGTGCGCGAATTGCAGTACTACCGTCGCGTGTTGTTCCGCCCCGAATTGAGTGCGAGTTGCGGATGATCGATCTGCCCGATTTCTCGGCGGTCGAAGCCGCTGCAGTGCGCTTGCGCGGTCGCATCGAAGCGACCCCGGTGTTGCGTTCCGACGCCTTCGACGCACGCAGCGGCCGTCGGGTGTTTTTCAAATGCGAGAATCTGCAGGCGGGTGGTTCGTTCAAGTTACGTGGGGCGACCAATGCCGTGCTGCTGCCGCAGCGCACCGGCTTACGAGCGGTCGCCACCCACTCGTCGGGTAATCACGGTGCGGCACTCGCGCGCGCCGCACGCGCGGTGGGTTTACGCTGCATCGTGGTGGTGCCGCGCGATGCGTCGGCGGTGAAACTCGCCGCCATCGAAGCACAGGGTGCCGAACTCGTGCGCTCGGAGCCGGGGCTCGCGGCACGCGAAGCGGCGCTTGCAGAAGTTTTGCGGGCGATCGACGCTGAGGTCGTACATCCGTTCGACGATGCACGCGTAATCGCCGGCCAGGGCACCGCGGCGCTCGAGCTGCTGGGTGTACGCGACGATCTCGACGTGTTGGCGACGCCGGTCGGCGGCGGCGGTTTGCTCGCCGGTAGTGCGCTCGCCGCGCGAGGAATTGAGTCTAAGTTGCGCGTGATCGGTGTCGAGCCGGCGCTCGCAGACGATGCGGCGCGCTCATTTCACGGCGGCGTACGGGTCGGGTTGCAGGGTTCGCCTCCCACGATCGCCGACGGCTTGCGCGGCTCGATCGGCGAACGGCCCTATGCTCTGGTGCGCGACTTGGTCGACGATATTTTGACGGTGTCGGAGTCAGCCATCGTCGCGGCGATGCGAGCGGTGTTGGAGGACTTCAAAATTTTGATCGAGCCGTCGTCGGCCGTGCCGGTGGCGGCCTTGCTCGACGGTCGGCTGGCCGCAGCCGGCGAGCGCGTCGGCGTCGTGATTTCGGGCGGCAACGTCGATCTTGCGCAATGCCCGTTTTTGGCGGGGCGCACGCATTGAGTCGACGTGCTCAGCGCGCGAGGCTGAGCCAGGTTTCGACGACGGTGTCCGGGTTCAGCGAGATGCTGTCGATTCCGCGCTCCATCAACCAACGCGCAAGTTCCGGGTGATCGGACGGGCCTTGCCCGCAGATGCCGACGTACTTGCCGGCTTTGCGACAGGCGTCGATCGCCATCGCGAGCATCGCCTTGACGGCCTCGTCGCGCTCGTCGAAATGTTTGGCGACGATGCCCGAGTCGCGATCGACACCGAGCGTTAATTGCGTCATGTCGTTCGAGCCGATCGACATGCCGTCGAAAAATTCGAGGAAGCGGTCGGCGAGGATCGCGTTCGCGGGTAGTTCGCACATCATCACGACTTTCAGGCCGTCGCGACCACGCTCGAGACCGTTCGCCGCCAACAGTTCGGTGACCTTGCGCGCCTCGTCGAGGGTGCGCACGAAGGGCACCATCACCCACACGTTCGTGAGCCCCATCTCCTCGCGCACGCGGCGCAGCGCACGGCACTCGAGTTCGAAGCAGGGCCGGAACGATTCGTCGACGTAACGCGATGCGCCGCGAAAACCTAACATCGGATTTTCTTCGTGCGGCTCGTAGGCGCGACCGCCGAGCAAGTTCGCGTATTCGTTCGATTTGAAATCCGACAAACGCACGATCACCGGTTCGGGCGCAAATGCCGCAGCGATCTGCGCGATGCCCTCGGCGAGGCGATCGACGAAGAAACCGACGGGATCGTCGTAGCCGGCCATTTGCGCGCGAATCTGCGCGCGCAAGCCCGCATCCAGTCGATCGAATTCGAGTAGCGCGCGTGGATGCACGCCGATCATGCGGTTGATGATGAATTCGAGGCGCGCGAGACCGACGCCGCGATGCGGAATGCTGGCGAAGTCGAAAGCCCGGTCCGGATTGCCGACGTTCATCATGATCTTGACCGGCAGCGGCGGCAGCCCGTCGAGTTCGATTTGTTGTTGATCGAAGTCGAGCATGCCGTCGTAGACGAACCCCGTATCACCTTCGGCGCAGCAGACCGTGACCGGCTTCCCCTCGGTGATCACGCGCGTCGCATCGCCGCAGCCGACCACCGCCGGAATGCCGAGTTCGCGAGCGATGATGGCGGCGTGACAGGTGCGCCCGCCGCGGTTGGTGACGATCGCCGCGGCGCGTTTCATCACCGGTTCCCAATCGGGATCGGTCATGTCGGCGACCAGTACGTCGCCCGGTTGCACGCGCGCCATTTGCGCCACATCGGAGATCACGCGCGCCGGCCCGGCGCCGATGCGTTGTCCGATGCTACGACCGCTCGCGATGACTTTTGACTTCGCGCGCAGGGTGTAGCGTTGGATCGTGCGACCGGTGCGGCTTTGCACGGTTTCGGGCCGTGCTTGCAGGATGAAAATTTCACCGCTCGCGCCGTCCTTGCCCCATTCGATGTCCATCGGTCGGGCGTAATGCGCTTCGATCGCCAGCGCCTGAGTGGCGAGCGCGCGCAGATCCGCTTCGTCGAGACAAAAACGATTGCGGTCGCTCTCCGCGACTTCGACCGTGCGCACGCGCTCGACGCTGCCACGCTCGGCGTAAACCATTTTGATGGCTTTGGCTCCGAGGTTGCGTCGCAACACCGCGCGGCGCCCGGCGCGCACCGCGGGTTTGTACAAATAATATTCGTCCGGATTGACTGCGCCCTGCACGACGGTTTCCCCGAGACCGTAAGAGGCCGTGATGAACACGACGTCGCGAAAACCGGAGTCGGTGTCGAGCGTGAACATCACGCCGCTCGCGCCGAGATCGGAGCGCACCATGCGCTGGATGCCAACCGAGAGTGCGACCTGCGAGTGATCGAAACCTTGGTGGACGCGGTACGCGATGGCGCGATCGTTGAAGAGCGAGGCGTAGACCGCGCGCAGTGCGTCGAGCACGGCGGCTTCGCCGGTGACGTTCAAAAACGTTTCTTGTTGACCGGCGAACGAGGCTTCCGGCAAATCTTCGGCGGTGGCCGACGACCGTACGGCCACCGCGACGTCTTTGCCTAGGGCGCGATAACCGGCGAGCACGGCCTCTTCGAGACCCGGCGCGAGTGGCGCGTTCATGATCCACTCGCGAATGCGCGCACCCGTCTCGGCGAGTTTGACGACGTCGTCGACGTCGAGGGTGGCGAGTTCGTCTCGAATGCGTCGGTCGAGGCCGTCGCGGGCGAGGGTGGCGCGATAGGCGGCCGCCGTGGTGGCGTAGCCGCCCGGAACTTTGACGCCGAGGCGTGCGAGCGACCCGATCATCTCGCCGATCGAGGCGTTCTTGCCGCCGACCACCTCCACGTCGTGCATGGAGACGCGTTCGAAGGGCAGGACGTATTCGTTCAAGGGGAACTTCCTTGTGCCAGTTGCCCGCGCGCCGCACCGGTGAAACACTCGGCACATGAGCAGGACGGTTTTCTTCGTCTCGGATCAGACCGGCGTCACCGCCGAGACCATGGGTCACAGCCTTTTGACGCAATTTGAGGGGCAAGATTTTCGGGCCGTGACTTTGCCATTTGTGTCCAGCGTTGACAAGGCAGACGAGGCACGGCGACGCATCGATGCCGCGGCCACGGAAGATGGCTTGCGACCGATCGTTTTCGGCACCATCGTGCAAGACGAGGTGCGCGCGGTGCTCGAGCGCAGCAACGGTGTTTTCCTCGATTTTTTCGGTGCCTTCGTCGGTACGCTAGAGCGCGAGCTCGCGACGACCTCGAGCCATCGCGCGGGCCGTGCGCACGGTATGGCCGATTCGACTGCGTACGCGCGCCGCATCGATGCCACGAACTACGCGCTCGCCAACGACGACGGCTCGAGCCGCGATTATTCCGCCGCCGACGTGATCCTGGTCGGCGTATCGCGTTCAGGCAAAACACCCACTTGTCTGTACATGGCGATGCAATACGGCATCTATGCCGCCAACTATCCTTTGACCGACGACGATCTCGAATCGGCGCGTCTGCCGCCGGCATTGCAGGCGCACAAAGCACGGCTCTTCGGTCTGACCATCACGCCTGCGCGGTTGCAGCAGATTCGGGCCGAACGCCGCCCGGGTAGTCGCTACGCCTCTGCGCCGCAGGTGCAATTCGAGTTGCGCGCCGCCGAGACCATGTTCCAGCGCAACGGCTTGCCGTTCCTCGACACCACCCAATGTTCGATCGAAGAGATCTCGGTGCGCATCATCGAGGCCACCGGTATCGCGCGTCGCTTGTTGCCGTGAGTCGCGATATATTTGACCCATGGATCCTTTGAGCATCTTGCTGCGCGACGATTCGCGACTGCCCTCGCGGTGGCGGGCGCGGCCGCGCAGTTTCGCAGCCTTGATGACGCTCTACGAGAGCAATCATCGGCGCTTACAGGCGCTCGTCGGTGATCTCGAATCTTTGTCGGGCGAGCGGCACTCGCACGTCGCCGGTGATTGCGAGTTGGTATTGCGAGTGGGTGAACGTTCGGCGTTCACGACCGACGTCGAATTGACCTACGCGTTCGACGTCGTCGATGGTCGTCAAGAATCGCGGCGTACGGCTCCCGACATGCAGCTGCGCATCTACCACGACGCGCAAGTTTGCGAAGCGGTCGCTTGGGCGCCGACGCACGGTCACACCGTGCTGCGCGGCTGGCGCCATTACGTTCAAAAAGGCCTCGATCAGCGCTGGGCGCGTAACGTGATGCTTAACAAATGGCTCGAGTACTGCCTCGAGCGCGGTCACTCACTTCGCTGATTTACCGCTCTTCGCGTTCGGCACGCTCGCCGCGCCGGTGACGAGATCACCGACCACTTCGACCGCTTGATCGAGTTGCACGTCGGGCAGCGTTTCCGGTGATTTGCGATCTGCCGTCGCTTTATCTGCGGCGGCAGGTTTGTCGGCCGCCGCCGGGGCATCGTCCGCCGTATCGTCGTCCGATTTCTCGGTGCTCGCCTTGAGCGGCGCGAGGCCGTGCGCACTGCGTCGTGCGTTCTCGCGCGCGAGCCGCTCTGCTTCGAGCGACGTGCGTTCGTTGCGGCGCTGCTCGAGATTGAGCGAGAGCGACTTTTGATTGCGCAGCTTGGTGATCGCGTCGATGTCTTGCACTAGCCAGCGGTAATCCGCATCGGTCGTCTGGCGACGGTTTTCGGCGGCGACCAAACTCGTTAGATCGACGTCGTGACTACGATCGGCGCTGAACGCGGCGGATTGGATGCGATCCCACGGCAGGGCATCGTCGAGCGCGCTCTCGCCGACATCTTTGAGACTGATGGGCGAGGCGAGTGCGACGTCCGGTTCGACCCCACGGTGCTGTGTGCTCTCGCCGGTGACGCGGTAGAACTTGCCGATCGTGACGGTCAGCTGGCCGTTGACGGGACGCGACGACCAGCGCGACATCGGCAACAAGTTTTGTACGGTGCCCTTACCGAACGTGCGCTGGCCGACGATGACGCCGCGGTGGTAGTCCTGGATGGCGCCGGCGAAGATCTCCGAGGCGGAGGCGCTGAAACGGTCGACTAGCACGACCAGTGGGCCGTCGTAGGCCGTGCCCTTGACCGTGTCGTCGAGCACTTCTTTCTCGCCGTTCGCGAATGCAACTTGCACGACCGGGCCTTTGTCGATGAAGAGGCCGGTCAAGGACTGCGCCTCGGGCAAGAAACCGCCGCCGTTCGCGCGCAGATCGAGCACCAGCCCGTCGATTTTTTCTTTGCGCGCTTCGTCGAGTAAGCGCCGTACGTCGTTGGTGGTGCTGCGATAGTTTTCGTCGCCGGCGCGTGCGGCGTCGTAGTCGGAATAGAAGCCCGGGACGTTGATGACCGCGACTTTCAGTTCGCGACCGTCGCGCTTCGACGTTCGCAACGTTTTGCGCGCCGCCTGTGCTTCCAGCGTGACTTTGCCGCGGGTGAATTGCAGTGTTTTCTCGGGGCTACCCGGCACCGCGCCGACCGGCAGAATCTGCAAGCGCACGACGGTGTTGCCCTTGCCGCGAATCAATTGCACGACATCGTCGATCCGCCAACCGACGACGTCGGTCATCGGTCCGGCGGTGCCTTGGCCGACCGCGGTGATGCGATCTTTGACCGACAAGGTACCAGCGACCGCTGCGGGGCCGCCTTCGATCAAATTCATGATGGTGACGTACTCGTCCACCAACTGCAGCGAGGCGCCGATGCCCTCGTAGTTGAGGGACATTTGGATTTTGTATTCCTCGGAATTACGCGGCGAGAAATAGCTCGAGTGCGGATCGAAAGTGCGCGCGTAGGCGTTCATCACCGTCTCGAACACTTCCTCGGGTTTGATCTGATCGACCCGCTTCAACACGCGCTCGTAGCGGGTGCGCAGCACGTCACGCGCTTCGGCCCAATTCTTGCCGGCTAGCAGCAGCGCGATCGCATCGTTTTTGACGCGCTTGCGCCAAAGCTCGTCGAGCTCGGCGGCGCTCTTCGCCCACGGTGTGTGTTCGCGATCGAATTCGAAGCGTTCGTCGATTGAGAAATCCGGCTCGCGTTCCAGCAAGCTGATGGCGTACCGAATACGTTCGCGATTGCGTTGCTGAAAGCGCGCGAACATCGCATACGCGGGTTC
The DNA here is from genome assembly GCA_010027845.1 of Gammaproteobacteria bacterium. Classification (GTDB taxonomy): domain Bacteria; phylum Pseudomonadota; class Gammaproteobacteria; order Steroidobacterales; family Steroidobacteraceae; genus UBA964. The sequence continues at coordinate 69,577 of RGUL01000003.1, forward strand.
GATGTCGCCGGTGCGGATCATGTCGTCGAAGCGCATGCGTTGCGGTTCGAATTCGGCGATGTCGGTGGCGAGCAGATAGCTGCGTTGACCGTCGAGCGCATCGAGGTATTTGTCCATGATGCGCGATGACATGCGATCGTCGATCTTGGTGCGGCTGAAGTGCGACTCTTCGAGCGTCGAGCCGACTTGACGCGCGATCATGCGTTCGCGGGCCGACGGGGCGAGCGAGCCGGGCGGTAGCGCGGGGGTGCTCGCGGGTAACCAGGAGGAACTCGTCAGCAGCAGCAGCGTCACCGCCAATAGGGGCAGGCCCACGAGGGCGGGGGATCGACGCGGGAGATGAATCATGTGCTGCAAGCTTCCTGTAAACTGGCTCCCGCAGCCTAAGGCCCGGGGCCGCCGCCTTCAAGTGCGGTGCCGTCCGTCGTGGCGGGTGCGCACAACCACATGCAACCTTTAGCTATGTTTCTCGGTGTCGTGATGGGTTCGGCCGTATCGATGGCGGCCGGGTTGCTGCTCACGCTCATCGTGATGTTGCTGATCCCTGAGCACGCGGATCGTTTCGGCACCGAAATGGCGCCGATGCTGCGTGCGCTCGGTGGCACGTTGTCGCTCGTTGCCTTGTCGGCGTTGGCGTTTTACGGTGAGTTGCGCCTTTTGCGCTGGCGAAGACTGGCGCTTGGCGTGTTGTTCGCCGCACTCTCGGCGGCCGCATGGCTCAATTGGCCGACCGGCTGAAACTCGTCACGGAGATCAATCATGCTCAAGCAGCGTTTTCATTGGCTCGTCGGCGCATTGTTGGTCCTCGGCGCAGCGGCACAGGCAGCCGATGGTCCCGCCGCGATCGGCAGTGTGCCGAAACTCTCCATCGCGGACTATGAGCGTCATATTCGCGTGCTCGCCGCCGACGAGTTTGAGGGCCGCAAACCCGGTACCGCCGGTGAGCGCAAAACCATCGACTATCTCGTCGAGCAATTCAAAGCACTCGGGCTCGCACCCGTCAAAGGTTCGTACACCCAGCAAGTGCCGATCGTCGAAATCACCGCGGGCAGCGATGCGACTCTGAAACTCGGTGCGCAGGATTTGCAATACGGTCGCGACATGGTCACCTGGACCAAGCGTCTCGTGCCCGAAGTGAAACTCGAGGATAGCGAACTGGTATTCGTCGGCCACGGCGTCGTGGCGCCGGAGTACGGCTGGAACGATTACGCCGGCGTCGACATGCACGGCAAGACGGCGGTGATCTTGATCAACGATCCGGGCTTCGCGACCGACGATCCGAAATTATTTCGCGGCCGCGCGATGACCTACTACGGACGTTGGACTTATAAATACGAAGAGGCGACGCGGCAAGGGGCCGCGGGCGCGATCATCATCCACGACGAAATTCCCGCGGCTTACCCGTGGGACACGGTGCAAAACAGTTGGATGGGGCCACAGCTCGACATGGTGGCCGCCGACGGCAACAAAGGTCGCCCGGCGATCGAAGGCTGGGTCACGCTCGCCGCTGCCGAGAAATTATTGCAAGCGAGCGGTCACAGTTACCGCGAATTGCTGCTCGCAGCGAGCAAGCCCGGCTTCAAGGCGGTGCCGCTCGGGCAAAAAGCGAGCGGCTCGTTGCGCAACGCCATCCGGCGTTCGAATTCTGCGAACGTGCTCGCGATGCTGCCGGGTGCGAAATATCCGAACGAATACGTGTTCTACATGGCGCACTGGGATCATCTCGGTCGTTCGCTCGGCCGGACCGGCGACAACATTTTCAACGGCGCCACCGACAATGCCACGGGCACGTCGGGGCTGCTCACCATCGCCAAAGGTTTCGTGGACGCGAAGCGTAAGCCCGAACGTTCGGTGGTGTTTTTGGCGCTCACCTGCGAAGAGTGTGGCTTGCTCGGTTCTGCGTACTACGTCGCCAATCCGGTCGTGCCGCTCGCCGATACGGTCGCGGCCTTCAACATGGATGCGTTTCACTTTCGTGGACCGACGCGCGACGTGACGGTGGTCGGTAACGGCGCATCGGAACTCGAAGACTATTTGGCCGTCGCCGCGAAGCTGCAGAATCGCGAATTGCGCGAAGAGCCGACACCGGAAAAAGGTTTCTTCTTCCGCTCCGACCATTTCAATTTTGCCAAGGGTGGTGTGCCGTCGCTTTATATCGAACTCGGTGTCGACGATCGCGAGAAGGGCATCGAGTGGGGTCGGGCGCGTAACGCCGAATACATCACCAACGATTACCACAAGCCCTCGGACGAATTCCGCCCGGGTGCCGATTTGCGCGGTGGCATGGAAAACATCGAGTTGTTCTACGCGGTCGGGTCACAGATCGCCAACGAACGGCGCTTTCCGAATTGGCGCGCGAACAGCGAATTCAGGGCGGCGCGCGATCGGAGTCGCGCGACGGCTGCGGGGGCAGCGGCCTCAGGCGCGCCGGCGCGTTGAGCGCCACGCGACGCGCGCGAGACCGAGCAACACACAGGGCGCGAGCAGCACGATCCAGGCAGCGAACGAACCGCGGAATAACTCGCCCAAAAAGTCGAACCACAGGGCGAGCGGGCCGCCGTTGGCGTACGGACCCAGCAGCACGCGGCCGGCGATCCAGATGAGCAGCGGCAAACCGATCGCGCCGAAGGCGAGCGCTTGCAACAGCCATTTGAGTTCGCGGGACTTCATGCCGGGGCATAATAAGGCATGACGACGATTCGGGCAGCGGTGATCGGTGCGGGGTATCTCGGGCGGTTTCACGCGCAGAAATACGCCGCGGAGCCCGGCGTGCAGTTGTTGGCGGTGGTCGACCCGCGTGTTGAATCGCGCACGGCGCTCGCCCGCGAGCTCGGTGTCGCGGCATCGGACGACCATCGTGAATGGTTGGGTAAGGTTGACGCGGTCAGCGTTGTCACCACGACGCCCGCGCATTTTTCGGTTGCGGCAGATTTTCTGCGCGCGGGCGCGCACGTGCTCGTCGAAAAACCGATCACCGAAACCGTCGAGCAGGCACGCGAGTTGATCGCGCTCGCGAGCAGTGCGAAACGAGTCTTACAAGTCGGTCATCTCGAACGCTTCAATCCGGTGATCGTCGCGGCGGAGCGCGAACTCGCCGGTGCGCGCTTCATCGAGTGTCAGCGGCTCGCGCCCTTCAAAGAACGAGGCACCGACGTGAACGTCGTGCTTGATCTCATGATTCACGATATCGACATCGTGCAGAGCATCGTCGGCCGGCCGATCGAGTCGATCGATGCCGTCGGCACACCGGTGTTCTCCGGCGCGGTCGATATCGCCAACGCCCGGCTGCGGTTCGAGGGAGGTTGCGTCGCCGACGTTACGGCGAGTCGTGTCAGTCTCAAGACGGAGCGTCGCATGCGCGTGTTTCGTGGCGATGCGTATCTCTCGCTCGATCTACAAAATCGCATCCTGACCGTCATACGCAAGCGCAGCGAAGCGCCGACTGCCGGTGAGTTACCGGTGACCATCGATGAGCGCAGCTTCGAGCAATCGGACGCGCTGCGCGATGAGATTCGCTCGTTCCTCGACTGCATTCGCACGGGACGCGCACCGCTCGTCGGTGGCGAGGACGGTTTACGTGCGCTCGAGACCGCGATCCGCATCAACCGGGCGCTACTCTCTTGAGCAAGCTCGTCGTTGCTGCAGCGCAGTTCGCCTGCGCCACCAATCCCGAGACGAATCTCGCCGCGGCCGAAAAGATGGTGCGTGCCGCAGCGGCGCAGGGCGCAAGGTTCGTGCAACTGCCCGAGTTGTTCGCGACGCGATATTTTTGTATCGAGCAAGATCCCGACTATTTCGCGCTCGCCCACGCGCTCGAGGATGATCCGTCGGTGCAACTCGGTCGCCGACTAGCGCGCGAACTCGACGTCGTGCTGCCAATCAGTTTTTTTGAGCGCGCCGGGCAAAATTTTTTCAACACCGTAGCTATGATCGACGCCGGTGGTGAAGTGCTCGGTCGATATCGTAAAGCACACATACCGAGTGGCCCCGGTTATCAAGAGAAGCACTATTTCACGCCGGGCGACACCGGTTTCAAAGTTTGGTCAACGCGCGTCGGCCGAGTCGGGGTCGGAATTTGTTGGGATCAATGGTTTCCCGAGTGTGCGCGTGCGATGACGCTCGCTGGTGCGGAGTTGCTGTCGTATCCGACCGCGATCGGTACCGAGCCACCGCCGGCGGCGCCGATCGATTCGTTCGGGCATTGGCAACGCGTACAACAAGGGCATGCGGCGGCGAATCTCGTGCCGGTGCTGGCCGCGAATCGGCATGGTCGCGAAGCGTCGCGGCAAAATCCGCGCGAACTGTACCTCGATTTTCACGGTGGCTCGTTCATCGCCGATGCGAGTGGTGCGATCGTCGCGCAAGCGGCACGCGACGCCGACGCTTTGCTGTGCGCCGAATTCGATCTCGAGGCGCTCGCGCGCGCTCGTGCGGCGTGGGGCGTGTTTCGCGATCGACGGCCGGATATCTATGGCGCCTTGGTTCGCTACGACGGCGGGAACCCGTTGCGGTGAGCGCGCCGATTCCCGCATGGGTGGTCGCCGGACCGCTCGGCTGCGGTAAGACAACGTTGATCGCGCAATTGTTGGCGACCAAACCCGCGGCAGAAAACTGGGCGGTGCTGCTCAACGAATTCAGTGATGCCGGTATTGATGCACTGACGGTTGCTGCTGCGGCACGCGGGGCGTACGACGTGCGCATGGTTCCCGGCGGCTGCATTTGCTGCGTCGGCGAACAGGACTTTCGCCGTAATTTGCTGCAACTCGTCGCCGCCGACCCGCGGCCCACCCGCATCATCGTTGAGCCGTCGGGCATCGGTCATCCGGCGGGGATCGTCGAAGAACTTTTGATGCACGAAGCGGCGGGCGGGCTGCGACTAGAGGCGGTGATCGGGCTCGTCGATGCCGACCGCGTGGCGCTGCTCGAGGCGGATGACATCGAGCCCGCGCGTGCGGCGGCCGAGATCGCCGACTTTCTCGCGCTCACCAAAGCGGATCGCGCCGATGCACGAACGCTGCAAAAGTTTTCGAGCATCGCCAATACTTTGTATCCCGCCAAACGTTGGTTCGGTCCGATCGCGGGTGGTGTATTGCCCGCCGTGGTGCGTGATCTCCTCGAAGCGGGCGACGGCGATGCTATTTCGCGTGTCGCGCGATCGACCCGCCCGGTTTCACATGTTGCGGCGCGTCACGGTCACGACGGCCACGCTGCGTCATCGGCGCCGACACCGGTCGGGCCGGGCGAGCGACGCGACGTTGCCGTACTCGAGCATCACGGTGCGGCGTGGACGTTTCCGCGCCGCGTGAGTTTTTCGCGGGCGATGCTCGACGAACTCGCCAACAATTTCGCCGCCGTGCGCATCAAGGCGGTGGTGCGCGTCGCCGAGGACGAGTGGTGTCTGCTGCAGTCGGTCGAGGGCCACGTCACGAGCGCTCCGACGGCTTGGCGTCGCGATAATCGAATCGAAGTCATCGCGAGTGCGACGCAGCATTTCGATCCCGCGCACTGGGATGCCGAATGGCTGCGGCAACTGCAGTCGAGTTGAAGGCGACATGACGCCTGACGCGCGCCGTCATCTACTCGAGTGCTGTTTCGACGCGGCCTTGCAGTCGGCGCGTCCCGAGACCGTGCTCGCGCAGGGTTTGCGCGTCGACGCGCAGGGTCTCCATTTCGCGCGCGGCTCGCAGCGGGCAACGGTGTCGCACCCGATACGCGCCGCTGGTGGTCGTCTGCGTCTGATCGCGATGGGTAAAGCGGCGGCACGCTTCGCAGCCGCGTTCGTCGCGGCGGTGCCGAAGCAGGTCGATGAAGGGCTAGTGGTGGTGAAGGAAGGCCACGTCGAGCCCGTTGCAGCCTGTCGTGTCATCGAGGCGTCGCACCCGGTTCCCGATGCGCGCAGTTCGGCAGCCGGCGAAGCCGTGCTGCGCTTTGCGGCCGCAGCGCGCGAGGTCGATCGGCACGTCGTGTTATTGACCGGTGGTGCGTCGGCGCTCGCGGTTGCGCCGATCGAGGGCGTTTCGCTCGCCGACAAAATCGCGCTCACGCGAGCGTTGTTGCAGAGCGGTGCGTCGATCGCCACGATCAACGCCGAGCGCAGCAAACGCTCGCGGTTGAAGGGCGGAAAATTGGCTGCGTTGCTAGGATCGTCGGCGTCGATGGTGCTCGCGATATCCGACGTCGAGGGCGACGATCCCGCGGTGATCGCCTCCGGCCCCATGACTGCGCCGAGCGGGCCTGATCAAAAAGTTTCGTATGCACTCGTGGCGACGCCGGATGACGCGCTGGCGGCATTCGCGGCGTCGGCGACCCGCGCCGGTTGCACGGTGTGCACACTCGGACGAACGTTCTACGGTGATGTCGGTGACGCAGTCGCGCGCGCGCTCGCCGCGCTGTCATCGTCTGCGACGACGCAACCCGTGATCGTGCTCGCTGCCGGTGAACCGACAGTGCAAGTGCAAGGCGACGGACGCGGCGGTCGATGCCAGGAATTCGCTTTGCGTATCGCGCGCGAGTTGCGTGGTCGAACGGACGTGACGGTGTTGGCGGTGGGCACCGACGGTACCGATGGGCCGACCGATGCGGCCGGGGCGATCGTCGATGGTGCGACGTGGTCGCGCGTGCTCGCTGGCGGCGTCGACCCCGAACGCGCACTGGCGCGCAACGACGCGTATACGGCCTTGAGCGCGAGCGGTGATCTTTATTTCACCGGACCGACCGGCACTAACGTCGCCGATCTCTATGCGATGTTGATCGCGCCGTAGCCCGCTGTCGTCCGGTAGAATGCCGCACATGTCAGGAACTCGCATCGCCATCATCGGCGGCACCGGTCAACTCGGCGCCGCGATCGCACGGCGTCTCGCTAAAGCGGGGCGTTCGGTCATCATCGGCTCGCGTGATCCGGCGAAAGCCGCCGCCGCCGCCGCGACGCTCGGCAGCGAGCTCGGTCGGTCGCTCGAAGGCTCGGGAAATGCCGAGGCCAGCGCGCAGGGTGACATCATCATCGTAGCCGTGCCGTTCGCTTCCCAAGAAGCGACTCTCAAAGAAATCGCGCCGTACGTCGCGGGCAAGATCGTCGTCGACACCACCGTGCCCTTGATGCCGCCGAAAGTCATGCGCGTGCAATTGCCCGCCGAGGGTTCCGCGGCCGTGCGCGCCCAAAGAATTTTGGGGGACGGCGTGCGTGTGGTGTCGGCGTTCCACAACGTCGCGGCTCACAAGCTCGCGACCGATCAAGAAGTCGCCTGCGACGTGCTGGTGTTCGGTGACGAGAAAGCGGCGCGCGAACCGATCGTCGAGCTCGTCGAGCAATGCGGCCTGCGCGGCTTGCACGGCGGGGCGCTCGCAAATTCCGCCGCGGCCGAGGCGTTGACCTCGGTGTTGATCTTTCTCAACAAAACTTACGCGGTCGACGGTGCCGGGCTGCGCATCACCGGCGAGTTACGACCGCTCGCGCCGCACTGAGTGACGCGGACGATCGCGTTCACCGCGCTCGGCGGTTTTCCGGAGATCGTCGCCGGCACCGACCTCGGTGCGCTCATCCGTCAGTCCTTGCACGCTGCGGCGCTCGAAGCGCAGGCCGGCGATGCGTTGATCGTCGCGCAGAAAATCGTCTCCAAAGCCGAGGGTCGCGACGTCGATCTTGCGACCGTGACGCCGACGCCCGAGGCGCTAGAACTTGCGACCCGCGTGCGCAAAGACCCGCGGTTCGTGCAGTTGGTGCTCGACGAATCGACGCAGGTGCTGCGTGCGGTGCCGAATATTTTGATCACGCGTCATCGCGCGGGATACGTGATGGCGAATGCCGGCATCGATCGCTCCAACGTGCCGGGCGCCGCGGAGCAGGGGGGTCGGGTGTTGTTGTTGCCGCAGGATTGCGACGCGTCGGCCCGACGCTTGTCGCAGGCGCTCGGTGGATTACCGGTCGTAATCAGCGACAGCTTCGGTCGTCCGTGGCGTCAGGGCGTGGTGAACGTCGCGCTCGGCGTGGCGGGTTTGCCCGCGATCGTAGATTTTCGCGGTACTGCGGATCGCGAGGGCCGGATCATGCAGACCTCGCAACTAGCCCTCGCGGACGCCGTTGCGGCGGGCGCTGGCCTCGTCATGGGCGAAGGTCGCGAAGGTACCCCGGTGGTACACCTGCGGGGGCTAGACATTTCCGCGCCGCTCACCGATGGTCGAGTATTGCTGCGCCCGCTCGAAGAGGACTTGTTCTCGTGAAACC
>RGUL01000021.1 GCA_010027845.1 Gammaproteobacteria bacterium
GCGCGCGACGAATCGATCGTAGAGACTACGGTGCACGTACACGCGCTCGATACTTTGACAGGCTTGTCCGGTCGCCAGACACGTCGCGCGCAACGCGACGTCCGTCGCACGTTCGAGATCGGCGCTCGCGGTGATGATGAGCGGATCGTTACCGCCGAGTTCCAAAAAAGCCGGCACGAAATGTCGCGCCGCATTTTCGGCGACGGCCCGACCGGTGGCGACACTACCGGTGAAACACACGATGTCGGCGAGTCCGACCAATGCTTCGCCGGTCGCCCGACCGCCCGGTTGCAAACGAAACACGGCGGCGAGCTCGGGAACGTCGGCGATGCTCTGCATCGCAGGTACGACGAAACGCGGCGTGACTTCGCTGGGCTTGACGTAGACGGCGCAACCGGCGAGCAGCGCCGGAATCGCGTCGATGAAGCACAGCGACACGGGAAAATTCCACGGGCTGATGATGCCGACGAGCGGATACGGCACGTACTGCGAGTGGTAGCTGATGTTCGGGTTGCTGGGCGAGCGGAAATCTTCTTCGAGCGCGAGTTTCGGTGCATCGCCACACCAGCGATCGATCATGCCGAGGACCGAGCCGACCTCGCTGGTCGCGATCAAATGGCGGCCGGTATCGATCGCGAGCGCGGCCGTGATCGCCGGTTGTCGCGCGAGCCAGGCTGCGCGCCAACGCTTCAAAACCGCGATGCGCTCGTCCTGCGAACGGGCGCTCCACGCGCGTTGCGCGACGCGCAGTGCGGCGAGGTCCGCCTGCAATTGCGCGGTGCTCGGTGCGTCGAAGTGATAATCGATTGCGCCGCTGCGCGGATTGCGGACGTCGAAACGTTCACCAGCGACGAAATTTTGTTGGGCTGCCTGCGCCATAGGGTCGCGATTCCTGTGTCTCAAGTCGTCATATTGCGGCAGCGAACCGTCGCTGCAAAGCCGCAACGAACGGTCGGTCCGCTTCGAGGATGTCCTCGGTCGCGAGCGCGCCGAGCGCCACCCATTTGAGCGCCTGACCATCGAGCGCCACCGGCTCGCCCGTGTACCGTTCAACCGCGAACAGATGCAAGCGCACGCGGCGCTGCGGATAGTCGTGCTCGAGCGTACACAGCAATTCCGGATCGCGAATGTCGACGCCGATCTCTTCGCGCAATTCGCGCGCAAGAGCGGCCGTCGCCGATTCGCCGAGCTCGAACTTGCCGCCGGGAAATTCCCAGCGGCCCGCGTGCGACTTACCCGGCGGGCGCTGCGCGATCAGCACCCGGCCGCCGCCGTCGAGCAACGCCGCAGCAGCGACGTCGATGATTTCGCAGGTGGTTATCCGAGCGCTCCGTGGCACTGCTTGAATTTTTTACCCGAGCCGCAGGGACAAGGCTCGTTGCGACCGACCTTGCGCTCGTTGCGTACCGGCTCGTTGCGCGCGGCATCGTCGGGCGAACCTTCGGCGGCCGCCCCGGCGAGCACCGACTGCGCTTCGGCATGTTGTGCGCGCAGCGCCTCGGTCAGGCGCCGCTGCCGCTCTTCTTCTTCGCGCTGCAGCTCGGCTTCACTACGCACTTCGACACGCGTCAACACGGACACCGTCTCGTACTTCACGCGCTCGAGCATCGCTGTGAACAGCTCGTAGGCCTCGCGCTTGTATTCGTAGCGATAGTCTTTTTGCGCATAGCTGCGCAGATGGATGCCCTGGCGCAAATAATCCATCGCTGCGAGGTGCTCGCGCCAGGCTTGGTCGAGCGTGCGCAGCATGATGTCCTTCTCGAGGTGCTGCATGAGCTCCGGCCCGTAACGCTCGGCCTTCGCCGCGTAGCTACCGAGCACCGCGTCGGTGATGCGTGCGCGGAAAATTTGCTCGTCGAGTTCGGGTTCGGCCGCAAGCCAAGCGCGCGGCTCGACGATGGCGTTGAAATCGCGTGCAATGGTCTCGCGCAGGCCATCGAGATCCCAATCTTCGTGCGGCACGTTGCGCGGCAACGCTTGATCGAGCATTGCCTCGAGCACGTTTTCTTGGATGCCGCGGATCGCGTCCGACAGGTCGGTCGCGCCCATGATCTGCGTGCGTTGTTGGTAGATGACTTTGCGTTGATCGTTGGCGACGTCGTCGAACAACAGCAACTGCTTGCGAATGTCGAAGTTGTGCGATTCGACCTTGCGCTGCGCAGCTTCGATGCGACGCGAGAGCATCGGGCTCTCAATCACCTCGCCTTCCTTCATGCCGGCGACCGACAGCAGTCGCTTGGTGAAGTTGGGGTCACCGAAAATGCGCATCAAATTGTCTTCCATCGACAGATAGAAGCGCGACGAGCCGGGATCGCCTTGACGGCCCGAACGGCCGCGCAACTGATTGTCGATGCGGCGTGATTCGTGGCGCTCGGTGCCGATGATGTGCAGACCGCCGGCGGCGAGCACCGCTTCGTGACGGATTTTCCACGCGGCACGCGCCCCTTCGCGGGCCGCTTCACCCGCGTCGCTGCCGAGCGCATGCAGTTCGGCTTCGAGACTGCCGCCGAGCACGATGTCGGTGCCACGGCCGGCCATGTTGGTGGCAATAGTGACCGCACCCGGACGACCCGCTTGCGCGACCACCGCCGCTTCGCGCTCGTGCTGCTTGGCGTTCAGCACTTCGTGACGAATGCCTTCTTTGGTGAGCACGCCCGAAATCAATTCGGAGGTTTCGATCGAGGTCGTGCCGACGAGCACGGGCTGCTGACGCGCGGCGCAATCGCGGATGTCCTCGACGATCGCTTTGAACTTATCGGACTGCGTGAGATAGACGAGATCGGATTGATCTTTGCGGACCATTTCACGATGGGTCGGAATCACCGTCACTTCGAGCCCGTAAATTTGCAGAAACTCGGGCGCCTCGGTGTCGGCGGTGCCGGTCATACCGGAGAGCTTGTCGTACAGCCGGAAATAGTTTTGAAAGGTGATCGAGGCGATGGTCTGGTTTTCCTCGCGCACCTGCACGCCTTCTTTGGCTTCGACGGCTTGGTGTAGGCCTTCCGACCAACGACGACCCGGCATCGTGCGGCCCGTGAATTCGTCGACGATGATGACTTCACCGCCACGCACGATGTATTCGACGTCGCGTTTGTAAAGCGCATGGGCGCGTAGCGCCGCGTTCAGATGATGCATCAAGCGTATGTTGCCGGGGTCGTAGAGACTCTCGCCCTCACCCAGTAGACCGGCCTCGATCATCAAAGATTCGACATGCTCGTGACCTTGCTCGGACAGCGCGACTTGACGCTGTTTCTCATCGACGTGGAAATCGCCCGCGCCCTCTTCGGTTTCCTGACGCTTCAAACGCGGGATGATTTTGTCGATCGCGAGGTAGGTGTCGGTGCTCTCTTCGGCGGGCCCCGAGATGATCAGCGGCGTGCGGGCTTCGTCGATCAGGATCGAATCGACTTCGTCGACGATCGCGAACGACAACACGCGTTGCACGCGATCCTCGAGACGGAAAGCGAGATTGTCGCGCAGATAGTCGAAACCGAATTCGTTGTTGGTGCCGTAGGTGATGTCGCAGGCGTAGGCGGCGCGCTTCTCGGCCGCGCTCTGCGAATTACGGATCACGCCGACCGTGAGACCCAAAAAGCGATAGACAGGCCCCATCCAATCGGCGTCGCGCTGCGCGAGGTATTCGTTGACGGTGACGACGTGCACACCGCGCGCCGGCAAAGCGTTCAAATAGGCAGGTAGGGTCGCGACCAGCGTCTTGCCTTCGCCGGTGCGCATTTCGGCGATCTTGCCTTGGTGCAACGCGATGCCACCGACCAGCTGCACGTCGAAGTGCCGCATGCCGAGCGTGCGGCGCGCCGCTTCGCGCACCACGGCGAACGCCTCGGGCAACAACGCATCGAGGGTCTCGCCCTTAGCGAGCCGCGCACGGAATTCATCGGTCTTGGCACGCAACTGCGCATCGTCGAGCGCTTGCAGCGCCGGCTCGAATTCGGCGGCGGCGCGCACTTCACGGTACATCGTTTTGACGAGCCGATCGTTACGGCTGCCGAAAATCTGCTTCAGGATCGCGTTGAACACTCGGGGGACCTACGAAAAAACGAGACGAGTCAAACGGTTGGGACCGTCCCAGCCGTTCGGAACCGGCTATTCTACGTCAGCCGCCGATGTAGGTGAGCGGATTGACCGGGCGGCCGGCACGGAGCACCTCGAAGTGCACGTGCGGGCCAGTCGAGCGGCCGCTCGAGCCCATTAACGCGAGAGTCTGGCCGCGCTGCACGGTGTCGCCTTGCTTAACGACGATGCGCGCGTTGTGTCCGTAACGCGTGACGTAGCCGTCGCCGTGGGTGACTTCGACGACGGCGCCGTACCCCGGCTGCTCGCCGGCGAACGTGACGATGCCCGCACCGACCGACACCACCGGATCATTGATGTTGCCCGCGAAATCGACGCCGGTGTGAAACGCACCGTGTCCGGTGAGCGGGTCTTGGCGATCGCCGTAGTACGAAGAAATGAAGCCGCGTTTCACGGGGCGACCGTCGGGCAAAATTTGCGCGCGCAACTCGCGCTGCATGATGAGGTTTTCGAGCGCGCCCATCTGCGCATCGCGCAACACGAGACGTGATTCGAGTCCGTCGAGCATGATGTTGATATCGGGCGCTGCGGGCGCGACACCGGGAGTTTCCGGGCCACCACTCGCCGGCGGAATCGAAAAATCGAATTCGCGCGTATCGAGATCGGCCATCTGCACGAGTCGTTTCCCGACCGCATCGAGTCGCAGCACGTGCGCGTTCACTTGGCCGACGCGCGCGGCGATTGAGTCGATTCTTTGTTGGACGCGCTGGCGCAACGTCTCGAGCTCGGCCTTTTGCTGCGCGACGATGCGGCGCATCTCGGCCGGCGAATCGGCGGCGAACACCGCCCCCGAGCGGGCACCCAAACTCAAGCCGGCGTAAAACGCACCGCCAAGCAAAACGAGCAACACGAGCGACAGCGCACCGATAGCGAGCGGCGCCGGAACGTCGACGCGTCGGGTGCCGGCGGCACGCCGTAAGAACAGAATTACGTTCACGTCGCCCCCCTCTGCGGGATGTCGCTCGGTACGCTTGCGCGCCGGCCACTTCCCCGGTTTGATGTCGGGTCGCTGATCCGAAGGAGCCGGGACTATGCCCAAACCGCCTGCGCGAAACAACCGGCGTGGTGGAAAACCGAGTTCGGTCAAGGACTTGCTGTCTAAGGCGGGTCTCGGACCGGGTGCCGCATCGGCCCGTTCGCGCACCGACGATGCGCTGCGGGCGAACCTCGCGCGGGTGTTACCGGACGAACTTTCGCGTCACATCACGTCGTTGACGGCGCGCGACGGGCGACTCGTGGTGTACGTGGAATCTGCGGCTTGGAGTGCGCGCCTGCGTTACGCCCTGGCCGAACATTGGCCCGCGGTGCAGTACGCGCAACCGGAACTACACGAGTGGACGGTTAAGGTTCAGCCCGCAGCCGCGAGCGCGGGCGCGCGCACGTAAGAAATCGGCGCGTCTTCGGGGCGCTCGAACACGACCGCCTCCCATGCGCTGGTGTCGGCGAGCAAGGCGCGCAGCAGGCGATTGTTGAGGCCGTGGCCGGATTTGTGGCCGCTGAACTCGCCGATCAGGCTGTAGCCGAGCAGGTAAAGGTCGCCGATGGCATCGAGAATCTTGTGCTTCACGAACTCGTCTTCGTAACGCAAGCCACCTTCGTTCAAAACTTTCGAGTCGTCGAGCACGATCGCGTTGTCGAGCGTGCCGCCGAGCGCGAGGTTGCGCGAGCGCATGGTCTCAAGGTCGCGCATGAAACCGAAGGTGCGCGCCCGACTGATTTCTTTGAGAAAGGAGGTGGTAGAGAAATCCATCGTGGCCCGCTGCGCGCGCCGCTTGAAAATCGGGTGATTGAAGGCGATCTCGAAGTTCACCTTGAACCCGTCGAACGGGTCGAACTGCGCCCACTTGTCGCCTTCGACGAGCCGCACGGTTTTTTTGATGCGGATGAAGCGCTTTGGCGTGCGTTGCTCTTCGAGCCCCGCCGATTGCAATAGGAAAACGAACGGACCCGCACTGCCGTCCATGATCGGCACTTCGGGCGCCGTGACTTCAACGCAGGCGTTGTCGATGCCGAGACCGGCGAAGGCCGACAACAAGTGTTCGACGGTCGAGATGCGCACGTCGCCTTTGACCAGCGAGGTACCGAGATCGGTGTCACCGACGTTCTCAGCGCGGGCCGGAATTTCGACCGGCTCGGGCAGATCGATGCGGCGGAAGACGATGCCGGTATCCGGCGCGGCCGGGCGTACGGTCATGAGCACGCGCTTGCCGGTATGCAGACCGATGCCGGAGGCGCGAATGATATTTTTGAGTGTGCGTTGACCGACCATCGATAGCTCTGGCCGATCGCGGCAGCCTCACACCTGCGAGGCTGCCGGATCGACGCGAGACGATATTAACCCAAAGTCGCGGTCAGTCGGCCTGACGACGCAAGAAGGCCGGAATGTCGAGGATGTCCTCAGGCAGTTCACCGCCGCGCGTCAAACCATCGCCCGCCGCGGCCTTCAAACGCTCCACGGCCGGTTGCTCAAGCTTCGAATAATCTGGCGTGATGCCGACCGGGCGGCGCACCGCGCGCGGCGCTTCCGGGCCGCTGCCGATCGCCACCCGACCCGCGACCGCTTGCACGGCGGGCGTGGCGACCGGACGCGGCGCGGCCGCAGCTTGCGGGCGACCGAGACCGGTGGCGACCACCGTCACGCGCAACTCGCCCGACAGTTCGGGGTCGATGACGGTGCCGACCACCACGGTCGCATCGTCCGAGGCGAATTGGCGCACGACGTTACCGACTTCTTCGAACTCGCCGATGGCGAGATCCATGCCGGCAGTGACGTTGACGAGGATGCCGCGCGCACCGGCGAGGTTCACGTCCTCGAGCAGCGGCGAGGACACGGCCATCTCGGCGGCGACGCGGGCGCGCTCTTCGCCACTCGCGTGGCCCGAGCCCATCATCGCCATGCCGGTTTCGCTCATCACGGTGCGCACGTCGGCGAAGTCGACGTTGATGAGGCCCGGACGCGTGATGAGGTCGGCGATGCCTTGCACCGCGCCTTGCAGCACGCCGTTCACGCTCTTAAACGCGTCGAGCAGCGTCGTCTTCGGACCGAGCACGGTCAACAATTTTTGGTTGGGGATGGTGATGAGCGAATCGACGTGCTTGGCGAGTTCGCTCATACCGACGTCGGCCACTGCAGCGCGCTTACCGCCTTCCATGTTGAACGGTCGCGTGACCACGGCCACCGTGAGGATGCCGAGCTCGCGCGCGATCTGCGCGACGATCGGCGCCGCACCGGTGCCCGTGCCACCGCCCATACCCGCGGTCAAGAACAACATGTCGGTGCCCTGAATCAATTCGATGATGCGATCGCGATCTTCCATCGCCGCTTGGCGACCGATGTCGGGATTCGCACCTGCGCCGAGACCTTTGGTGATGTTGGCGCCGATCTGGATCGCCGTCTTGACGTTCGAGTGCTTGAGGGCCTGCGAGTCGGTGTTGATGCACATGAAGTCGACACCTTCGATGCCGGTGTTGACCATGTGCGAGACGGCGTTACCGCCACCACCGCCGATACCGAGAACTTTGATCACGGCGCTCTGGTTGTAAGCATCCATCAGTTCGAACATGTCGGTCACTCCTACGATCTTGAAAGCTTGAGAACTATTAAAGCGAAACTTCAAAAATTTCCTTGAAACCATGCGCGCATGCGATCGAGCGTGCCCTTGGCCGAGCCGCCGAACGATTGCCCGCGCTGCGCAGGCGTCGAGTGGTCGCGCGCATACAGCAACAGACCGACGCCGGTGGAATGGATGGGATTGCTCGTGACATCGGCGAGCCCACGCACGCCGGCGGGCACGCCGAGTCGCACAGGCACGTGGAAGATTTCTTCGGCGAGTTCCATCGCGCCTTCCATCTTCGAGCTGCCGCCGGTGAGCACGATGCCCGCGGCGATCACCACGATCTCGGCGAGCGTTTGTCGCGCGAGACGTCTTGCGGGGCGATCACCGACCGACGGCACTTCGATGGTTTCGTCGGGGTTGGCTAGTTGCGAGAGCGCGCACGCGTAGCGCAATTTGATTTCTTCAGCGTTCTGCGTCGGCGTGCGCATCGAGACGGCGATGTCGTTGGTGACTTGGTCGCCGGCGATGGGGATGACGGCTGTGTGACGGATCGCGCCGTGCGAGAAGACCGCGATGTCGGTGGTGCCGCCACCGATGTCGACGATGCACACGCCGAGGTCTTTTTCATCCTCGGTCAAAACTGCGTAGCTCGAAGCGAGTTGCTCAAGCACGATGTCGTCGACTGCCAGTCCGCAACGTTGAATGCACTTCTCGATGTTCTGCGCAGCGCTATCGGCGCCCGTTACGATGTGAACCTTGGCCTCGAGACGCACGCCAGACATGCCGACGGGATCGCGAATACCTTCCTGGCCGTCGATTATGAATTCTTGCGGCAAAACGTGCAGGATTTTTTGATCGGCCGGGATCGCTACCGCTTTGGCAGCGTCGATGACGTGCTCGACGTCGATGGGTTGTACTTCCTTGTCGCGAATCGCGACCACGCCGTGCGAGTTCAGACTGCGCACGTGACTGCCGGCGATGCCCGCGTACACCGAATGGATTTCGCAGCCGGCCATCAGCTCGGCCTCTTCGACGGCGCGTTGAATCGACTGCACCGTCGATTCGATGTTCACCACCACCCCACGCTTCAGACCGCGCGAAGGTTGCGAGCCGATGCCTATGATTTCAACCGAATTATCCGCAGCCACTTCGCCGACCAACGCCACCACTTTCGAGGTGCCGATGTCGAGTCCAACGATCAATTGCCGTTCCTGTTTCTTCGCCATGTCCGTCCCGTCCCGTATCCGTCAGAGTTCGGAGGCGTCGTCCGAGTCGACCGCCGCCGTCGATGCCACGCGCGTACCGCCGCGCCAACCCACCGCAAATCCGTTGGTGTAACGCATGTCGACGTACGCGAGGTCGGATGCGCGTTGCACGACGAGCGGCAGCGCCGCAGCCACGAAGCGCTCGAAGCGCTCGTCGACCTGCCGACGCCCGAGCCGCACGCTCACGCCGTTGTCGAGATCGAGTTCCCAAGCGCCGCGCGCATCGAGCCGCAGCGCCGCGATTCGCAAACCACCTTCGACGAGCCGCCCCTGCGTGGCGAGATAACGTTGCGCCACGGCGCCCTCGGTGCCGTCGGGACCCGACAGTCGCGGCAGCTCGGGCGGAATGAAACGCGACTCGGCGAGAAACAATTCGCCGCGCGCATTCAATAAGCCGTTCGCACCCCAACGCGCCGCAGCGACTTGCTCGATCACCCGCACCTCGAGGCCGCGCGGCCACACGCGCCCGACGCTTGCGCGCTCGACCCACGGTAAACCCTCGATCGTTTTTTGCACGGCGGCGAGATCGGCGGTGACCAGGCCGGCTTTGCGCACGCGTTGCCGTACGGCTTGCTCCACGTCGAGCGCCGATACGCGCTGAAAGCGACCTTGCACGGTCACCGAGGTGATCGGTTGATCGAGCGCGAACACCAACAGTGCCGCGAAGGCGAGCACGCCGGCGAGGCCGCTGAGCGCGAAACTGTAGCGACGCCAATCGATTTGCGGCAGTTGCCAGCGGCGCGCTTCTTTGCGTCGACGATTGCGGGGTCGGGCGTTGCCCGCGGTGACGTCACCTAATTCCAAGCCGAGCAGTTTCATGCGGTCACCTTGCTGCGCATCAGACTGGTCTCGAGCACGCGCCAGACCAGCGTTTCGAAATCCATGCCGGCAGCCTTGGCGGCCATCGGCACCAGACTGTGATCGGTCATACCGGGGATGGTGTTGATCTCGAGCAGCAACGGCCGCCCGGTCGCATCCATCATGAAATCGACGCGACCCCAGCCCTCACCGCCCGCCGCGGCGAACGCGCCGAGCGACAGCGCAGCGAGATGCTGCTCGGCTTCGGCCGACAGACCGGAGGGGCAAAGATATCGCGTGTCGTTACGTAAATATTTGGCTTCGTAATCGTAAAAAGTTTTCGGTGTTTCGATGCGGATCGACGGCAAGGCGCGGCCGTGCAAGATGCCAACCGTGAACTCACCGCCGGTGAGCCACGGCTCGGCGAACACGCAATCGTCGGTCGCCGCGGCTGCTGCGAATGCCGCCGGTAAATCCTCGGCGCGCAGCACTTTGCTCATACCGACCGAGGAGCCTTGGGTCGCCGGCTTGACGATCATCGGCACACCGAGTCGCTCGACCGCGAGATCGAAATCTTGTGGGCCGCGCAGCACGACACAGTCGGAGGTCGCGATTCCGGCAGCCTCGGCGAGACGTTTGGTGCGCAACTTGTCCATGCAGATCGCCGAGCCCAAAACGCCGCTGCCGGTGTACGGCACGCCCAAAAATTCGAGCGCGCCTTGCACGGTGCCATCCTCGCCACCCGGGCCGTGCAAGGCGATCCACACCCGCTCGTAGCCCTCGGCTTGCAGCGCCGTCAACGGCCGCTCGCGCGGATCGAACGGATGTGCATCGACGCCCCGACGGCGTAGCGCCGCGAGCACGGCGTTGCCGCTCAACAAAGAAATCTCGCGCTCGCTCGAATCACCGCCCAGCAAGACGGCGACTTTGCCGAAGGCCCGCGCCTCGTGAATTTCTTTGATCGTCGCAGGATCGCGTTTCAGATGCATTAGGCGGCCTCCCCGATTACGCGCACTTCGGGCACGAGGCGGATGCCGAATCGGCGCTCGACGGTTTCCTGCACGGTCGCGATCAAACGTTCGAGATCGGCGGCGCTCGCCGCACCATCGTTGAGGATGAAGTTGGCGTGCTTCTCGGACACGCAGGCACCGCCGATGCGCAAACCTTTGAGGCCGGCCCGATCGATCAGCTTTGCAGCATGCTCGCCCGGCGGATTGGTGAACACGGACCCGCAACTCCACTCACCGATCGGTTGCGATTCGCGCCGACGCACCAGCAAATCGCGGATGTCCTCTTGCACCGTTTCATCGGCAGCGCGCTGCGCGAAGTGCAAGGTCGCAGCGAGGTAAGCCTCGTCGGCGACCGGCGGGTCGACGTGGCGATAGGCGGTGCGATATTCACAAGCCTCGCGGGTGCGCACGTGACCGCGACGGTCGATCACCTCGACGCTACGCACGTGCCGCCAAGTCTCACCGCCGAACGCACCGGCATTCATCGCGAGCGCACCACCGAGTGTTCCCGGAATGCCGGCGAAGAAATGTGCGTCGCGCAAACCCCAACGGGCGCACTGCCGCGCGATCCGCGCGCAGGGCACGCCGGCCTCGCACCACACTTCGCCGTCCGCCCGACGCTCGAGCGTCGACAACGCGCCGTGCAGCGCGATAACTGCGCCACGGATGCCACCGTCGCGCACCAAAAGATTGCTACCGAGACCGACCCAATGCAGCGGCGCGCTCGCCGGCACCGTGGCGAGAAACGCTGCGATATCACTGCGATCGCGGGGCTCGAAATACAGGTCAGCGGGCCCACCGACGTGCCAGGACGTGTGCCGTGCCATCGGCTCGGTCCGCCGCGAGCCGCTCGCGCGTGTGCCGATCGAGCCAATTATTTTTGGCGACATCGTTCATGCGCCACCGACCGGCAATTTTTGCGGCAGAGCATGGGCGACCGCGCTGATGCTGCCCGCGCCCATCGCGAGCACGACGTCGTCGGCGCGCAGGATGCTGCGTAGGCTGGTCGCGAGTTCTTCGACTTTGGCGACGAACACCGGCTCGACACGCCCGCGCGAACGCACCGCCCGACAAATCGCGCGACCGTCCGCACCGGCGATCGGTTTCTCGCCCGCCGCATACACTTCGGTCACGAGCAAGGCATCGGCGGTGGCGAGCACGGTGGCGAAGTCGTCGAGCAAGTCGTGGGTGCGCGTGTAGCGATGCGGCTGGAAGGCGAGCACGACGCGGCGCCCCGGATACGCTTGGCGCACCGCATCAAGTGTCGCGGTGATCTCGGTGGGGTGGTGACCGTAATCGTCGATCACCACGGCCTCGCCCTCGCCCGCGCGCACTCGACCGATGAATTGCAAACGCCGATCGACACCCTGGAATTTCGCGAGCCCACCGCGGATCGCCGCGTCTTCGATGCCGAGCTCGCTCGCGACCGCGATCGCCGCCAAAGAATTGAGCACGTTGTGAGTGCCGGGCAGATTGACGACGATATCGAGCGGCTCACGGCGGCCGGGACGTAACACTTTGTATGCGGTTTGTTGGCCACGGCGTTCGATGTCGATCGCGCGTACATCGGCGCCCTCGCCGATTCCGTAGGTGGTGATCGGGCGGCCGACGCGCGGCAAGATCGACCGAACCTCAGCATCGTCGGCGCACAGCACCGCGAGACCGTAAAACGGCAAGTTGTGCAAGAAGTCGACGAAGCTTTGGCGCAGACGATCGAAACTGCCGTCGTGCGTGCCGAGGTGATCTTTGTCGATGTTGGTGACGACCGCGATCAACGGTTGCAGATGCAGAAACGAAGCATCGCTTTCATCGGCCTCAGCGACGAGATAACGACCGGTGCCGAGTCGCGCGTTGGTACCGGCACTTTTGAGTCGGCCGCCAATCACGAAGGTCGGATCCGCACCACCCTCGGCGAGTACCGACGCCACGAGACTCGTGGTGGTGGTTTTGCCGTGCGTACCGGCCACCGCGACCGCGGAACGAAACCGCATCAACTCGCCGAGCATCTCGGCGCGCGGCACGACGGGGATACGCTGCGCGTTCGCACGCGCGACCTCAGGATTTTCGTTACCGACGGCAGTCGAGACGACCACCACGTCGGCACCATTCACGTTCGCGGCATCGTGACCAACGTGGATCGTCGCGCCGAGTTCTTGCAAGCGCAGCGTGACCGGGTTCGGCTTCAAGTCGCTGCCTTGCACGCGATAACCGAGGTTTAACAACACCTCGGCGATACCACCCATGCCACTGCCGCCGATCCCGACGAAGTGGATGGTATTGATGCGGCGCATGCGCTCGACGTTCATGCGAGCCCTCCGACCGCGAGACACTCGGCGGCCAAGTCACGGGTCGCGGACGGACGCGCGAGTTCGCGCGCCTTGAGTGCCATGGCGCACAACGTATTGCGATCGGCGAGCAAGGCGCCGAGTTCGCGGGCCAGCGTCTCGGCATCGAGTCCGCGCTCGGCGAGCAAACGTGCCGCACCGCGTTCGACCAAAAATCGCGCGTTCGCCGTTTGATGATCGTCGACCGCTGCGGGGAACGGCACCAACACCGCGGCCACGCCCGCCGCGGCAATCTCGGCGACGGTGAGCGCACCGGCGCGGCAGACGACGAGATCCGCCCAGCCGTAGGCGGCGGCGATGTCGTCGATGAAGGCACTGACCGTGATCGACGCCGCATCGCCCGCTTCGGGATCGATCCCCGCCGCGAGGTACGCGCTGCGGGTCGCCGCCAAGTTCTTTTCGCCGCATTGATGGCGGACGATCACGCCCGACAATTTGGCGAACGCTTGCGGCAACAAAGAATTCAGTCGGGCCGCGCCTTGACTGCCGCCGATCACGAGCAGTCGCAGCGGCCCAGTGCGTGACGCATAACGCGTCGCAGGCTCAGGCAAAGCGAAAAATTCACGACGCACCGGATTACCGACGGGCTGCGAATCGATGCGCACTGCGAATGCGCCCCCGAAACCTTCGAACACGCGCGTGGCAAAGCGCGCGAGCACGCGATTGGTGAAACCGGCGATGGCATTTTGTTCGTGGATCACGAGCGGCCGACCAGCGAGTCGCGCGGCGATGCCACCCGGACCCGTGACGTAGCCGCCGAGACCGACGACTACAGCGGGGCGATAGCGCCACATCGCGCGTAGCGATTGCCACAAGGCCCGCAACAACGCGAACGGCGCAGCGAGCAAGGTCACGAAGCCTTTGCCCCGCAAACCGCCGATCGCGATCCATTCAACGGGAATGCCGGCGGCGGGCACGAGCCGCGCCTCGATGCCGCGTCGCGTGCCGAGCCACACGACTTCGCAGGCTGCCTCGCGCAACGCCGTCGCGAGCGCGAGTGCGGGGAACACGTGTCCGCCCGTACCACCCGCCATGATCATGACGCAGCGTCGATTCACGCGCCGTGCGCCCCCGCGAAATCGTCATCGCTCGCGCGCGCACCGCCGGCACGCACTTGTGCAGCCACCGAGCCGCGCGTCAATTGTGCGGCCTCGTGATACACGCGCAGCAAGATACCGACCCAAGCGATCGTGACGATCAAGCTCGAGCGACCGTAACTCATGAACGGCAAGGTCAAACCTTTGGTCGGCAGCGCGCCCATGTTCACGCCGATGTTGATGAACGATTGCAGCGCGACCCAAATGCCGAAGCCCGCGGCGAGATAGGACTGAAATTTCAAACCGACGCTCGCCGCAAGGCGCGCGATCCAGAGAGACCGCCAGGCCAAGGCCAAAAACAATCCAAGCGTGAACAGCACACCCATCAAACCGAGCTCCTCGGCCAACACCGCGAACAGAAAGTCGGTGTGTGCCTCGGGTAGATAGAATAATTTTTGGACGCTCTCGCCGAGACCGACACCGGTCCAGCCACCGCGACCGACCGCGATCAAACTTTGCGTCAATTGGAAGCCGCTCGCGAACGGGTCGGCCCAAGGATTTTGGAACGAGGTGAGTCGCTTGAGACGATACGGCGAGGACACGGCCACCAGCGCGAACAAACATGCGCCGACCACGGCGAGACCGAGCACGTCCCGCCACCGCGCACCGGCGAGAAACAACACCCCGAAGCTCGTGGTCACGAGCACCACGGCCGCACCGAAGTCCGGCTCGAGCAGCAACAGACCGAAGAACAGACCGAGTACGGCGAGCGGCTTCAACAAACCGAGTGTCGAGTTACGCAATTCGGCTTCGCGACGCACGGCGTAACTTGCGACGAAGATCAGCACGAGAACGCGCACGATTTCGGAAACCTGCACGTTGAACAGCACCAAACGGATCCAGCGACGGCTGCCGTTGACCGAGTAGCCGATGCCCGGAATCAACACCATCACCAACAGCAGCACGCCGAGCCCAAGCAGCGGCAGCGCGAATTTTTCTAATAATTCCGTGCGTACCGAAAACACGAGTGTCGCGGCGATGGTGCCGGCGACGACCATCGACATTTGCCGCGCCAGATAACTGAAGGCCGAACCACCTTCTTTGACGGCGATCGACATCGACGCCGAGGTGACCATCACCATACCGAGCAGCACGATCGAGGCGACCAACATCACCGTGACGAGATCGAGATGGATCGACGACGAGCGTGCGTTGCGATGCGGAACGGAAATGGTACTCATGCCGGTAAGCTCCTGACGGCGTCCGCGAACACGCGGCCGCGATGGGCGTAATCTTTGAACATGTCGAGACTCGCGCAAGCGGGCGACAGCAACACCGTGTCACCGCTGCGGGCGACCGCGGCCGCCGCGACCACCGCCGACTCGAGGGTGGCGTGCAGGTCGACCGGACACACGGCCCGTAACACGCTCGCGAGACGCAGGGCGTCGCGCCCGATCAACATCGCGTGACGCACACGGCCCCGCAGCCCTGCGGCGAGCGGCATGAAATCTTGATCTTTGCCATCGCCGCCGGCGATCAACACCAGCGTGCCGGGCATGCCGGTGACCGCTGCGAGCGTCGCACCGACATTGGTACCCTTTGAGTCGTCGACGTAACGCACGCCGTGACGCTCGGCGATCCACTGCGAGCGATGCGGCAAACCGGTGAACTCGCGCAATTCGTCGAGCATCGCCGCCTGCGGCAAACCGAGCGCCTCACCGAGCGCGAGTGCTGCGAGCGCATTGGCGGCATTGTGCAAGCCCGCAACGCGCAACGCCGACACCGGCAGCAAAAGTTCGGCGTCGCGGGCGAGCCACTGCGCGCCGTCGTGGACGGCGATACGCCAACGCGCATCGGTCGTCGTCTGCAAAGAAAACGTCTCGACCCGCTGTCCGAAACGCGGCATCTCGCGCACGTAGGCGTCGTCGGCGTTGATCACCGCGACGTCGCAGTGCCGGAAAATCCTCGCTTTCGCGTCCGCGTAGGCTTGCATGTCGCGATAGCGATCCATGTGATCGGCCGTGAGATTCAACACGACGGCAGCCCGTAACTTCAAAGTTTCCGTTGCCTCGAGTTGAAAGCTCGATAACTCGAGCACGTAGAGTTGCGGGTCGCGTTCGCCGAGCAACTCGAGCGCCGGCGGACCGAGGTTGCCACCGACGCGAACGTCGACACCCGCGCGCGCCGCCATGCGACCGACCAGCGTCGTCACCGTGCTTTTGCCGTTGGTACCGGTGATGCCGACGACATCGGCCGACGTTGCTCGCGCAAACAGTTCGATGTCACCGACCACTTCGATGCCGCGCGCGGCGGCTACGACGAAAATCGATTCGGTCAGCGCAATCCCGGGTGATGCGACGACCAGCGACGCACCCTCGAGCAAACCCTCATCGAAGCGACCACACCGCACTTCGGCATCGGGCGCGAGCGCATCGAGTTCCGCGCGACCCGGCGGCTCGGCACGACTATCGGTCACGGCGATGCGCCAACCGCGCGCGAGCAAAAACCGCGCCGACGCGAGACCCGTACGGCCTAAACCGACGATCACCGCTTTGCGTATCGGACGATCGCTCATCGCAGTTTCAGGGTCGCAAGACCCGCCAGCACGAGACAGAAGGAGATGATCCAGAAACGCACGATCACTTTAGGTTCGGCCCAACCTTTGAGTTCGAAGTGGTGGTGGATCGGCGCCATACGGAACAAGCGCTTGCCGGTGAGCTTGAACGATGCGACCTGCAGGATCACCGAGGCGGTTTCGAGGACGAAAATTCCGCCCATCACGAGTACGACGAGTTCTTGGCGCACGATGACGGCGATCGTGCCGAGCGCTGCGCCGAGCGACAACGCGCCGATGTCGCCCATGAACACCTGCGCGGGATAGGTGTTGAACCAAAGAAATCCGAGACCTGCACCGACCATCGCCGAGCAAAAGATCAGTAGCTCACCGGCATGCGGCACAGCTGGGATGCCGAGGTATTGCGCGAACACGGCGTTACCGCTCGCGTAAGCGAACACGCCCAGTGCGCCCGCGACCAACACCGCGGGCATGATCGCGAGCCCGTCGAGTCCGTCGGTGAGGTTCACCGCGTTACTCATGCCGACGATCATCAGATACGTCAGCAACACGAAGCCGCCGAAACCGAGCGGTAGGGCAAAATTTTTGAGGAACGGCAGGAACAAGGTCGTGTCGGTCGCAGTCTGCGCCGAATACCAGAGCGCGAGCGCCGCACCGAGGCCACCCACCGATTGCCAGAAATATTTGTAGCGAGCGATCAGACCACGCGGGTTTTTCTTCACCAGCTTTAGGTAGTCGTCAAAGAAGCCGACCAAGCCGAACACCAGCGTGACCGCGATGACGATCCACACGAAGCGATTGGCGAGATCCGCCCACAACAAGGTGCCGAAGAGAATCGCGAGCAGAATCAACAAACCGCCCATGGTCGGTGTGCCGGATTTGGTGAGGTGCGACTGCGGGCCGTCGTCGCGCACCACCTGACCGATCTGACCGGCCGATAAACGTTCGATCATCCACGGACCGAGCACCAAAGAAAGCGCCAAGGCGGAAATCGCGGCCATGATGGCACGCATGGTGAGATACGAGAAAACGTTGAACGCCGAGAACGATGCAGCGAGTTGTTTGGCGAGCCACAGCAGCACGTCAGGCGCTCCTCGCGGCCGGAGCCGGTGCAGTCAGCGCGTCGACCACGCGCTCGAGTCGATTCATGCGGGAGCCTTTGATCAGCACGCGAACCGCCGGCGAGAGCCCGGCGGCGACCGCCGCCGAGAGCGAGGCGACATCGGGATGCCACTCGGCGCCCGACCCGAACGCCTTGACGGCATGCGGCGTCAACTCACCGGTCGCGAACAAACGCTCGACGCCGTGCAAGCGCGCGTAACGACCGGCTTCGACGTGCGCATCGATCGCGTGGCTGCCAAGTTCGGCCATGTCGCCCATCACCAACCAACGACGGCCCTCGAGCGCAGCGAGCACGTCGATCGCCGCATGCATCGAGCTCGGGTTCGCGTTGTACGAATCGTCGATCAAAGATCCGCCGTGCAAGGCCGAGCGCCACTGCAATCGACCCGCGACGGGACGCATACGAGCGAGCCCCGCAGCGACGTCGGCGAGCGTCGCGCCGGCAGCCATCGCCGCCGCTGCCGCACCTAGTGCGTTCAGCACGTTGTGCAGTCCGGCAAGATGCAACACGATCGCGATCTCGCCGCTCGGCGTGCACAAAGTGAAGCGCGTCACGAAGCCGCTTTCGATCACGGCACGGATATCGCGCGCGGTGAAATCCGCTTTCGCACCCAGACCGAACGTGACGACGCGCGCGACGGTCATGTCGCGCCACAGCGGTGCGAATTCGTCGTCGGCGTTCAACACGGCAACGCCATCGACGGGCAGCGCCGCGAACAACTCGCCCTCGGCGTGCGCAGCACCCTCGATGGTGCCGAAACCTTCTAGATGCTCGGCGCCGGCGTTGGTGACGATGCCAACCGAAGGTTTCGCAAATTCGGTCAGTTCGGTGACGTCGCCCGGACGATTCGCACCCATCTCGATCACTGCACAGCGATGTGCCGGCTGCAGATCCAGCAAGGTGAGCGGAACGCCGATGTGATTGTTGAGATTACCGCGAGTGGCGAGCGTCGGCCCGCGCTGCGCGAGGATCGCCGCCAGCATTTCTTTGGTCGTCGTCTTACCGTTCGAGCCGGCGACACCCACGAGCGGTATCGCGTGTTGATCGCGATGCGCACGAGCGGCGCGCTGCAAGGCGACGAGGCCGCTCGCCACGACGATGGTCGGTAAATCTTGCGGCCCGGCGACGTCGGCGACGGCACCCGCGGCACCGGCCGCTGCCGCTTGGCCGAGAAAATCGCTGCCGCGAAAATTCGGTCCGTCGAGCGCAACGAACAATTGGCCGCGCGCGAGCTTGCGAGTGTCGGTGCAAATAGTCGAGTACGCGGCATCGGCGCCGTGCAGCACGCCGCCACAATCTTTGGCGAAGTCGCTCAACCGACGCGTCACGTTACGCCACCCGTCGAAGTCGCAGCGAAAGCCGCACGCACGACACTGCGATCGCTGAAATCGCGACGCTCGTCGCCGACGAGCTGATATGACTCATGGCCTTTACCGGCGATCAAAACGATGTCGTCGGCAGCTGCACCGTCGAGTGCGACTCGGATCGCGGTCGCACGATCGTGCACCACCTGCGCGGCGTGCGACGCCGGCAAGCCCGCGACGATATCGGCCGCAATCGCCGCCGGTGATTCTCCACGCGGATTATCGTCAGTGATGACGAGATCGTCGGCGAGCTCCGCGGCAATACGGCCCATCTCCGGGCGCTTACCGCGATCACGCTCACCGCCGCAGCCGAACACGACTCGCAAGCGGCCACGGCAGTGACCGCGGGCGGCGCGCAAGGCTTTGCCGAGCGCATCGGGAGTGTGCGCGTAATCGACGATCGCGAGCGGTCGGCCGGGCGCGCTGATCAATTCCATGCGACCGGGCGGCGCCGCGACATCGGCGAGTGCGGCGACGGCACGGGCGCGCTCGAAACCGAGCGCCTCGAGCACCCCGATCGCAACGAGTACGTTCTCGACGTTGAAGTCGCCGAGCAGCGGCACGTCGAAGGCGATCGACTGCATACCGTCGCGTAAGCGAATTCTTTGACCACGCGCCGTCGCCTGCACCGCCTCGGCGTGCAACACGTGCACGTTCGCGTGGCGACCCGCCAGACGCTGCGCCTCGGCCAGACCCGCATCGCGAGCGATCAACCAAGTCGGCATTCGCGCGACCTGCCGCTCGGCCAATTGCAGACCGAACGCGTCGTCGACGTTGACAACACACGAGGCGAGCTCGGGCATCGCGAACAAACGCGCTTTCGCTGCGCCGTAAGCGGCCATGGTGCCGTGGTAATCGAGGTGATCGCGGGTGAGATTCGTGAATGCTGCGACGCGAAAATTCAC
Source organism: Gammaproteobacteria bacterium (assembly GCA_010027845.1). Lineage (GTDB taxonomy): Bacteria > Pseudomonadota > Gammaproteobacteria > Steroidobacterales > Steroidobacteraceae > UBA964. The sequence goes on from RGUL01000021.1 coordinate 20,072, forward strand.
GGCATCGACGCGGTGCTGATCGAGCGCATGCGACGACACTTCCATCGCGACGCACTGCGCACCACCGGCGCGCACGGCAGCGAGTTGACGCTGCACCGTGACGGCATCGGCTGTCGTGTATTCACCGGCGATCACACTGTCCGGCGGCTCGCCGACGCCTAGCGTGCCCATGTAGGCACAACGGGATCCCGCAGCCTGCAAAGCGCTGGCGACGAGCCACGCGGTGGTGGTTTTGCCGTTGGTACCGGTGATGCCGGCGATTTGCAACTGACGCGACGGTGCGGCGAAGAAACGATCGGCGATGCGACTCGCCTGCGCGGAAAGTTCGGGCACGGCAATCAATTCGACCGCTGCGGAGGCGCGAAGTTGCGCGATCAGCGCGGTGTCGATATCGGCCGTGGGTTCGTAGGCGATGGCACGTGCGCCGCGTGCGATCGCTTCGCCGGCGCTACGCAAGCCGTGCGTACGACGACCGCGGCAGGCGAGAAACAATGCGCCACGACCCAGCGTGCGACTATCGAGCCCGATATCTTTGATCGAAGTTTCGCTGCTGATGGCGTCGATCGTCGCGGCAGACACCAATCCCTCGAGCAGCGCAGCGAGCGGCCGCGCGGCCGACGTCATCGACGCGCTCCGGCGTTCGCACGCTGCGCGACCGTGGTCGACGGCGGCAAGTCGACGGGCGGCGGATCCTCGGGCATCGGACTCGCGGGCATTTCGTCGCGTGTCTGTTCGAGTGGCGCATCCGGCGCGACGGCCATCAAACGCAGCGCACCGCCCATAATTCCCGCGAACACCGGCGCCGAAACGTCACCACCGTAATACAGACCAGCGCTCGGCTCGTCGATCACGACAACCGTCGCAAGCCGTGGATTCGTCGCCGGCGCGACGCCGGCGAACACGGCGAGATAGCGGTTGGTCGAATAGCCGCCGATGCTGGATTTCCAGGCCGTGCCGGTTTTGCCCGCGACGCGATAACCGGCGATCGAAGCGCGCTTACCCGTGCCGATGTTCGACACGACCGACTCGAGCATGTGCACGACATCGCGACTCACTTGCTCGGGCAACACGCGCTCGCCCGGCACGGGATGATCGACTTTGACGAACGTGATCGGCCGCGAGATACCACCGGCGCCTAAGGTCGCGTACGCATGCGCAAGTTGCAGCGGCGTCACCGACAAACCGTAACCGTAGGCGACGGTCGCGGTGGTGATCGGCCGCCAGCGCGAATAGTTGGTGAGCAAGCCGGCGGACTCACCAGGATAACCACTGGTCGTCACCTGCCCGAAACCGAGTTTCGACAAGGTCGAATAGATGCGCTCGGGACCGAGATTGAGCGCGATGTGCGTCATGCCGACGTTAGAACTTTTGGCGAGTACGGTGGCCAAATCAACCGCGCCGAGATTGTGGTGATCTTCGATCACTTTCAAACCGACTTTGATCATGCCGGGCGAGGTGTCGATCACGCTCGACGCGTTATAAAGACCGGAGGCGAGACCCGCGGCGACGACGAACGGTTTGATCGACGAGCCCGGTTCGACAAGATCGGTGGCCGCGCGATTTTTGTAGCCTGCAGGTTTCAACTGTTCGCGATCGTTCGGATTGAACGTCGGTTGATTGACCATCGCGAGCACTTCGCCGGTGGTGACGTCGATCACGACCGCCGAACCGGAACGCGCACGGTTAGCTTGAATCGCCGCCTTCAACTCGCGATAGGCGAGATATTGGATACGCATATCGACCGACAGCAGCATGTCGCGACCCGGTCGCACCGGACGAATGCTCTCGACGTCTTGGACGATGCGCCCGAGATTATCTTGGATGACGCGCTTCGCACCGTCTTCGCCCGCGAGCCAATGATCGTAGGCGAGTTCGAGCCCTTCTTGACCACCGTCGTCGACGTTGGTGAAGCCAAGCACGTGCCCGGTCACTTCGCCGGCCGGATAGTAACGACGATATTCGCGCGTCAGATGCACGCCCGGCAAATCGAGTTTGCGGACGCGCTCGGCTTCGGCGGGCTGCAAGTGCCGCGCGACGTACAAAAATTGCCGTTCGGCGTTACTCGTGATGCGATTGGCGAGATCGACCGGATCGCGCTTGACGGTCTCGGCGAGTTGCGGGATGCGATCGGCGGCTTGCAGCAATTCTTTGGGGGACACCCAAACGGAATCGACCGGCGTGCTCACTGCGAGTGGTTCGCCGAAGCGATCTTTGACGGCGCCGCGATGCGCGACGATCGACGCGACACGACTGAAACGCTGATCACCCTGCCCGATCAAAAACGAACTTTCGACGAATTGCAGCGTCACAGCCTTCCACACGAGCACGCCGGCACCGATCGCCATCGCCGCGCCGAGCAAACCGGAACGCAGGCGGAACGAGGGTTGCGGCGCATCGGGCTTACGCGTCAAACCGGCGCGCTCGACGCGCTCCGCACGTGCACTGCGCGTGCCGCGCTTCGCGTTACCACCGAACGGCCAATTGAACGGCAATTTCACGGCGCCACCACCTCGATTTGGGCCGGCGGTGGGATGTGCATGTGCAAGTTGGTGGCAGCGAGATTTTCGACGAACGCATGCGTCGACCACGCGCTCTGCTCGAGTTGCAATTGACCCCACTCGATTTCGAGGCGATCACGCTCAGCGTTCTTTTTCTCGAGCTCGACGAACAACTCGCGCGAGCGGTGTTTGACGTAGATCGCGCCGGCTGCGGAACCGAGCGCCGCCAACCACAACACCGGCAACAACAACGCGAGGACTCGGCCGTCGATCTTGCGCAGCGCGTTCATCGTGATGCCTCCGACAAGCGCTCCGCGCAGCGCAACACCGCGCTGCGCGCCCGCGGATTACGTTCGATTTCCGCTGCACTCGCGCGCCGCTTGCGCCCCACCTCGCGCATCGTCGGCCGCGCGGCAGGCGGGATCACCGGCAGACCCGCGAACACCGGATCGACACTGGTCTTGCTGCGGATGAATCGTTTGACCATACGATCCTCGAGCGAATGGAAGCTGATCACGGCGAGTCGCCCGCCGGGAGCGAGCACGTCGAAGGCCGCTTCGAGACCGGCGCGCAATTGACCGAGTTCGTCGTTCACGTACATGCGCAGCGCTTGAAAGGCGCGCGTCGCCGGATGTTTACCGTCGTGCGTACGCACGGCACGCCGCACGATCTCGGCCAGTTGCGCCGTGCGCGTGATCGGCTCGTCGGCGCGCGCGGCGACGATGGCGCGCGCGATGCGTCCCGCAAAACGTTCCTCACCGAGTTCGGCGATCACGGTACGCAACTCCCGTTCGTCGGCTCGCGCCACGAACTCGGCGGCAGACTCGCCGCGCGTCGGATCCATACGCATGTCGAGCGGACCGTCTTTTTGGAAACTGAAGCCGCGCTCGGCGACATCGAGCTGCGGCGAGGAGACGCCGAGATCGAGCAGCACGCCAGCGACCGCGCGCTCACCGCCGCACTCGCGCACGACCGCAGCCAGAGAGGCGAAATCCGCGTGTACGATTTGCAGGCGCGAGTCGTGCGCGTAGCGCGCGCGGCCTGCCGCGACCGCAACGGGATCGCGATCGAGCGCGAGCACACGGCCCGTCGGTCCGACGGCTTGCAACAAACGTTCAGTGTGTCCCCCGCGTCCAAAAGTCCCGTCGACATAAAACCCACCCGAAATCGGTGCCAACACGTCGAGCACCTCCTCGACGAGCACCGGCACGTGCTCCTCGCCGATCACAACGACAACGACTGCAACTCCGTCGGCAGTTCGGTCGCGCTCTCCTCGCTCTTCAACCAATAGTCACGCCGCTCGTTCCAGCGCGCTTCGTCCCACAATTCCAAGCGATTGCCTTGGCCGATCAACATCGCGTGGCGCGCAAGACCGGCGAACTCGCGCAGCTCGGGCGTCAAAAGTAGACGGCCTTGTGCATCGAGATCGATCTCGGTCGCATGACCGACCATCAATCTTTGAAGTCGGCGCGAACGCTCGTTCAAAGAAGACAACGACATCAATTTGCGCTCGATCTGTTCCCAATCGGGCAAGGGGTAGATCAAAAGACAGTGGTCGCGATCGACGGTGACGACGAGCTGACCTTCGCTGCGCTCGAGCGCGCGTTGGCGCTGCCGGGTGGGCAACACCATCCGGCCTTTTTCATCGAGCGTGACTTTGCTGGCACCGCGAAACATGACTTACGAGCGGGCGTAACTTCGCCCATTTCGCCCCACTTTCCACCACTTGGCACCACTATAGGAATTCGATGGTTGTGGTGTCAACGCCTCAATGGGAAAAATTTATCGTCCAGCCAACAACTTACGCGCGTAAGCGCACGTCGTCGAGGGCTCGAATCGAACAAACTTGCAGGGGTTTCAGATACTTGCCGAAATATGCTCAATGGGGACTTGAGCAGAGAACGGGGAGTCGGCCGATAAGCCGGGTTCTGTCGAGGGTGATCATTCCTCTGCGACGCCCGTCACCGAACGCCTGTAGCAGCCTACCCGGAAGTCACGCTCGGACACGGCGCTGCGAGTTTCCCCGCGACTTCCCTATTTGGCCTTGCTCCCGATGGGGTTTGCCGTGCCACGCCCGTTACCGGCCGCGCGGTGCGCTCTTACCGCACCATTTCACCCTTACCCGCCGGCGTTTCCCGAGGGAAAAACCTGCGCAGGCGGTATCTTTCTGTTGCACTTTCCGTGGGCTCGCGCCCCCCAGGCGTTACCTGGCATCGTGTCCGAAGGAGCCCGGACTTTCCTCCACATTTCGTGAGAAACGCAGCGATCACCTGGCCGACTCCCCAGCGCAAGATACGCGCCCATGGACCTCGAAACAATGCAGGCGGCCGCGCCGTCAGTCGTCGGACTTGCCGAGGCGCACGGCGAGCGCGTACGCCTCCTCCCGAGTGCACCCGGTGGCCGCAGCGGCGAGCGCCGCCGCCTTGGAGGCAGGCAATTGCGCGAGCGCAGCGCGCAGCAGGCGCAGCAAGGCGTCGCGTCGCACCGCCTCGTCCGCCGTCGCGGGCTCGGGTTCGTCGGCGCCCGCGATCACGAGCGTGATTTCACCACGCTCGAAGTCGGGCTCGGCCGCGGCGCGTGCCGCGAGCTCACCGAGTGTTCCGCGATAGGTGGTTTCGAATACTTTGGTGAGTTCGCGCGCAACGGCGGCACGGCGCTGCGCACCGAGCACTGCCGCACAATCGGCGAGGCTCGCCGCGATGCGGTGCGGCGATTCGAAATAGACCAGCGTTCGCGTTTCGTGCGCGAGCAACGCCAGGCGCGCGCGTCGTTCGGCAGATTTAGCCGGCAAAAAACCTTCGAAACAGAATCGATCGGTCGCGATCCCGGCGACGCTGAGCGCCGCGGCGATCGCGGTCGGACCCGGAATCGCACGCACCTCGATCCCTGCGGCAGCGGCCCGGCGCACGAGATCGAAGCCGGGGTCCGACAACAACGGCGTGCCGGCGTCGCTCACGAGCGCGATTACCGCACCGCCCGCGAGGCGCGCGAGCAAATCATCGCCGCGCTCGCGCTCGTTGTGCGCGTGCAGCGACACGATCGGCTTAGCGATGCCGAGCGTGGCGAGCAACTGTCCGGTGCGACGCGTGTCCTCGGCTGCGATCAGATCGGCGGCGGCGAGCGATTCGCGCACGCGTGGCGCCAGATCGCCGAGATTACCGATCGGCGTCGCCACCACGTCGAGGCGTCCCTGCGCAGCCACTATAATCATGCTCCAGCGATCGAATCGGACGGGCATCGTGCCCGGCGACGCGAGGCTATTCAATCCATGCGGCTCGTAAAGTTCCCCCGTTTCACCGGCGCGCTGCTCGCGCTGTCGGCCTTGCTGAACGCTTGCGCGACCGCGCCCGCGACGCCGGTCGCCTCGCGCGAACATGCCGCCCTACTCTCGGCACGCGGCGAACACGCCGCAGCCGCAGCCGAATACGAAGCGGCCGCCGCGTTGTCGCCGGCGATCGGCAACGAATTATTGCTACTCGCAGCGCGCGAATGGCTGCGCGTGCCGCAACCTGCAGCGGCAGACGCCACGCTCGCGCGTCTCGCGCCCCCGCTCGATGCCAATCAAAATTTCGAACGTGAAGTGATCGGCGCGGAGTCCGCGCTGCTCGCCGACGACGCACCCCGCGGCTGGACGAAACTCACGACCCTCGCGGTGCCGACGCAACCCACCGCTGCTGCGACGTATCACGCTTTACGGCAAAAACTCGCGGTGGCGGTCGGCAAACCACTCGAGGCGATCCGCAGTGCGCGCGATCGCGAAACGCTCGCGAGCGACGACGCGCAGCGACTCGCAATTCGCAAAGAATTGTTCGACGGCCTACGCGCTGCGGGCGAACGCGGACTGCGCTTCGATCCGCGCAGCGCCGGCAAAGACAGCATCGCGCGTGGCTGGCTAGAAGCCGCGCCGCTCGCAGCACGCATCGGTGGTATCCCGCAGGCGACCGCGATGTCACTGACGGCGAGTTGGCGTGGTCGCTACCCGTCGCACCCCGCCGCGGCGCTGATACTCGAACTCGCACGCGGCCCCACCGTCGCGCAGGCGGCGAAGCCCGTGCCGACGAAAACCGCGATCGCTGCGCCGCCGACCGTCGCGGCACCCGCTGCGACCACGACCGCTGCGCCCGCACCGGCACCGCCCGTCTCGCCGCCACCGTCGGTCTCGCCGCCACCGCCGCTGCCCCCGGGCTCGCACGTCGCGGTGCTGCTGCCGCTGACGGGGCGCAACGCCAGTGCCGGTCTGCAAGTGCGGGACGGATTGTTGAGCGCCTATTACGGCGACGACACGCCGGATCGCGTCACGCTGCGTTTCTACGACACCGGCGCACAGTCGATCGCGCAAGCGCTCGGCGCCGCGAACGCCGCCGGCGCCTCGTTCGTCATCGGCCCGCTCACCCGCGACGAGGTCAACGCGGCCGCCGACGCCGCACCGCGACTGCCCGTGCTTGCGCTGAATTTTTTGACGACCGAACACTCCGCGCCGCCACGCTTTCGCCAATTCGGCCTGTCACCCGAGGACGAAGCGCGCGCCGTCGCGAAGCGCGTGCTCGCCGACGGTCGTCGACGCGGCATCGTGTTCGCGCCCACCGGCGAGTGGTCCGAGCGTGTGGTGCGCGCCTTCAAAGAGGAATTCACTGCGGGTGGCGGCAATCTACTCGATGTGCAATATCTAGCGGGCACCAAAGAAACGGCGACGGCGATCCAAGCGGCGCTGCGCATCGACGATAGCAAGGCGCGGCACGATCGACTACAAAGAATTCTCGGCACGACGCTCGCGTTCCAACCGCGACGCCGCGGCGACCTCGACTTCCTATTCACGCCCGCACCGTCCGCGTTCGCGCGGCAATTACGGCCGCAATTACAATTTTTCTTCGCCGGCGACATTCCCGCCTACGCGACCGCCGATGCATTCGACCCGGCCGCCGGCGCACAAATCGATCTCGACGGCGTACTGCTGCCCGACATGCCTTGGATCGTGCAACGCGACGATGCGGGCTACGCACGCCTGCGCAACGAAGCCGCAGACGCATTCGGCAACGACGTACCCGCACGCGGCCGACTGTTCGCGCTCGGCCACGATGCCTGGCGCCTGCAGGGCTTACTGCGCAGCAACGACCAAACGGTGACGCTCGATGGCCTCACCGGCACGCTCGCGCTCGATGCGAGCGGTCGAGTGCAGCGCACGCTCGAGTGGGCGCGGATCGACGACGGCCTGCCCAAACCGCTCGACGACAAACCCTAACGTCGCGCGAACTCCGATCTCACGATCATGACCGACCGTCGCGCACTCCTCGGCGCTGCCGCCGAGGCGTGGGCTGCGCGCCATCTCGAGGCCGCGGGCGCAAAGATCGTGCTGCGAAATTTCAGGCGTCGAACCGGCGAGCTCGATTTGGTCGCGATCGAGGGCGACGTGTTGCTGATCGTCGAAGTGCGGTTACGCGCCCGCACCGATTTCGGCGGCGCCGACGGCAGCATCGATGCGCGTAAACGTCAGCGAATCTTGCGCACCACGCGGCAATTGCTGCAGCTGCAGCGCGAGTGGGCAAAATTTCGCGTCCGCTTCGACGTCGTGGTGATCGAACCGTGTGCGCACGGCGAACCGCTCGCACATGCCACCGGCACCTGGCGCTTGCGTTGGCTGCGCCACGCGTTCGACGCCGACTCTTGATTTCTTTGATCGACCGCTGCGGGCGAGCGGCACGGCTCGACGAATTATTTGACGACCTTGAGTTGTGGTCGGCCGCTCGCGGGTCGTGGTTCGCCGTCGTTGCCACCGACTGGCGGCACGGGTGGCGGCGTCTCGCCTTCGGGCGGGAACACCAAACCCTCACCGGTCTCGCGCGCGTAAATACTTTGCACCGCTTGGGTCGGAAAACGCACGTTGCGTGACACGCCGCCGAAACGTGCTTCGAACGTCACCCAGTCGTTGCCGAGGTCGAGATGACGTGTAGCGGAATACGAGACGTTAAGGACGATGCGACCGTCACGCACGTGCGCCTTCGGGACGTCGGCGCCGCTCGCACCGGCATCGACCATCACGTGCGGGGTCAGGCCGCTGTCGGTCATCCATTGATGCATCGCCCGTAACAGATACGGGCGCCGCGGCAGGACCGTGCTCGACATGCAGCGCGCCGAATGCTGCGGCGCGTTACTTCACGTCCTTCCAGTATTCCTGCTTCAGCAAGTATGCGAAGCCGGTGAACACCAGCAGGAACAGGATCACCCAGATGCCGATCGAGGTGCGATGCAACTTCGCCGGCTCGCCGACGTAGTCGAGGAAATTGACCGTGTCGCGCACGAAAGCGTCGTACTCGGCCGCCGACAACTGACCGGCCACCGGCACTTCGAGTTTTTGCACGACGACGTCGCCCTTCGCACCGCCGCCCTCGCCGCCGACCGACTCGGTGAGCGTGCAGCGCACCGCTTCCGGCACGCCTTGCAAAGCGGAGAGCACGTGCGGCATCGCGGTGCCCGGTAGCGAGATGTTATTCACGCCCGAACTCGTCGCCGGATCGGCGTAGAAACTCTTCAAAAATTGGTAGAGGTAGTCGGTACCACGCGAACGCGCGATCAAAGAAAGATCGGGCGGCGCCTTACCGAACCACGCGCTGCCATCGGTCGCATCGAGCGGCGCAGTGATGTAGTCGTTCTTCGATGAGCCCGCCGGCAGCAAGGCCGCTTCGAGTTGCGCCTCGGGGATGCCGAGATCGGCAGCCATGCGCGAATAGCGCATGTATTTCATCGAGTGGCAACCGGCGCAATAACCCATGAAATTGCGCGCACCGCGTTGCAACGATGCCGAGTTACCGATTTCGGTGTCGGCCTTCCAATGTGCGATCTCGAGTGCGCGGCATTGCCCGCTCGCCTCTTCGTGCTCGGCAGCCTGCGCGAGCGGCACGGCCGCGACGATCGCGGCGATCAAAAATTTCGGCAGCGACTTAAGCATGGGACGTGACCCTCTGCGGCACGGGCGCGGTCTTTTCGATGCGCGTGTACCAAGGCATCAACAAGAAGAACGCGAAATAGACGACGGTGAAGATGCGGGCGAGCAGCACGTACAAGCCTTCGGCGGGCGCCATGCCGAGATAACCGAGTACCACGAACGCGATCACGAACGCACCGAGGAACAGCTTCGACAGCAAGCCTTTGTAACGAATCGACTTCACCGGCGAGCGGTCGAGCCACGGCAGGAAGAAGAACACCACGATCGCGAGCAGCATCAGCAACGCGCCCAGTTGCTGATCGGGCACGGCGCGCAACATCGCGTAGAACGGCGTGAAGTACCACACCGGCGCGATGTGCGCCGGGGTCGACAGCGGATTCGCCGGCTCGAAGTTCGGCTTCTCGAGGAACAAGCCGCCGAAAGTCGGCACGAAGAACAACACGATGCAGAAGAAAATCAAAAATGCACCGACGCCAACCAAATCTTTGACGGTGTAGTACGGGTGGAACGGAATGCCGTCGACCGGCTTGCCGTCGGCGCCGAGGTTCTGCTTGATTTCGATGCCATCGGGGTTGTTCGAGCCCGTCTGACGCAGCGCGACCAGGTGCATCAAAATCAGGAACGCCAGCGCGAACGGTACGGCGACGACGTGCAAGGAGAAGAACCGATTCAGCGTCGAATCGGCGATGCCGTAGTCACCACGGATCCATTCGACCAGCCCCGGCCCGATCACCGGAATCGTGCCGAACAGGTTCACGATGACCTGCGCACCCCAATAGGACATGTTGCCCCATGGCAGCACGTAGCCCATGAACGCCTCGGCCATCAGCGCGAGATAGACGAACATGCCGAAAATCCACAGCAGCTCGCGCGGTGCGCGGTACGAGCCGTACATCAACGCACGGAACATGTGCAGATAAACGACGATGAAGAAGAACGACGCGCCGGTCGAGTGCAGGTAGCGGATGAACCATCCCCACTCGACTTCGCGCATGATGTATTCGACGGAGTCGAACGCGGTGGCCTCGCCGACTTTGTAGTGCATCGTGAGGAAGATTCCCGAGAGAATCTGGATCACGAACACCAGCAGCGACAGCGCACCGAAGAAATACCAAATGTTGAAATTTTTGGGCGCGAAATAGCCGGTCAATTGCGACTCAACGAATTCATCGACCGGCAGACGCTTGTTCAGCCAAGCGCGAAAGCCGCCCTTGCCGGCGGCATCATGAGACGAGGCGGCCATCAGGCAGCTCCTTTGGCGGGCGTCGGGTCGACGCCGATGACGAGTTTGGTGTCGGAGGCGAACGAATGCGGCGGAATCGCGAGATTCAGCGACGCCGGCGAGCCGTTGAAGACGCGACCGGCCATGTCGAAGCGCGAACCGTGGCAGGGGCAAAAGAAACCGCCCGGCCAATCGGTGCCGAGTTGCGCATCACCCGGTTTGAAGCGTTCTTTGGGCAAGCAACCGAGGTGCGTGCAGGTGCCGAACAACACCAAAAATTCCGGCCGCAACGAACGCTGCGCGTTTTTTGTGTACGCCGGTTGGTTGGAGGCGCCAGACTGCGGATCTTTGAGGTTGGCGTCGTGCTTCTCAAGCGACGCCAACAGTTCGGGCGTGCGGCGCACGACGTAGATCGGTTGCTTGCGCCAGCTCGGGGTGATCATCTGACCCGGCTCGAGCTTGCTGAGATCGATCTCGACCGGCGCACCCATCGCCCGGGCGCGTTCCGACGGCTTCCACGAGGCGATGAAGGGCACCAGAGTGAAACCCGCGCCGACGGCGCCGGTTGCGGCGGTCGCTGCAGTGAGAAATTTGCGCCGACTGAGGTCGACTTCGCCCGAATCGTGAACCGTATCGCTCATCGAACAGCCTCTCCGCCCGTCTGAAGAGGACGAGCCGCTATGGGGTATCGTGGAAGCCGGGCATTATACACGGCCGAATCTCGCGGGCGCAGGCGCGCGGGTCACAGCGAAATACACCCGTGCCAAGTTCACAAATTCAGAAAGGGCTGATTTTCATCGCCGGCGCCGTGATCGGCGGGCTGGCGCTCGCCTTCGTGGTGGTGGTGCTGCATCCGGAGTTGCTGCCGAGGGTCGGCGCAGCCCGCAACGCCGTGCGGGTCGCCGAAACACCTCCCGTCGCGGCGACTCGGCCCGACAGTGTCATGCCCGAGGCCGTGCCCGCGGTGGCATCGCCGGGCGCACCGGCCGCAGGCAGTTATGCGGCCGCGGTACAACGCGCCGCCCCGGCGGTCGTCAACATCTCGGCACGCCGCGTGGTCACCGAGCGGCTACCGCGCAATTTGTTCGAGGAGTTGTTCGACGATCCGTTCGTGCCGCAAGCGCCGCGCACCCGCCAGCGCATCGAAAGCTCGCTCGGCTCAGGGGTGATCATCTCGGCGAGCGGGCAAATCGTCACCAATCACCACGTCATCGCCGATGCCGACGCAGTGCGGGTGCAACTGGCCGACGGCCGCGAAGCCGATGCGAAAATCGTCGGCCGCGATCCCGACACCGATCTCGCATTGCTCCGCGTCGAGCTGCCGAATCTGCCGGTGATGCCGCTCGGCCGCTCGGATGCGTTGCGCGTCGGCGACGTCGTGCTCGCGATCGGCTATCCGGTCGGTCTGTCGCAAACCGTCACGCAGGGCATCGTGAGTGCGACCGGCCGTGGTCAGCTCGGCATCGCGACATTCGAAAATTTCATCCAGACGGATGCGCCGATCAACTTCGGCAACTCCGGCGGCGCGTTGGTCAACACGCGCGGTGAACTCGTCGGCATCAACACGGCGATCCTCGCCAAAAATTTAGGGATCGAGGGCATAGGCTTTGCGATCCCGGTGAATCTCGCGCGCGGCGTGATCGGCGAATTCGTCGCTCGCGGACGCGTCATTCGCGGCTGGGCGGGCTTCGAACCGGTGAACCTCGACGATGCACGCGCCCAGGCTTGGGGTTACGAACGCGGTGGCGTCGTCGTCGGCAAGGTCGATGCGAACGGTCCGGCTGCAAACGCCGGTCTGCGCGTGCTCGATTTCATTCTCGCCGTCGACGGCAAGCGGCCGCGCAGCGCGCAGGAAGTGAAAGAGTGGATCGCCACCACCAAACCCGAAGGCACGCTCGAATTCGATTTGCAGCGCGGTAACGAGCGCGGCAAATTGAAAGTGCGGATCACCGAGCGGCCAGGCGCGAGCCCGCGCGGCGCGAAAACCTGAACTTTAGGACGGCACGCGCTTAATCGCGGCGCCGAGCGCGGCGAGCTTTTCTTCGATGGATTCGTAACCACGGTCGATGTGGTAAATGCGGTCGATCTCGGTACGCCCCTCGGCCACGAGCCCCGCCAACACCAAAGATGCCGAGGCACGCAGATCGGTCGCCATCACCGGCGCCGCCTGCAGTTTCTCGACGCCTTTGATGATCGCGGTGTTGCCCTCGAGACGAATCTCCGCGCCCATGCGCCGCATTTCGAGCATGTGCATGAAACGATTTTCGAAAATCGT
>RGUL01000022.1 GCA_010027845.1 Gammaproteobacteria bacterium
ACGCCGGGCATTCGAGCCAGGACGTGTTACCGCGCTTTTCCCACACGGCACCGACCAAATCTTTGACGATCCGCACCGTGTTACGCCTCCGGCCAGCGCAGTTCGCCCGCGCCTTGCAGTAACTCGCGCGCCCGCTGTACCGCGCTTTCGGGCACCGTCGCGACCGGCGGCACGGCACGCGGCTGCCCCGGGCGTGGCGGCGGCGGCAAAGTCGCATCGACGGCCATTTTCGACGCGGTCGAGGCACCCTCGGGGATGGAGGGATCTAGCCCGGAGCCCGACAGACCGTCCACGACGATCGAATCGCGCGACCATTGCACGCGCGTCGCGAGCGCCCACAACACTGCCTCGGGTGAAAAAATATCCACGTCCTCGTCGACGGCGATCACGGTCTTCAAACGACGATAGGCGAGCGCCGCAGTCAACGCATCACGCGCTTCGCCACGACCCGGGTTACGCAATTGAAGATACGCGTGAAAGCGACGCCCCTCGGTCGGCACGTGCACGTTCACGAGCGAAGGGGCGACGGCACGGACGATTTCGTAGACCTTGCCTTCCATCGCCATGTTGTCGGGCACCAGCATGTCGGTGAGGCCCGACCCGTAATCGTGATAGATCGCATCGGCGCGCATCGTGATGCGCGTGACGTCGAACACGGGCGATTGGACCTGCGCACCGAGATAGCCCGTGTATTCACCGAACGGGCCATCGGCCGAGAAAACGTTCGGCGGCGCGAAACCTTCGATCACGATTTCCGCATCCGCCGGCACCATGATGCGCTCACCATGCGTGATCGACGGCACCACGCGCAGCGGCGCACCGAGCACACCACCAGCGGCCGCCCAATGACTTTCCGGATAGCGCAACTTGGCTTGCGTGCCGAGCAACACCGCAGGGTGATGCCCGATCCAGAACGCGACGGGACACGCTTCGCCACGATCCCAAAACTTTCGTAAGTTGCGCATGTTGTGGGTGGTCGGATACGGAAACCACGTCATGCGTTTGGCACCCTGCACCCAACAGCGCTGAATGGCGGTGTTGTCGATACCGGTGTCCGGATCGAAAGTCGTCGCATGTGCCGCGGTGAGATACGGTCCGGGTTCGAGCGCGTGCTGTGTCAACACCGGCAGCCGCTGCAAACTCGCCGCATCGCCTTCCCAAACGACTTGCTGCACCGGTGCATCGTCGCGCGCGACGACATTCGGTTCGATCGACGCGCGCGAGCGGGTCGCGAACCAGCGCGCGGTGTCGCGATGATCGTCGATGCCGAGTGCACGCGCGGTGAGCGTGCGACTCGCCGACAGATTCGTGACCACCGGAATGGAAGACGGCTCACCGAGCAAGTTGCGCACGTTACGCGCCAGCACGATCGGATGTTTGCCGGCGCGATCGAGTTCGTGTTGCAGCGCAGTGAGTTCGTGCTGCAACGAGACCGGCGAGTCGATCGACCACACGGACGCGGATTCGGCCGCGAGATAGCGATGCAGATCCGTCATTCGTCCGCTCTTGATACCCTTGGTTGCGCCCCCGGAATTCCAATGGTTATATTCGCATGACGAGTCGCTCCCGCTCAACTGCCCGACGCACGATGCGGGCCCCGCACTAAACCGGAGACCCTCCATGGTTCGCAGCGTGCAACACGAGATGCTTCCGCAACCGACGCCCGACGAGTCGGCGCGGCAGGAATTCGTCGTCGCCTTCAAACAGAGCTTGAACCGCGATTTGCGGCGAAATCAAAGCGAGTTGTTCGAAACCGTGGTGGCACCGCGCTGGGCCGCCGAGCACGGCCAGCCCCCCGCCTCGCGGGACGAGATTCGCGCGGCGATGCAAGCCGATCCGTCGTATCGCGCGTGGTCGACGCTCGCCCGGGCCGCACAGGAACAAATGTGGGTGGCGATGGGCGACTCGGTGTTCCGCGAACGCGCCCGGCTCTCGGCTACGGCCAAACGTCTGCACGACGCCCCGACCCGCCGCGGCAGTCTCGATTTGGACCCTAATTTCGTTGCACCCCGCGGCGTCACCGCCGTCGATATCCACCTGCAAACCGGCGGCTATGCACTTGACCTCGGGGACGGCGATTGCTCGGCGGGCGCGCTCTACGAATGCGGCGGAAACTTATACGCCTTCGGCCAAGGCATCAGCCGCACCGACAGCAAAGCCGACCACGTGCAGCGCTTCATCGCCCATAAATTTCCGAATCTCCGGCCGCGACACATACTCGACATGGGCTGTTCGGCAGGTTCGGCGAGCGTGCCCTATGCGCTAGCCTTTCCGCAAAGCGAAGTACACGCGATCGACGTCGGTAGCGGCATGCTGCGCTATGCGCACGCGCGCGCAGAATCGCTAGGCGCTGCGGTGCACTTTCATCAAATGGACTGTGCCGCAACACGCTTCGAGGACGAATCGTTCGATCTGATCGTCTCGCACAACATGATGCACGAGATTTCCGGTGCGACGCGGCGCGGCATGCTGCGCGAGAGTCGCCGCTTGTTACGTCCGGGCGGGCTGTGCGTTCACCAAGACGTGCCACTGCGCTTCAAAGGTTTGTCGGAGTTCAAAAAATTCGAGATGTCTTGGGACACGCTGCACAACAACGAGCCGTTCTGGGAGGTCTACGCGAACGGTGACCTCGAACCCGAACTGCGCGCCGCGGGTTTCGACGCCGATTGCATCCATGTCGGCAGCCTCGAGGCCGCCCAAGGTTCGTTGCCCTGGTTCGTTGCCTGCGGCTGGAGAAAACCGTGACCGAATTAGCCATCACCCGCAGCTTCCCCACCGTTCCGCAGGTCACCAGCCTGATCGACGGTAAACATGTCGCGCCGCGCGCGACCGGCGAAGACATCGAGATCGTCAACCCCGCCACCGAAGCAGTTTTGACTCGCCTACGCGAAGCCGATGCCGAAGAGGTCGACGCGGCGGTGCGTTCGGCACGCCGTGCTTTCGACCAAGGCCCGTGGCCGCGCATGGACATCAACGATCGCAAGGACATCCTCTATTCGATCCGCGATCATCTGCGCAAACACGCGGAGGAGCTCGCCTATCTCGAGTGCCTCAACACGGGACTGCCCTTACAAAGCGTGCGTGGACACGTGGCCCGCATGGCGCGCAACTTCGAATTCTTTGCCGAAGTCGCGAGCAACGTGCACGGCGAAACGTATACGCAGACGGCCGGATTTTTGACCTACGTCACGCGCGAGCCCAAAGGCGTGGCCGGTTGCATCGCGCCTTGGAATGCGCCGCTCGCGCTCGCCTCGATGCGCGTTGCGACCTGCATCCCCTTCGGTAACACCTGCGTGCTGAAACCGTCCGAATACACGCCGCTCTCGATGCTGCGCATGGTGGAAATTTTCCATGAAGCGGGCCTGCCGCCGGGCGTCGTGAACTTAGTCAACGGCCGCGGCGCCGTCACCGGCAACGCACTCGTCGCCCACCCGGGCATCGACATGGTCGGCTTCACCGGCGGCACGGTCACCGGTCGCGCGATCGCGGCGGCCGCGGGCCGAAATTTGAAACCCGTCGCACTCGAACTCGGCGGTAAATCCGCCAACATCATCTTCGACTCCGCGAACTTCGAGCAGGCGCTCGACGGCGCGCTCGATTCGATCTATCGCAACAACGGTCAGCAATGCCTCGCCGGCTCCCGCATCCTGGTGCAACGCAGTATCTCCAAACGCTTCATCGAAGCCTTCGTCGAGCGCGCGCGTCGCATCCGCATCGGCGATCCGCTGCAAGCGGATACGGAGCTCGGGCCGCTCGCGTTCCGTCAGCACATGGAACGCGTATTGTCGTTCGCGGAAGTCGCGCGTAGCGACGGCGCAAAACTTTTGACGGGCGGCAAACGGTCGACCGCGCAACCTCGCGGCTGGTTCATCGAACCGACGGCGGTGCTCGCGGCCGATAACGATGCCCGAGTCTGTCGCGAGGAAATCTTCGGTCCGTTCGCGACGTTCCTCGAGTTCGACACGCTCGATGAGGCGATCACGATCGCCAACGCATCGAACTTCGGTCTGGTGAACTATGTCTGGTCGCAGGACCTGAACGTCGCGATGCGCTGCTCGCGCGACATTCGCGCCGGCACCGTGTGGATTAACACGCCGATGATGCGCGAGTTGCGCGCACCGTTCGGCGGTTACAAAGAATCCGGCATCGGCCGCGACGGCCCGCAAGCGAGCCTCGAGTTCTTCACGGAACTGAAAGCGACCATCATTCCGATCGACGGCGTGAAGATGCACCGCTTCGGCGCGCCTTGACGGCAACGCGTTTCGACGCACGTTTCTTTGCGACCCGCCGGGGCGCGAGGCCTGGGAAGCGGTTCGACGGCGCGAGCATGCCGTGCTCGACCGTTTCGATGAAATTCACTAACACGTCGTTCGGATCACGAATCGTCATTTCGCTGGTCACCACGCCATGCGCGGGAATTTCCAGCTTGGTCGGCGGACAAAGAATTCGCAATCCGAGGCGGCGCGCACCACGATGGATCCGCGCGACGTCGGGCGTATGAAACACGAGGCAAGCCTCGCCACGATTGGCGCGCGCGAGCGAGCGATGTCGATCGTCGGACGGCGCAGGATCACTGACCTCGAACAGACCGACCATGCCCCAATCCACGTCCTCCGACTGCAAAATCACCCAGCGCACGGTCGCCGGCGGCATGCCGAGCAATTTGGAAATGGCCGGCGCCTCGCGACCGAGACGCCCTTGCACCCAAATATTGAAGCCGAGCAGATCGCGGTAAAAGGCGAGCGACTTGCGCATGTCGCGCACGATGATGGCGGTGCGCTTCAACGGCGTGACGAGCGGGTGTGCGGCAGTGGACTTCTTACGCGGCATATGACGACCTCACGGATGCTATCCTCGACCCATCATACGATACGAGGGTGCGCGCGATGATCGAGCCTTGGAACATCACCGTAGTGCAACCGGCGGTGAAGCCGGTGTTCAAGGGTGCGAGTCCGTTGCGACGCGATGCGCTACGCGAAAATCTCGAGCGCGCCTGCGAGCACGTACGCGTCGCGGCCAAATGGTCGCGCAGTAAAGTCGTCGTATTCCCGGAATTCTTTTTGCACGGCTTTCAACCCGGCCGCAGTAACGAAGATTGGATCGACGCCTCGCTGCGGCTCGACGGGCCAGAACTCGCCGAACTCGGTAAGGCGGCGCGCGCGGCGCAGTGCTATGTCGCCGGCATGATCTACGAAGTACTCGACGATTGGCCGGGTCGATTTTGGAACACCGCCGTTATCGTCGGCCCCGACGGTGAAGTGCAACTGACCTACCGCAAGCTGTACGCGATGACCGGCAAGACGCGCCCTGGCGACGTCTACGACGACTACGTGCGTCGCTTCGGCGGTCCGCAAGCGTTGTTTCCCGTCTTGCGCACGCCGCTCGGCAACCTCGGCTGTCTCGTGTGCTACGACATCAACTTTCCAGAGGTGTCGCGCTGCCTCGCGCTTAACGGCGCAGAAGTGTTGCTGCACATTTCGAGCGAAGGCCGCAGCAGCTATCACTTGCCGGATGGCGGCTGGGAACTCGCGCGTCGGGTGCGCGCCTATGAAAATCACGCCTATCTCGCGATGTCCAATTGCGGACCGACTATCGACGGCGAAGGCCCTTCGGACGTGTCGCACGGTCACTCGCAAATCGTTGGCTTCGACGGTCGCGTGCTCAACATGGCGGAGTCCGCCGGCGAGACCATGATCACCGCCGAAATCGACATCGAGGCGCTGCGTCGGCGTCGCGCACGCGCCAGTCTGAATTTTCTCGCCGAACTGTCGCCGCAAATCCATGCACCGATTTACGCGGCTGCGCAGGCTTGGCCGGCCAATCATTGGCTGCAACGCCCCGGCACCGGTGTCGCCGACAATCGCGCCGTCGAGGCCGAGGTTATCGCCCGCATGACGCGGAACGGCGTGTTGGTCGCCCCGAGCGCGAGCGAGAGCGCCGGTGCGGGCGCGCTGCCGCAACAAACTTGACGGTCGTGCTGGTGCGTCGCGCGTCGATTTCTTTGGTCGCCTGCGTAGCGTTGGGCGCTGCGACGATCGCCGGCGCGGCGGGCGTCATCCGCACCGGACACCCGGGCGAGCCCGACTCGCTCGACCCACAGATTGCGGTCGCCGCCCCGGCACTGGTCGTCGACAACGATTTATTCGAAGGCTTGATGACGCTCGATGCGCGCGGCAAACCAATTTTGGGTGCGGCGGAGCGTTACGAAATTTCCAAGGACGGCCTGACCTGGCGGTTTTTTCTGCGCCCGGGACTCGTTTGGTCCGACGGCAAGCCGATCACGTCGGCGGATTTTCTGTATTCGTTTCGACGTCTGGCCGATCCGGCGACCGCGGCCACCGGACTATCGGCGTGGATCGACCTCATCGCCAACGGGCGTGCGGTGCTGCGCGGCGAGAAACCGGTGCTGGATCTCGGCGTCGCAGCGCCCTCGCCGCGCGTTTTCGAAGTGACCCTCGCCGCACCAACACCCTATTTCCAAACCATCGTCGCCTTTCCGGTGTTCGCCCCGATGCCGCGACACGTCATCGAACAGTACGGTCGGCAATGGACGCGACCGGGCAACATGGTGTCGAACGGGCCGTTCGTACTGGAGGACTGGCGTCCGGGCCAACTCGTCCGCGCCAAACGCAATCCGAATTTTCGTGATGCTGCAAAAGTCGCGCTCGATGCGGTGGAATATCGCCCGGTCGCCGACCTCAACACGGCGTTGCGGTTGTTTCAGGCCGGGGAACTCGATGCGATCACGAACTTTCCGCCCGAGAAGCTCGAGTGGTTGAAAACGAACATGCCCAAAGAATTACGCCTAGCGCCTTCGCTCGGCTCGACGGTCTACGTTTTCAATCATCGCAACTCGAAATTTCGCGACCCGCGCGTGCGTCGCGCGCTGTCGCTTGCCATCGATCGTAACGTGATCACCGACAAGATCGTGCGTTCAGGCGATCGGCCGACCGACTCCCTCGTGCCGGCGGCGCTGTTCGGGCGCGCGCCGAAAGCGGTGACCACCGGCCGGGGCGCTGCGCTAGTCGAATCTCGCCGCCTGCTCGCAGCGGCCGGCTACGGGCCGGCGCATCCGCTGGAGGTCGAATTGCTTTATCACACCAGCGAAGAACACAAGAACGTCGCGGTCGCCGTCGCAGCGATGTGGCAGAGCGTCGGCGTGAAGACGCGGCTGCGCAACGCAGAACGACAAGTCGTCGAAGTCGCCACGCGTAACGGTGAGTTCGAAATCGTGCGCGCTGCGTGGTTCTCGCCCTACGAAGACCCGATGGGGTTCTTTGGCTTCTTACGCGCCAACAGTGTCGCGAATGCGAGTGGCTACGCGAACGAGGATTTCGAGGCGGCACTGAATCGCGCCCGCGACGCACGCTCCGACGACGCACGACTGCGCGAGTTGTCGCAAGCCGAATCCATCATCGAAGGCGATCAAGCCGTACTGCCGTTGTACGAGCTCGTCAGTCGTCGACTGGTCGCACGACGCGTCCAAGGTTGGCGGGATGACAATCGCACCGCCCTACGACCCGCTCGCTGGATGAGCGTCACCGGAGCACCGAGCACACCATGATCGACCTGCACACCACCAACACGGCCAACGGTTACAAAGTTTCGATCATGCTCGAGGAGATCGGTGCGTCGTATCGCGTCATCGACTACGCACTTCCACAACTCGAACATTTGAAGCCCGAATTTTTGGCGGTCAATCCGATGGGGCGCATTCCGACCATCGTCGATCACGACGGACCCGACGGCCGACCGCTGACGGTTTACGGCACCGCCGCCGTGCTCACCTACCTTGCCGAAAAAGCGAAACGTTTCCTGCCTAGCGATTGGCGAGAACGCACCCGAGTGCTCGAGTGGCTCGGCATCATCGCGAGCGATGTCGGACCCGCGTACAGTGGGCAGTTCACGTTCGGCGTTCTCGCGCCGGAGCGGCTGCCGTGGGCGATCGACTACTACCAAAAATTGTGTGATCGGATGCTGGGCGTGCTCGAACAACAACTCGCCCGCACGACATACCTCGCGGGCGAGGAGTACACGATCGCCGACGTGATCGCCTATCCGACCGCCGTGGTGTCGGTGAAGCGCTACCCCGGCGACCTCAGCGGCTACCCGCATCTTGCGCGCTGGGCGACACTCGTCGGCGCGCGACCGGGAGTGCAGCGCGGCATGAAAGTTCCGCGCTAAATATTCGTCGCTTTAAAAACTCGGCTTAGCGATGCCGGTGTAGGCGGCGCAGACCAGCAATACCCAAATTGCGAGTACGAACGGCCGAGTCTTGCGAAAGCTATCGATCACCGCGGCTTCGTTGTCCGGCGTGGAGCCTTCGGTGAACAACTTTTGCAAAGCCGGACCGAGTCCCGCGCCGCGCACCCGAATCGCGACCCCGCACAGAATCATCGATGCCAACAACAAAAATTTGATGGCGAGCCAATCGGCGAACAGGTGACCGCGGCCGATGAATCCTTGATACGCGTCCCAGCATAGGCCGCAGGCGAGCACGATGCGCCAGCCGAGATCGATGCGCCGCACGCGTTCGGCAAGCGCCGTGCCCTTGCGATGATGAACCAACCACACCGCCCACAGCCACACGACTGCGATCACCCACAAACCGACACGTACCGCGAGTGGCACCTCGGCGACACCCAACTGCATCGCGAGCATGTAGCCGACCGGTAGCATCAACACCAAACAATAGCGCGGGATTTGATCGATCCAGCCCAAGATACGCAGCGCAGTACGCCGCGCCTCGATGCCGAGCGCGTGCTCGCGCACGACGCTCGCCGAATAGAACACGCCGATATCCGCGCCTAGCCAGTAGACGAACAGCAACACGTGCGCGAGTTTGATCAGGGCGTAGGTCTGCAGGTCCATCGACGATTCCTCGAAATGTCGGGCGAGAACGCGGCGTTAATTTACGCGCTCGATCCGGCCTTGCGCGCGCATTCGCCGACGACATTCTTTAGAATCCACCTATGGGTCATTCGATCTGGGTGTTCGTCCACCTCATGCTGCTCGTCTACTGGCTGGGCGCCGATCTCGGGGTATTGCTGTTGGCGCGCGCGGCCAAACGTCCCGAACTGTCGTTCGCCGAGCGCGCGTTCGCACTCCGCATGGCCGTCGTGATCGACCTCGTACCGCGGCTGTGTTTTGCGGTGATGTTCCCGGTCGGGCTGCACGTCGCCGACTCGGGCGGCTACGTCGTCGTGTCGCCCGTGGCCTTCCTCGTCGCCTGGGGGGTGAGCGCCGCTTGGATCGCGTTGCTGTTCGCGATCGGTCGCCACGAAGGCACGCCGCGCGGTGAATCTTTGAGTCGGCTCAATTTGGCGTTGCAGGCTGTACTGCTGCTCGTGATCGGCGCGTTCGGCGTGACGGCGGTGCTCGGTCTCGGCCCCCTGCCCGGCGGTTGGTTCGGCCTCAAAATTTTGTTGTTCGCGTTGATCTTCGCGCTCGGCATCGGGATCGACTTCGCGTTCCGACCGATCGGGCCGGCGTTCGCTCGACTCGCAACCGAGGGCAGCCAGCCGGACATCGAACAACAAATCGGCCGCGCGGTCGACGGCGCGATCCGCTACGTGCTCGCACTGTACGCGCTGCTGATCATCATCGCCTTTCTGGGCGTGACCAAGATTGTCTGAATCACCTTTGAACTCGACTCTAGACAGGACGCATTGAAGCTATGGCCATCGCTCGCATCAACGATCACGACATGTACTACGAGGTGCTCGGCCAAGGTGACCCGGTGCTTTGCATGGGCGGTTGGGGAACGTTCTGCCACGATAACCACCATCATCTAGCCCGCGGTCTCACCGATCGCTATCAAGTCGTGATCTTCGACTATCGTGGTATCGGCGAGTCGAGCGACGACCTTGGCGTACCCTCGACGATGGCACTGCACGCCGCCGATGCCATCGGTTTGCTCGATCACCTCGGCCTGAGCAACGTCCATTTGATCGGGCTCGTCGGGATGGGTGCCTGTGTTTGCCAAGAGATCGCGATTCGTCGACCCGACCTCGCACGCAGCATGTTCAACACCGGTGCATGGTGCGAAGTGGACGACTTCCTCCGCGATCAACTCGAGATGTTTCGTTGGTTGCACCGCGACGCGGGCTTCGACGCCTTTCAAAAAGCGGTGACGTTGCTGTCCTTCACCCCCGAGTACTACAACGAGCATCACCAAAAGTTGCTCGGCCCTCAAGGTGGTTGGAAAGAATTGAACGGCCGTTATCCCGCGCACTCGCGGCTGATCGACGCCTGCGTCAACTTCGAATCGCGCGAACGTCTCGCCACGGTGCGCTGCCCGAGTTTCGTGTTACACGCAGCCCTCGACGTCGTGACGAGTCCGCGCACCACGCTACCGATCGAGCGTGCGATTCCCGGCGCACGCGGCGAAACGTGGGCCGATCTCGCACACGTCGTCGCCGGTAAAGAGCAAAAAATTCGCTTCTGCAATCGGCTGTTCGATTGGCTGCAAAGCGTCCCATGATCCGCGATAGCGCGCTGCAATCGTGGGGCGCGTGGGCCTTGCTAGGCGTCTATGTTTGGGTGAGCGTGCACCACGGTGACGTCGTCGTCGCGGGTGGACTCGCGCTCGGTGCGATTCTACTGGCGATGAATGGTCTCGGTCGTACACGCCTTTGGCTACCGGTGACCGATGAACATTGGTGGCGCACCCATCCTCGACTGCACTGGCTACATCACACCTTCGACGAGGGGGAACTCGCGGGTATCGCGATCGCGCTCGTCTGTGCGGCGATGATGCTCGAGCGCGGCGACGAGGTAATGCCGAGCGGCCTGCGCGCGTTCGTCGCGGGGCCCTTGACCTTATTCGGCGTGCTCTCGGCCGCCAATCTCGCCTCGGCCGACATGCGGCAGCTGCTTGCGCGGCTCGAGCGCGCAGTCGGTCTTTTTTGGACCATCGTGCTCGGTAGCACGCTCGCCTCGTTCGCCTCGGTGGGCGCAGCCGTGTTCGTCGGCGATTATTTTGCCGCGCGCACAACGACCGATGATCGTCCCGCCGTCGCGACCGGACTCGCAGCGACCATCGGCTCCGGCATGGGCCTCACACCCTTTGCGGCACCGCCGGTTTTGATCGTTTGGCCGCTATTGCAAGCGCAAGTTGGCTGGAGCCTCGGTACCTTGGTCGTGTTAGTCGGTATCGGCGCGTTGCTGCACGTCGCACTCTCGGCCATGCGATTCAAAGATTTGATCGGTCCGACGCCACCGCAGACCACGATGGCCGGCTGGCCGCGAACGGCGCTGTTGCTGCTGGTCGTGGTTCTCGCCAATATCGTCGCGGCCGGCACACCCGCCGTGCTCGTGGCCGACGTGTTAATCGGCCTTTATGCGATGCGTCGCGGCGCGGATTACGCGACGCGTTGGCAGCCACTCGTGCTGGCGGTGCTGCTCGCGGGCCTCGACCTCGTCGGTCGCGAATCCGATCCGTTCATCCAGTCGCTGGCGGCACACCTACCGGAGAGTGCTCCGACGGTCCTGCTCGCCTGCATACTGTGGTACGCAACGGCCTTCACGAGTCACTTCGCCGACAACGCCCTCGCTTCGCGCATCTTCATCGGCGTCGCCTTCACGATCGGCGCGCACGACGGGCGCTCGCCGGAGGAAGCCGATCTGCTCGCCGCGAGCGTGGTCCTCGGCGCGATGTGGGGCGGATTTGCCTTAATACCGGCCAACCTACCTAACTTCAGGCTCGCCAAAGTATTCGAGGTCTCACCCGGCGAGTGGGGTCGCGCGGCACTATCGCGCCTGTACCTCTCCACCGGCTGGATACAGCCGCTCTGGATCGTCGCCGTGTTTTTATTTTGGAAGCACTATTGATGTTACCCGCCACTCGCACACTGTTGATCGCGAACGTCGCCGTCTTCGGGTTGCAATTCCTAGCCCCGGAAGAGCTCGATCGACTCTTCGCGCTGTGGCCGCTCGACGCTGGTTTCGCCCCATGGCAGCTCGTGAGCTATGCGTTCCTGCACGGTGGGATCGCGCACCTCGCCTTCAACATGATCGGACTCGTGAGTTTCGGCAACGAACTCGAGGATTGGTGGGGCTCACGACGCTTGCTGACATTTTATTTTGCGAGCGTGATCACGGCCGCCTTCGCACAACTCGCCGTCACCGCATCATTAGGCGACGGCGCACCGACCGTCGGTGCGTCGGGCGGCATTTACGGCTTGCTACTCGGCTTCGCGATGATGTTTCCGAAGCGCAAAGTGATACCGCTGATCCCACCGATTCCGATGCCGGCCTGGTTGTTCGCACTGCTATTCGCGGGCCTAGAGTTGTATCTCGGCGTCACCGGCACCGCGAGCGGCATCGCTCACTTCGCACACCTCGGCGGCATGGTCGGTGGATTTTTCATGCTGCGTCATTGGCAGCGACAAGAGCGAACGCGCTGACTCAGTCGGCGGCGCGACCCCACAGATCGACCTCGCGCCAGCGTTCGCTGCGCCAACGCCGGTACATAAACCCGCCGAGCAGCACGACGTAGATCATGAGTGCGAGCCATCCGCCGAGCGCGCCGAGACCGAATTGTGGCAGCCCCGGAATCCAGGCTTGCTCGGCATCGAACACCAGCGTGTGGGCGAGCGGCACGTTCAAACCCCAGGACAACACCAACGCCGTCGCCGCCGGCACCGCCGTATCGCCCGTCGCGCGCAGACAAAAACTGGAGCCGAAATAGAGTCCGTCGAACAGTTGATATGCAGCGGCGGGCCACAACAGCAACAGCGCGATCTCGACAGTCGCAGCCGCGTTCGGATCGTCCGCACCCAAAAATGTCGGCAACAGCCACGGCCCCGCGATCAAGATCGCCGTTGCGATCAACAACATGAAGCCCGCACAAGAGCGCACCACGACCGTGCCGAGGTGCGCCGCCCAATCACGATCGCCGGCACCGATCGCCTGCCCGACCACGGTGGTGCCCGCACTCGCGAGCCCGAGTCCCGGCATGTACGCGATCGATGTCAGCATGATCACGATTTGCGTCGCTGCAGCACCGACGTTTCCGACCTGCGCGATCATCAATTGCATCAATGCGAGACCGAGCACGTCGGCCGCGTACATCGCGCCCACCGGAAAACCGACCGCCAATTGTCGTCGCACCATCGCCAGTCGCGGCCGAATCGTGCAGCGCGTGCGATAACGGGCTGCGATCGGCCCGCGCAACAAAAACCACAAGCCGAGCACGACGCCGACGGTCTGCGCGAGATTGGTCGCCCACGCGGAGCCCGCGATCCCCCAACCGAATTCGAAGATGAACACTTCGTTGGCTACCACGTTCACGAGCATGGTGACGAGGGCTATTAAGAAGGTGATACGCGTGGCACCGATACCGTTGAAGAAACTCATCATCGCCCAACTGATCGCGCCGAGAAACGCGCCACCCATCCGCGGCTCCCAGAACGCGACGGCCAGTTCGCGCACATCGGGCGCGATCCCCACCCAATCGAGTAGCGGTCGGCCGAGCCCGGCCGCCAATAAGAATGCCGGCACGGAGGCGAGCGACGCCCATAGTCCGTTCCAAAGAGATTGCGAGGCCCGTGCGCGACGACCCGCACCATCGGCCTGCGAAACGAACGACTGCACGGCGAGACCGACGCCGCCGAACAATAAGATCAAACACGAGAGCAGCCAGTAAATCGCGCTGATCGCTGCCACGGCGGTCGATGAGATGTGACCGATGAACCAAGTGTCGGTGAGATTGAGCAAAGCCTGTATGGCATTGGTCAACATCAACGGGCCCGCAAGACGCAGCAACGCGGGGAAATCGACGTGGCGCACGCCCGCCTCGTCGACGCGGCAGACCGGCAAAGATTGTTCGTTCACGACGCCTGCTCGGCGCCGTCGTCACGCGCGCCAAAGCGCGCTCCGAGCCACACTGCCACCGCCATCATGCCGAGACTCACTCCGGCTAACGACCACGCGACGCCGACGAGACCGAAGCCCGCCACCAAGGGATATAGCGCCTGGCTCAAACTGTCCCCACCACGCTGCAGCAAGGTGTCGATCAAACTTTTGCTCTTGAACTTGCTCTCCGGATTCAAGACCGTGAACAACATCTCGCGCGTCGGCTTGAACAAACCATAGTCGACCGCGCGGCGAAACACCTGGGTCGCGATCAGCACCGACCCGATCGGCACGAGTGCGAGCAGCACCAACGAGCCGGCGAGCAACAACGGCACCGCGCCGAGTGCGACTTTCAAGCCACCACGCGTCGCCAGCCAACCGACCACCAAGGTTTGAAAGGCGAGCGACGCGATACTGACGGCGAAGTCGATGCGGGCGAACAGCGCCGCACGCTCACCGAGCGTGGTGTACGCCTGCTCGACGTATTTCGCTTGCTCTTGGTACATGAAGCCACCGAGCAATTGCCCACAGACGATCAAGGCCGCGATCGCGAGCAGGTACGGTGAACGCACCAGTCGTTTTAAATCGTCGACCGCACGACCACCGACGGGTAGCGACAAACGCGCATCCGGATCGCTGTTGCGTTCGGTCAACGCTTCGAGACGCTGGGCACTCCGGCCGAGCAGAATCGCACCAAAGATCAGCAAGCAAGCGACGAGCACCGTATTGCTCGGGCCGATACGCTCGACGAACAACGCATTGAACGCAGGCCCGGCGATCGCTCCGGCACTACCACCCGCCGCGATGAAGCCGAACAAGCGACGCGCCGACTCGGAGCGCCACGCATCGACCATTACGCTCCAAAACACCGACACGATGAATAGATTGAGCGAGGTCACCGCGACGAAATACACCGCGGCGTACACACGCTCACCGGGTGCCGCGGCGATCGCGAGCGCGAGCGCTGCGAACAATAGAATCACGGCCGAATAGATGACCGGAAACAAGCGACGTCGCGGTAAACGCGCGACGACGTACCAATAGAGTGGTAACACACCGAGCATCACCACGAACGTGACGTAGAACAAAGTCGCGATGTAGTCCCGGCCGACCTCTAGCGCGAACGCCTCGCGCAGACTGCGCAACATGTAATAGCCGGCGAGCAACAAAAAATACGCACCCGCAGCGGCGAGCAACGCACGCCCCTCACCCTGCGCCACGAGCCAACGTCGCGGCGTCGCTGCTTCGCCCGCGTTCGTCATGGCGTACGACTGTCGATGAGGATCTCGGCGGTGCCTCGGCCAACGGTGAGTGTCACACGACCGACGAGATCGCCACTCGACGGAGTCGCGCTACCGGTGCGCGAAATTTTTGCCGACACTTCGACACGATCACCGGTTGCGAAACTACGTCCCGGCATCATCGCATCGGCGGGCGTCAGCTCCACGTCGGTCGGCAACCGCGCCGCCAGCCGCTTCACCGCGAGCGGTGGCCCGGGCTGTCCCGGAACGCGCACGAACACGAACAACACCGCATCCGCCGGCAAATCTTTGGCCAGCGCCGGCGCGATGCGCACCGCCGCACGCACCGTCGGCGTCTCGCTCGCCGTCGCTGCCGTAGAAGCCGTCGCTGCCACTCCCGCCGCTGGCGCACTGGCGCGCCCTTTCAACTGTGCGATCTGGCGTTCGATGATTGGACGCACGTCCGCGGGTGGATCGAAGGTCAACAATTTTTCGAAACGTGTCGCTGCGACGGCGTTGTCGCCACGCCGTTGCGCGACGATGGCGCCATAGAACAGCGCCTTCTCCGAATCGGGTTGCAAGGCGAGTGCTTGCTCGAACATACGCCCGGCACGCTCGTCGATCTTGCCGTCCGCTTGTAGCACCAGGGCCTCGGCCCAACCCGCCAGCGCTTCGGCATTACGGCCGTTCTCGAGCCGATCGGCGCGCTGATAGGCGCGCTGCGCGAGCGGAAACTGACCGAGCGCGGCGTACGAGCGACCGAGCATCAACCAACCGGCGACGTCACCCGGTTGCTGCTCGAGACGCCGCGCGAGTTTTGCCACCATCTCCGCCGGCGTGTTCGCCTCGACCGGCGCGTCGAAGACGTAGTTGCTCCATCGTGCATACAGTGCCGCGGCACCGCCCGCGAGCAGCACGAACACGACGCTGGCAGCGATGCGTGATCGAGGCGTTTCGGCACCGCGCAACAACGGCCAAAGAATGATTGCCGCGACCAGCACGGTGAGCGCCGTCACGATCGCTGCGAAACCGATCATCGGTCACCCCCCTCATCGTCGAATCCGTCATCGGTGACCAGCGCGCGGCGGCGTTGCACCACGCGCCACGCAGCGAACAAGCCGAGCAACATCAGCAGCACCGGCGCAAGCCACAACCAGAGCGTCTGCGCCACCATGCGGGGCCGGAATAAGATGAAATCGCCGTAGCGTGCGCGCATGTACTCGCGCACTTCGTCGTCCGTCTTGCCGGCACTCAATAGTTCGCGCACCTCGCGTCGCAAATCGCCAGCGAGTCCGACCGGCGAGTCCGCGATCGACTGGTTTTGACACTGCATGCAGCGCAACTCGTGCGTGAGCGCGCGATAGCGTTCCTGCAAAACGGGATCGGACATCTCGACCGGATCGATTGCGAAGGCGGCAGGCACGCTTGCAACGCCGACGATCCATACGGCGAGCACTGCGCAAACGACGCGACGTAGCGAAGTTTTCATGGTTGACCCTGCGTACCGTCGGACGGCGCAGCGGTCGGCAAGCGCGCAAGGAACTCACGCTGCCAAACGTCCGGGTTCATGGCGCCGACGTGTTTGTAGACCACGACACCCCGATCGTCGATCAGAAACGTTTCCGGCGCGCCGTACACGCCGAAGTCGATCGCCGTTCGACCGTCGCGATCGGCGACGACGACGTCGTACGGATCACCCAGCGATTCGAGCCAGCGGCGCGCGGCCGCGTCGTCGTCCTTCCAATCGAGTCCGATCAGCGGCAATTTTTTTTGGCGTGCCATCTCGAGCAGCATCGGATGCTCCACCTTGCACTCGGGACACCACGTACCCCAAACGTTAAAGACGAACCACCGCCCGCGCAGTCGCTCGGAATCGAAACTCGCTGGCGTCGGACTCTGGTTGCTGGCAATGACCGGTAGCGACCAAGTTGGTGCCGGCTTGCCGATCAGCGCGCTCGGAATTACGTTTTTGGACGGCGCCCGTTGGATGCCAATCGCCAGCACCACGACCAGGAGCGCGAACACGCCAGCCGGGATCAAATATTTCAAACCGACTCTCCGCTGCGCCGATAGCGTCGGTCGGACGCGGCGACGATACCGCCGATCGCCATCAAAAATGCCGCTAGCCAAACGTAGTTGATGAGCGGCCGAATTTGCGCCCGGACGCTCCACCGGCCACCGCCGAGATCTTCACCGAGCGCGACGAACACGTCGCGCGCCGGTTGCATGTGGATGTCGGCTTCGGTCATCACCGAGCCCTGCACCCAATAATTACGTTTTTCGGGATGCAGCGTGACGACCGGCTTACCCGCTTGGAGCACGGTGACCGTGCCACGTAGTGCATCGTAGTTCGGGCCCTCGGCGCTGCGTAAGCCGTCGAGACGATAGTCGAAATCGCCGACACGCCCAGACTCGCCGATCGCCAAAGCGAGATCACGTTCGCGGGTATAGGACTCGACTGCGGTGACCGACACGACGAATACACCGAGTCCGATGTGCGCGATGGTCATGCCGACGATGGCAGGCGTCAGACGGAGGCCGCGACGCAATCGATCGACGGGGTCGACGAACGAGGCCGCGATCAACCAAAACCCCAGCGCGAAGCCGACGGGGGTCAAAAATTTCGCCCCGCCCCAAACGCCGAGCATCAGTGCCGCCGTGATCGCGGCCGCGAGCGCGAGCGTAAATAGAATCGCACCACGATGCGGCGCGAGCTGGCCTCGCTTCCAGCGCGAAAAAATACCGACCGACGCGAGCGCGATCAGCGGCAATGTCGGTAGCAAAAACACCGGATCGAAATATTGTTTACCGACCGATAGAGTCCCTAGACCTAGGGCATCCGAGATCAACGGCGCCATCGTGCCGGCGAATACTGCAGCTGCGGCGACCACCAGCAAAATATTGTTGAAGAGTAAAAATGATTCGCGCGCCGAGAATTCGAACCCGGCGGTGCTGCGTAACAGCGGTGCCCGCCAAGCGTAAAGCGCGAGCGCACCACCGATGACGAGCACCAGGAACACCAAGATGAAAATGCCACGGGTCGGATCGGCCGCGAACGAATGCACCGACACCAGCACGCCGGAGCGTACGAGGAAGGTGCCGAGCAACGACAACGAAAACGCGAGGATCGCGAGCAGCAGCGTCCAACTTTTGAAAAGACCACGCTTCTCGGTCACCGCCAAAGAATGGATCAATGCGGTGCCGACCAACCACGGCATGAACGAAGCGTTCTCGACCGGATCCCAGAACCAATACCCGCCCCAACCGAGTTCGTAATAAGCCCACCAACTGCCGAGTGCGATGCCCACCGACAAAAATGCCCACGCCACCGTGGTCCACGGGCGCGTCCAGCGCGCCCAGGTTTGATCGAGGCGCCCTTCGATCATCGCAGCACACGCGAATGCGAACGCGACGGCGAACCCTACATAGCCCGCATACAACATCGGCGGGTGCGAGGCGAGCGCCGGATCCTGCAACAGAGGATTCAAATCGCGGCCGTCGGGAGCCGCCGGCAACAAGCGCTCGAACGGGTTCGAAGTGGCGAGCGTGAACGAAACGAAGCCGACGCTCACGAGACCCAACACGCCCTGCGTGCGCGCCGCAAAACCGGCGGGCAGTCCGCGCGAGAACAGCGCGACCGCGAGCGTCCACGCGGCGAGGATCCATCCCCAGAGTAGCAACGATCCCTCGTGCGCACCCCACACCGCCGCGACGCGATAGACCACGGGCAACGCGCTATTGGAATTCTGCGCGACGTACTGCACCGAAAAATCGTTCGACACGAACGCGAACATCAAAGCGAGCAGCGCGGCACTCTGCAGCAAAAATTGCATCGTGACGGCCGGGCGCACCGCGGCGATCCAGCGCTCGCGCTGCAGCGCCGGACCGGCGAGCCCGAACGCCGACTGCACGATCGCCACCAGCATCGCGAGAATCAGCGCGAAATGACCGAGTTCTGGAATCATGGTGTCGGCCCTTTCGGCATCACGCCGCCGTGTTTTTCTTTAATGGCACGCGCCACCTCGGGCGGCATGTAATTCTCGTCGTGCTTGGCGAGGATTTCCTCGGCGACGAACACACCGTCCGTACCGAGCCGGCCGTGCGCGACGACACCTTGATTCTCGCGGAACAAATCGGGCACCACGCCCTCGTACTGCACCGGCACGTCGCGCTTGTAGTCCGTGACAACGAACGCGAGGCGCAAAGTGCCGGCGGTGCGTTGCACGCTACCTGGCTTGACCATGCCACCGAGTCGAAACCGTTGTCCGATCGGCGCCTCGCCGACTGCCACCTGCGTGGGGTCGTAGAAGAACATCACGTTCTCTTGCAACGAGCGCAGCACCAAAAAACCGGCAAGCGCGACTCCCGCGACGATGCCCGACACCAGAATCAACCGACGGCGGCGCGGTGTCATTCGGCATCCCCCGCCCGAACTTCAAGTCGACGCCGCGCCTCGCTGCGCGCCGCCGCGAGATGACGTCGCGCAACGATCACGTTCACGACCAGCGCGAGTATGGCGAGCGCATACGACGGCCAAAGAAATTGCGCGTAGCCGCCCATGGCAAAGAATTCGGCCATCAGTCGAGCACCTCGCGCAGCCAACTCGCTTGTCGCTCACGACGTAACACCTCGGCACGCAGCCGAATCGTGAGCACGGCGACGAAATACAGCGTGAATCCGAGCAGCATCAGCAACAGCGGTACCAACATATCGACCGGCATGGTCGGTCGACCGAGTTTCATCACCGACGGCGCCTGATGGATGGAGTTCCACCAATCGACCGAAAAGCGAATGATCGGCACGTTCACGATGCCGACCACGGCCAGCAATGCACTCGCGCGATCGGCGCGCGACGGATCGTCGATCGCCGCACGCAACGCCATGTAGCCGAAAAACAGGAACAACAAAATCAATTGCGCGGTGAGGCGCGGATCCCAGACCCAATAGGTGCCCCACATCGGCTTACCCCACAACATGCCGGTGACTAGCGAGACGGCCGTGAACCAGGCGCCAATGCCTGCACAACTCGCGGCGACCGCATGCGCGACTTTCATGCGCCACACGAGACCGACGAACGCCGCGCTGGCCATCGTCGTGTAGATCATCACCGACAGCCAAGCCGACGGCGCATGCACGTAGATGATTCGAAAACCATCGCCTTGTTGGTAGTCGGGCGGCGCGAGCACGAGACCACCGTAGAGCCCGATCAAAATTGTGATCGCGGCCGGCCACGCGAACCACGGCGTCAGTCGCCCGGCGAGGCGATAGACGTGCGGCGGCGAGCCGAATTTATGGAACCAAGTCCAATCCATGCGCGAGTCACTCCACCCCGATTCGCACCGCCGCCGCCGCAGCGAGCGGCGCGAGCGTCAAACCCAACACCATCAATGCCGCGAGCAGATACAACGCCCCGGCAGGACTGCCGCCCGCGATCGAAAGTTCCGTCGCGCGCGCGCCGAACACCAGCACGGGGACCGCCAACGGCAAAGTCAGCAACGACGCCAAGACGCCGCCGCGACGCACGCCCAGCGTCAGCCCCGCACCGATCGCACCGATCAGACTCAAGCTCACGGTGCCGAGACACAAGGCGCAAATTATGCCGGGCATCGCCGCACTCGGCACGCCCAAGGCGACACCGATCAGCGGCGCGACCACTGCCAGCGGCAGGCCCGTCAGCAACCAATGTGCGACCGTCTTGCCGAACAGCAGCGCAGCCAGCGGTTGGCCCGACAGCACGAATTGCTCCAACGTTCCGTCAGCCGCGTCGTCGCGAAACAACGACTCGAGCGCCAACATCGAGGCGAGCAGCGCCGCCACCCACAGCACGCCGGGCGCGATTTGTCGCAGCTGCGCCAGTTCGGGGGTGTAACCGAGTGGAAACAGCAGCGTGACGACGATGAAAAACGCCAACGGTTGCAACACCTGCGCGGTGCGGCGCCAGGCGAGCAACAGGTCGCGCTGCAGAATGGTGAAGACGACGCTCACGACGCACGCACCTCCTCGAGCGCGAGCCGTTGCAAGCGGTGCGGCGCGAGACCCAAATCCTGATGGGTCGCCGCGATGACGATACCGCCCGCGTCGAGATGCTCGTCAATCAGTTGCCGCAACAACTCGCAGCCCACGACATCGAGATGCGTCGCCGGCTCGTCCATCAACCACAGCGGCACTTCGAAGGCGCGCAACGCGGCGAACGCGATGCGGCGTCGCTGACCGGCCGACAACGTGCGTACCGGTCGATCGCAAAAACCGAGTGCGCCGACGCGCTGCAATCCAGCCTCGACCCGCGCAGTCAGCGTCGCAGCGGAGCGTGCGCCGCGCACCGCCACTGCGAACTGCACGTTCTCGCGGCCCGACAAATCGGCTTTGAGCGGCGGGTCGTGGCCGAGATAGGCGAGCTCGGCGTGCAGGGTCGCAAAGTCGTCGACCGGCACGTCGCCCCAGCGCAGTTCGCCCTCTTCGCGCGGCACGAGCCCGGCGATCGAGCGGAGCAGCGTCGTTTTGCCGCTGCCGTTGTCGCCGACTAACTGGAGGCAGCGGCCCGCCGTGAGCGAAAACCCGAGTCCGCGCAGCACGTGACGCTCGCCCCGAAACACGTGCCACCGGGAAACGGCAAGATTAGAATCTTTATACATCAGGTATTTAGAGCGATTAATTGCTGTGCTTTATCAACCTGATGTTGGTGCCCCGGGCCGGAATCGAACCGGCACGGCCTTGCGGCCAACGGATTTTAAGTCCGTAGCGTCTACCTACTCCGCCACCGGGGCCCACGGCCGAGGCGAAGATTACCACGTGCGCCGTCGCCCCCGTTTCGGCGCGTAGACGTGCAAAAATCCCGTCGATGGATATCACCGACTTGCAAACCGCTCGGCGTCCCGCCGCTCGCCTCGCCTCACTAGTCGGCCTCGCACTGCTCGCGCTGCTGACGCAAAGTGCCTGCTCGTCGCGCTCGCCGGTCGGCCCACCACCGACGGTCATCGCGGAGGCGGCGCGCAACACCGATGCGGGTCGTGTGATCGGCTTTGCGAACACCGCAGGCGGTCACACCTGGCTCGGTATCCCCTACGCCGCGCCGCCCGTCGGGGCGCTACGGTGGCGGCCGCCGGCGGCCCCGGCTCCTTGGAGCAACGATCGCCAGAGCAACACCGCGGGCTCACCCTGCATCCAATTCGGTTCGTCGCTGGGGGGCGTCGGTGCTGACGGCTCGCGGCAAGGTGACGAAGACTGTCTGTACTTGAACGTCTACGCGCCGCGCCTCGCGCCCGCGGAAGCGGCCACGACGCGCTTGCCGGTGATCGTCTGGGTGCACGGTGGCAGCAACGTGGTCGGACACGCTGCGTTTTACGATGGCAGCGCACTCGCGGCTCGCGAGCGCGCGATCGTGGTGATGATCAATTACCGACTCGGCCCTTTCGGTTGGTTCGCGTTGCCCGGTGCAGCCACCGCCAACTTCGGCAATCTCGACGTGCTGGCGGCGCTGCACTGGGTGCAACGTAACGCAGCCGCGTTCGGCGGCGATCCCGGCAACGTCACCGCGATCGGTGAATCCGCAGGCGCGACCAACGTGCTCGCCTTACTGTTGATGCCGGAGGCACGCGGACTGCTGCATCGCGCGGTCGTGCAAAGTTTAGGGTTCGGCTTCGGTGATCGCGAGGTGGCGGCGCGAGCGGCCAAACTCGCCATCAAAGAATTACTGATCGGGCAACGTCGAGCGCGCGACGATGCCGATGCGGAGCGACTACTGACGAGCTGGAGCACGAACGAGACCGCCGAGTTCCTGCGGACGCTGGACCCGTGGACCGTGTACGGCGCGTTCTCGAAAGCGACCGTCGACGAAGATCGCCTGCCGACGGTGATCCAAGACGACGTGTCGATACGTGCCGGCGACGTGCGGCGGTTGATGGCGAGTCCCGAGACCCATCTCGACATCCCACTGCTACTCGGTACGAATCGTGACGAGCCGAAGATTTTCATGGCCTTCGAATCGCGGCACACGCGACTGATCGCGGGCTTGCCGATCGCGATCCGCGATCCAGCCGCTTACGATCGCGAGGCCCGTTATCGCGCACTCGTTTGGAAGGCGGATGGCGTCGACTCGATCGCCGAGGCGATCACGCAAGCGGCGAACGACGGTCCGCGCAACCGCGCCGCTGTATTCGCGTATCGCTGGGATTGGGACGAACAAGGGCGCGCCTATGGTCTGCTCGACGTGTCGAAATTGATCGGCGCCGCGCACGCCATGGAGATTCCGTTCGTGTTCGGACACTTCGATCTCGGGCCACAATCCGATCTACTGTTCAACGCGGCGAACGAAGCGGGCCGCCTACAACTCAGTTCCGCCATGATGTCGTATTGGGCGGCGTTCGCACGCAGTGGCGATCCCGGTAACGGTGGACGTGACGACCTACCGCGCTGGACACCGTGGGTGCGCGCGGCAACGCCAGGTGAGCGGCTCATGGTCTTTGCGACTGCTGCGCGTGGCGGGGTACGCATGCAAGACGACTTCGTATCGCGCGAACTCGTGCTGCAAAAAATTCGCGACGAGCCGCTGCAAACCGCGCAGCGCTGCGATCTTTTCCGGGCGACGTTTCGCAATCGCCGCGATGCGTGGGCGGATGTCGCGTGGCAACGCTACGCCGCAGCGTCCTGCGCCGGCGCACGCGTGGCGCGCACCGCCGGCGGCTGAATGCGGTAGATCGAACCGGAATAATCGTCCGAGACGAAGATCGAGCCGTCCGGCGCTTCGACGACGTCGACCGGTCGGCCGATCAAACCCGCCGCGCCGCGAAAACCTTCGAGAAACGGCCGCGAAACGATCGTGCCGTCGTCACGAAATTCGAGTTCGACGACCGCATAACCGTCGGGCACGCTGCGATTCCACGAGCCGTGCAGCGCCACCAACGCACGTCGCCCACCACCGTCGCTGCCGTACTTCAAAAATCGGATGCCGAGCGGCGCGTTGTGCGCGCGAAACGCGAAGGCCGGTGCGCGCGCGGTGGCGATGCGTGCCGCTGCTTCAGGCCGCGAGCCGAATTCCGGATCGGGCAAACCGTTACCGTGCACGTAGGGCCAGCCGTAAAACCCGCCGCGCTCCAATTTATTGAGTTCGTCCGGTGGTAGATCGTCACCCAAAAGATCACGGCCGTTTTCGGTGGCATACAACGCGCCGTCCCACGGCGCCCAGTCGAAGCCATAAGGATTACGGAGTCCCGCGGCAAAGATTTCACCGCCGCTGCCGTCGGCCGCGAATCGCATCATCGTCGCGCGACGCGCATCGTGCTCGATGCAAACGTTGCAGGTCGAACCCTGACCGAGATAGAGCGCGCCGTCCGGCCCGATGCGCACGGTCTTGCGCCAGTGCGCCCCATCGGCCGTCAAACCCGACACCAACGTTTGCGGTTCGCCCTGAGGCGCACCACGCGCGGCATCGAAGCGCACGCGAAATACGCGGGTGGCTTCGGCGATGTACAAAAATTCGCCGGCGAGGTCGATGCCGTTCGGTCGATCGAGGCCCGCGTAAAGCGTGCGGCGCGCATCCGGCAGACCGTCGCCGTCACGATCGGCGGCGAGCAGCGTGACGAGCCCACCGCGTGGCTGAGTGACCAGCAAGTCGCCGGCCGACGTCACCACCATCAAGCGCGCGCTCGGTAAATTCGTCGCGTACAAAGAAATTCGATAGCCGGCCGGCACGCGTAACTGCGCGGCGATGGTGGCGGCACTCGGCGGCGGCACACCCTCCTCCCGCAACATGCGCCACAACATCGTACGGTCGGAGATCGCGATGCCCCCGAACCAAAACAACCAGGCGAAGCCCACGATCGCGACGGTCGCCAGCGCACCGGCCGACCAGCCCACCCAGCGCAAAATTCTTTTCCGGCGCGGCCGCCGACGCTCGATTTCGACGTTCATGGGCGGAGTATCCCGCAACACCCGCGCAGATGGTTAGAATCATGTGATGAAACACTCGAAACTGTTGTCGCTCGCCCTAGTCGCCCTGCTGCCCATCGCCACCGCGTTCGCCAAAGGCAATCCGGGTGAATCGGAGAAAAAGTTCGCGCAATTAGAGACCTTGCTGCCGACACCCGGCGCGACGCGCTCTGCGTCCGGCGCCCCGGGTCCACAATATTGGCAACAGCGCGCCGACTATCGCATCAAGGTTTCGCTCGACGAGCAGCGACGGCGCATTTCGGGTAGCGAGACGATCACCTACATCAACCGCTCGCCCGACACCCTGCAATACATCTGGTTGCAGCTCGATCAAAATATTTTCAAGAACGACTCGATCGCGCGTCGCTCCGAAACTGCATCGACCTCCGGCACGCGCCGCGACGTCGTCGGCGGTGGCGACAGCCTCACCTTCAACGCCGTGCGTCGCCACCAAGCGTTCGAGGACACCGAGTTCGGCTATCAGATCGGCAAAGTGGTCGCGAACGGCCGCGAACTGCACTACGTCATCAACGACACGATGATGCGCATCGATCTGCCACAAGCACTGCGTCCAGGACAGAGCATCGAATTCAGTCTCGACTTCGCCTTCAACATCGTCGACGAAGCCGGTGTCGGCGCGCGCAGCGGTTACGAGCGTTTCGAGAAGAGCGACACCTATCAATTTTTCATGGCGCAGTGGTTCCCGCGCCTCGCCGCCTATACCGACTACACCGGTTGGCAGCACAAACAATTCCTCGGCCGGGGCGAATTCACATTGGAGTTCGGCAACTACGAGGTCGAGATCGACGTGCCCGCCGATCATGTGGTCGCATCGACCGGCGTCTTGCAAAACCCCGAACAAGTGTTGACGGCAACGCAGCGCGCGCGCCTCAAAGAAGCCGCGACCGCGAAAAAGCCGGTGTTCATCGTGACCCCCGCCGAGGCGCTCGCGAATGAAAAGCAGGCGAGCAAAAATCGTCGCACCTGGCGCTTCAAAGCAGAGAACGTCCGCGATTTCGCGTGGGCGAGTTCGCGTAAATACATTTGGGACGCGATGGGCTATCAACAAAAGGATGCTGGCCGGCCGTTCGTGCTCGCGCAATCGTTCTACCCGAACGAAGCCGAGCCGATCTGGTCGCACTGGTCGACCTACGCCGTCGTGCACACGCTCGAGTCCTACTCGCGACTCTCGTTCCCCTACCCGTACCCGAACGCGATCTCGGTGAACGCTTGGGAACGCGGCGGCATGGAATATCCGATGATCTCGTTCAACGGCTATCGCCCGACGCCCGACGAGAAGAGCGGCAAGATCACCTATTCGCGCAACACCAAATACGGCCTCATCGGCGTGATCATCCACGAAGTCGGCCACAACTACTTCCCGATGATCGTGAACTCGGACGAGCGGCAGTGGACGTGGATGGACGAAGGTCTCAACACCTTCCTCGAGTACGTCGCCGAAGTCGAATGGGACAGCAAATATCCCGCGTTCGGCGATAAGACCAACATCGCCGATGCGATCACCGACTACATGCGCTCGGCCGATCAAGTGCCGATCATGACCAACTCCGACACCATCGTGCAGTTCGGCCCGAACGCCTATAACAAGCCGACCGCAGCACTCGCCGTGCTGCGCGAGGCGGTCATGGGCCGCGAGCTCTTCGATCACGCCTTTCGCGAATATTCCAATCGCTGGAAGTTCAAACGTCCGACGCCGGCCGACTTCTTCCGCACCATGGAAGACGCATCGGGTGTCGATCTCGATTGGTTTTGGCGCGGCTGGTTCTACGGCACCGATCACGTCGACGTCTCGGTCGACTCGATCCGCGAATATCAAATCTCCAGCCAAGATCCGGAAAAAGAGTTCCCGCTGAAGCGCGCGAAGATCGCCGCCGAGCGTCCGCCCGTGATCTCGGCCGAGCGCAATCGCGCCGCGGGTCTCACGACGCGCGTCGAGCGCAATCCGGAAGTCAAAGATTTCTATGACGAGAACGACGAGTTCACGGTCACCAACAAAGATCGCAACGACTACCAAGAATTCCGCAGCAAGCTAAAGCCTTGGGAGCTCGCGGCACTCGATCGCGCGGTCAAAGCCGGTGAATACGTGTACTTCGTCGACTTCCGAAACGTCGGCGGCCTCGTGACGCCGTTGCCACTGACCCTCACCTACGCCGACGGCAGCACCGAAGAAACGATGGTGCCGGCGGAAGTCTGGCGTTACAACGCCGATCAAGTGACTAAATTATTCATCCGCAACAAGCGGCTAACGACCGTCGAAGTCGATCGACGCCACATCATTGCGGACGCCGATGCCACCAACAACGTATGGCCGCGGCGTATCGTCTCGAGCCGCCTCGAGCTCTACAAAGCGAAGGACAACACTCGCAACTTGATGCTCGACCAACTCGCCGAATTGAAGTCGGCGAAAGACGCGCCGAAGGCCACCGATAAGCCCGTGCCACTCAAGCCCGTCGAATGACGGACCGTGTCGTCACGCGACGGCGCGTGCTCGGCGCGACGGCCGCGACCCTGGTCGCCCTGCAGACCCCACGTGCGCTCGCCCATCGCGCGCACGTGGTGCTGACACGCGTCACGGCGAACGTTGCGGCGAAGCGCTGGGAGTTCGAACACTCGATCCACTATCACGACGCCGCGTTAGCCTTGCAGCAATGGACGCGTGACGTGGCGGTCACACCGTTGACCACCGCCGGTCGGGCGCGATTACTGCTTGAGATCGAACGTCGGGTGCGCTGGAGCGATGCGCGTGGCATCGCGCTGCAGCCGACCGCCGTCGGCGGTGAATCGAGCGGTGATACCGTCGTGCTATTTCAAGAATTGCCGGCCCCGGACACCGGCGGGGAATTTTCGGTCGAATCGACGCTGCTGCAGGACGTGTTCGCCGACGAGAGCCACACCATCAACCTCGAACTCGCCGCGCCCTACCGAACCTTCAAGCTCGATGCACGACGTAGCAAAGTGGCGTTCGCCGTCGCTTGAGACGGCCGCGACCGGCTTGAGGGTGGAGGCTGGGGTCGGAATCGAACCGGCGTAGACGGCTTTGCAGGCCGCTGCATGACCACTCTGCCACCCAGCCTCGTGTCGAGTAGGGGGAGATGGAGCGGGAAACGAGACTCGAACTCGCGACCCCGACCTTGGCAAGGTCGTGCTCTACCAACTGAGCTATTCCCGCGCCGACAGAGGGTGGGGATTGTTAGTCGACCATCGAGACGAGCGTCAGCGCTGCGGCGAGCAGCGTGAGCAGCAAGCCGACGCGATAGGTCGGCAAGATCCACACGTCCCAACGAATCAACATCATCGACAAACCGACGATCTGCATGATGGTCTTCGCCTTGCCGAGACGCGACACCGCAACTTTACGACGCTGACCGATCTCGGCCATCCACTCGCGTAACGCGGAAATCGCAATTTCGCGACCGATGATGACGATCGCCGGCAACACCACGATCGCGCGCGGATCTTTGCTCACCAGCAACACCAGCGCCGTGGCGACGATCAATTTGTCCGCGACCGGATCGAGAAACGCGCCAAGACGCGAGGTTTGCCCGAGTTTGCGGGCGTAGTACCCGTCGAGCGTGTCGGTGATGCCGGCGATCGCGAACAACGCGCCCGCAGCCGGATCGGACCAGTGGTAGGGCAAATAAAACAGCACCACCACGAGCGGAATCGAAACGATGCGCAGCCAAGTTAGTAAATTTGGAACGTTGAGGGGCATCGCATCACTCGCCGGGATGGAGCACATCATAAAGGGTTTGCGCGAGCGCCGGACCAATGCCGGGCGCGCTTTCGAGATCGACCCGCGCCGCCCGCATGATGCCCTGCAGTCCGCCAAAGTGTCGCAGCAACTCGCGTCGTTTCGCAGGGCCGAGTCCGGGTACGGTCTCGAGCACCGATTCGTTGAAGCGCCTAGCCCGCTTACGTCGGTGGCCGGTGATCGCGAAACGATGCGCCTCGTCGCGAATGCGTTGCACGAGTTTCAAACCCTCCGAAGTCGGCCCCGGCACGAGCG
Organism: Gammaproteobacteria bacterium; assembly: GCA_010027845.1. Taxonomy (GTDB): domain Bacteria; phylum Pseudomonadota; class Gammaproteobacteria; order Steroidobacterales; family Steroidobacteraceae; genus UBA964. Next base: position 29,050 of record RGUL01000022.1, read on the forward strand.
GTGGCGCATCACTACGCGCCGGATGCAAGCGCTCTTGTCCGGGCTTGCGATCGGGGCCTTTCGAAACCCCGAGGATCGGCAACGATTCGAAACCTAGGGCATCGAGCACGGCGACGACGCCCGCCACCTGCGCCGGACCGCCGTCGATCACCAGCAGATCGGGTGCGGGGATTTCACCCGCTTTGATGCGTTGATAGCGACGATCGAGTGCTTGTCGCAACGCCCCGTAGTCGTCACCGGGCGCGATGCCTTCGATGTTGAAGCGGCGATATTCTTTTTTGAGGGGTCCGTCCGGGCCGAACACGACGCAGGAGGCAACCGTGCCCTCACCTTGCGTATGGCTAATGTCGAAACATTCCATCCGCGCGGGCGGCCGCAACCAGCCGAGTTCGCGCGCGAGCGCGGTATAGAGCGCGTCATAGCCCTCGCGGCGCGCGATGCGCATGCGCAGCGCCTGCGTCGCATTCTCGCGAGCGAGCTCGACCCAGCGCGCCGTCAGACCACGCTGCGCCCGTCGCAAGCGCACGCTATGACCACTCAAATTCGTCAACGCCTCACCGATCGCCTCGCCATCGGGCAACGCGAGCCCGACGTACAACTCGGGCGGCGGCGATTGCAGGGCGTAGTACTGCATGATGAAACTCGACAAGGTCTCTTCGGCATCGCCGAACGCCGCTTTTGGAAAATAGTGTGTGGTGCCGAGGCTGCGACCACCACGCACCGGCATCACGCTGACGGCATACGCGCCAGGGTCACCGGCGATCGCGAACACGTCAGCATCGCGCTCATCGTCGGCGGCGACCACCTGTTGCGATTGCAATTCTTTGATGGCCGCGATCTGATCGCGTAGCGCTGCCGCACGTTCGAATTCGAGTCGCTCGGAGGCGTGCTCCATCGCCGCGGCGAGTCGGTGCTGCACCTCGTCGTTACGACCCTCGAGCACCTGCACCGCCGACTCGACGTCGCGGGCGTAGTCTTCGCGCGTGATCGACGCCACGCAGGGCGCAGAGCACCGCCCGATCTGGTGCTGCAGGCACGGTCGACTGCGGTGCGCGAAATAGGTGTCGCGACAATTGCGCAACCGAAATACTTTTTGCAGATATTGCAGCGTCTCGTTGACGGCTCCCGCATTCGGATAAGGCCCGAAAAACCGACCCGGTAAATTACGCGAACCACGATAGGTCGAGAGCCGCGGATATTCGTGACCACTCGACAGCCAAAGATACGGGAAGCTTTTGTCGTCGCGCAGCACGACGTTGTAGCGCGGTCGGTGGGCCTTGATGAGGTTATGCTCGAGCAGTAGCGCCTCGGTCTCGGAGCGCGTGACCGTCACCTCCATCGAGGCGATCTGCGCGACCAGTGCCTGCACTTTCGGGATGACGTTGCTCGGCAAAAAATAGCTGCCGACGCGATCACGCAGACTTTTGGCCTTACCGACGTAGAGTATCGTGCCGTCGGCCCCTAGCATGCGATACACGCCCGGCCTACGCGGCAGGCTCGCGACGAATTCTTTGGCGTCGAAACTGTCCGGCATCAGGCCGAGCCAGCTAGCGACTGCGCCCGGGCGAGCACGGCGTGGAACATCTCGCGCGTCAGCCGCCGGGTCTGGGTGTTGTAGCGGCTGCAATGGTACGAATCGATCAACCAGCGACCACCCTCGAGTGCATGTTCGGCGGCGTGCCCGAACTTGAACGCGCTGCGCGCGAGACCCGAGGCGTCTAGCACCGCGTCGTGCGCGATGCGACCGAGCGCGACGATCACTCGCACGCGGTCGAGCGAGGCGAACTCGGCCTGCAAAAACGCATTACACGTTCGCGCCTCGGCAGGGGTCGGCTTGTTCTCGGGCGGCACGCACTTGACCGCATTCGTGATGCGCACACCCTGCAAGCGCAAGCCGTCGTCTTTCGACACCGACAGCGCCGCGCTCGACACGCCGAGCGCATGCAGCGTCTCGTAGAGCACGATGCCGGCGTGGTCGCCGGTGAACGGTCGGCCGGTGCGATTGGCACCGTGCATTCCCGGTGCGAGACCGACGATCAACCAGGAGGGGCGCGCATCACCGAACGACGGTACCGGCGCGGCATGATATCCGGGAAATCGCTGCCCGGACTCGCGACGGAATTTCGCCAGTCGCGGACAGCGCTCGCAGTCGAGATCGATCGAATGGAGTTGCATGGGCGA
>RGUL01000023.1 GCA_010027845.1 Gammaproteobacteria bacterium
GCAGGCGCAAACCCGCACGCTCTCCGACAAAGGCACGATGCTCGATCGCGTCGCCGCCGTGGTCAACGAGGGCGTGGTTCTGCAAAGCGAATTGGACGATCAGATCGAATCGGTGGTGCAGCGCCTGAAGCAGGCCGGCCAGGAACTGCCACCGCAGTCGGTGCTGCGCCAACAAGTGCTCGAGCGCCTCGTGTTGCAAGAAATCCAGATGCAGCGCGCCGCCAAGGGCGGCATCCGCATTAACGACGAACAACTCAACCAAGCGCTCGCGGACGTCGCCGGTCGTAACAACCTGCAACTCAATCAACTGCCCGCCGCGCTCGCACAACAAGGCATCGAATACGCAAGCTACCGCGAAAGCGTGCGTCGCGAGATGACGCTGCAGGTGCTGCGCCAACGCGACGTCATCCAACGCATCAACGTCTCGCCGCGCGAACTCGAGCAATTTCTCGAACGTCAAAAGTCGCGGCCGTCCGAACTAAACGAATACGACATCTCGCATATTTTGATCGCGGTGCCGCAAGATCCCACGCCGCAACAACTCGAGGAAGCGGCCAAGCGCGCGCAAGACGTGAGCGAGCGAGCGCGACGCGGCGAAGATTTCGCGAAACTCGCCATCGCCTACTCCAACAGCCAGACCGCTCTTGAAGGCGGCAAGCTCGGCTGGCGCAAAGGTCCTGAGATTCCGACCGTGCTCGCCGATCTCGTGGTGCCTTTGAAACCGGGTGAAACGAGCGCACCGCTGCGCACACCCTCGGGCTACCACATCGTCCGACTGAACGAGGTGCGTGGCAACGATCAACAAGTCGTGGTGCAACAGACGCACGCCCGTCACATACTTTTGAAACCGACCGAAATCCAAGACGACGCGACCGTGGCACAGCGCCTGCGCAACGTGCGCGAGCGCATCGTCAAAGGTGAGGAATTCGGCCCGCTCGCCAAGACGTTGTCGGAAGATCCGGGTTCGGCGGCCGAAGGTGGCGATCTCGGTTGGACCGCACCCGGCACTTTCGTGCCCGAGTTCGACAAGGCGATGGACGCACTCGCAGTCAACGAAATCAGCGAGCCGTTCCGAACGCAGTTCGGTTGGCACATCGTGCAAGTGCTTGGTCGTCGCCAGTTCGACAGCACCGACGAACTGCGACGGCAACGCGCCTTCATGCAGTTGCGCGAGAGCAAAGCGGACGAAGAGACCGAGCTCTGGCTGCGCCGGCTGCGTGACGAGGCGTATGTCGACATCAAGAGCTGACCGCCCGCGGATCGCGATCACCTCGGGCGAGCCTGCGGGCGTCGGCCCCGAACTCTGCGTACAACTGGCCGCCGGCGGGATCGCAGATTGCGACTTCGTCGTGCTCGGCGATCGTGAACTGCTCGCAAGTCGCGCCGCAGCGATCGGCCTGCCGTGCACCGCCGCCGTCGAACATTACGCGCTCCGTGCACCGGCACGGGCCGGCATACTCGATTCGAAGAACTCACCATACGTGATCGAATTGCTCGAAGCCGCGCTCGCAGGTCTCGCCGCCGGCCGCTTCGATGCCATGGTCACGGCACCGGTGCACAAGGGCGTGATCGCCGACACCGGTCTCGCCTTCACGGGTCACACCGAATATCTCGCCGAACGGACCGGCTGCGCGCGACCGGTGATGTTGTTGGTCGCCGGCACGTTGCGCGTCGCACTCGTCACCACTCACTTGCCGCTGCGACGCGTGCCCGACGCACTCTCGCAGCCCGAGATCGAAGCGGTGATCGGCGTGTTGCACGACGATCTGATCAAAAAATTCGGGATCGCTGCGCCGCGTATCGCCGTGCTGGGATTGAATCCACACGCCGGCGAAGGCGGTCACCTAGGCAGCGAAGACGACGGCATCATCGCGCCCGCGATCGCCGCCGCTCGCGCCCCCGATACTGCATTCGTGCCACGTGAACTTGCGCGTTGCGACGCCGTGCTCGCGATGTATCACGATCAAGGACTGCCGACCCTGAAGCACGCGGGCTTCGGTCACGCCGTCAACGTCACGCTCGGACTGCCGGTGCTGCGCACCTCGGTCGATCACGGCACCGCGCTCGATCTTGCCGGCACCGGGCGCGCCGACGTCGGCAGTCTCGCAGCGGCGGTCGCACTCGCGGTCGATCTCGTGCGGCGTCGCGATCTTTGATCACGACCGTGGTCTTCGCCCGCAAACGTTTCGGTCAAAATTTTCTGCACGACGCAGGGGTCATCGCGCACATCGTCGAGGCGATCGATCCGCGAGCGGACGATGCGCTCGTCGAAATCGGCCCCGGACACGGCGTGCTCACGCGGCCGCTGCTCGATGCCGTGGTCACTGCGGCTGCAGACTCGCGCGCGAGCGGTTCGCTAGACGCAGTCGAAATCGATCGCGACCTCGCGGCCGAGTTGCGCGCGACGCTCGTCCCACGCGGCTTGGTGTTGCACGAGGGCGATGCACTACGCTTCGATTTCGCGGCGCTCGCCGCGACGCGCGGTCGAAAACTGCGCGTCGTCGGCAACCTGCCCTACAACGTCTCGACGCCGTTGCTGTTCCACTTGCTCACGACGCCGAGCGTGTTGCAGGACCTGCACATCATGTTGCAGCGGGAAGTCATCGAACGCATCTGCGCCGCGCCCGGCAGCGACGCCTACGGCCGTCTCACGGTGATGCTCGCGCCTTGGGTCGCCACCGAACATTTGTTCGATGTCGGCCCGGGAGCCTTTCGTCCGGCGCCTAAAGTGTGGTCGGCCGTCGCGCGACTCACGGTGCGCACCGAGCCCGCCTTCACCCTCGCGCCCACCTACGCGGCCGTGGTCGCAGCGGCGTTCTCGCAGCGGCGCAAAACCCTGCGCAACGCGCTGCGCAGCTGGCTAGACGCCGATGCGATCAGCGCCTGCGGGATCGATCCGGGTGCGCGCCCGGAGACGCTGGCGCCCGCGGAATTCGGCCGACTTGCAGCGGCCGTGGTCAACGTTTAGCGTGCCCAAGTGAGCTCACGATCCAAAGCGCATTGCGTCGACGTCGACGTGCAAACGCAATACCTCGAGTCGCAATCCGACCCGGAGGAAAAGCGTTACGTGTTCGCGTACACCATCACCATCCGCAATCACGGCAGCGTCGGTGCGCGTTTGTTGACGCGCCATTGGCTGATCACCGACGCGGACGGCAAAGTTCAAGAGGTGCGCGGCAAAGGCGTCGTCGGTGAGCAACCGCATCTCGCACCGGGCGCTGCGTTTCGCTACTCAAGCGGTGCGGTGCTCGAAACCGCACTCGGCTCGATGCAAGGCAGCTACGAAATGCAAGGCGACGACGGCACCGTGTTCGAGGCACCGATCGCGCCGTTTCGTCTCGCGATGCCGGGCGTGCTGCACTGACGATGGCTCGCTACGCCATCGGCGACATCCAAGGCTGTCTCGAAGAATTACGCGCGTTGCTCGCGCAGCTGCACTTCAACGCCGACCGCGACGAACTTTGGTTCGTCGGTGATCTCGTCAATCGAGGACCCGATTCGCTCGGCGTGCTGCGCTTCGTCCGCGCACTCGGTGCCAATGCGCGCGTGGTCCTCGGTAATCACGACCTGCATCTGCTCGCCGTCGCTTACGGCGGCGGCGCACGTCGGCTGCGCGCCGACGACACCCTCGACGCCGTGCTCGAGGCACCGGATCGTGAAGGTCTGCTCGATTGGCTGCGCACTCGTCCGCTCGCCGTGCGGGACACGAGCGCGGGGCGCGACGACCTCATGGTGCATGCCGGCGTAGTGCCGCAATGGTCCGCCGACGATGCGCTACAACTGGCCGCGGAGGTGTCGCAACGACTCGCGCACGAACCACGCGAGGTCTTCGCGCAGATGTACGGCGATGAGCCCGCGCGTTGGCAGCCACAACTCGACGGTGATGCGCGCACCCGCATCGTGATCAACGTGCTGACGCGCTTGCGCTATTGCACGCTCGAAGGTCGCATCGATCTAAGACCCAAAAATGCACCGGGCTCGCAGGCGCGCGAACTTTTACCGTGGTTCGAGGTGCCGCGTCGCGCCAGTGCGATCTCGCGCATCGTGTTCGGTCATTGGTCGACGCTCGGGGTCGTGCGCCGACCGCAGCTCGTCGCGCTCGATTCCGGCTGCGTGTGGGGCGGCGCACTCACCGCCTGCAACCTCGACCTACCGCCCGAGGCGAGTGACGCGCAGGCTTTGTACGCCGTGCCCTGCCGAAGTTACCGAGCCCCGGGCGGCGACTGAGGCACTGCGCCGTCCCTGCAAAAGACGGCGGTAGAATGCGGCCACGCCCGACGCACGGGCGCAGCGCGGAGCCGCCATGACCGTCATCCGACAACGAGATTTGATCGACAGCGTCGCCGACGCCCTGCAGTACATCTCGTACTACCACCCGATGGATTACATCGAGTCGCTCGGCCGTGCCTACGAGCTCGAGCAGTCACCGGCTGCGAAGGACGCGATCGCGCAAATTCTGACCAACTCGCGCATGTGCGCCGAAGGTCATCGCCCGATTTGCCAGGACACGGGCATCGTGGTGGCGTTCGTGAAAATCGGCATGGGCGTGCGTTTCGAAGCGACGCTCACCCTGCAGCAAATGATCGACGAAGGCGTACGCCGCGCGTATCTTTTGCCCGACAATAAATTGCGCGCCTCGATCGTCGCCGATCCGGCGTTCACGCGCAAAAACACCCGCGATAACTCCCCTGCCGTGGTGCACGTCGAAATGGTGCCCGGCGATCACGTCGAAGTGATCGTCTCGGCCAAAGGCGGCGGCTCGGAGAATAAATCGAAATTCGTGATGCTGAATCCGAGCGACTCGATCGTCGACTGGGTTTTGAAGACGGTGCCGACCATGGGCGCCGGTTGGTGCCCGCCCGGCATGCTCGGTATCGGCATCGGCGGCTCGTCGGAAAAAGCGATGTTGCTCGCCAAAGAATCTTTGATGGAACCGATCGACATGGCCGAACTCAAGGCGCGCGGTGCGCGCACGCCGATCGAAGAGTTGCGCATCGAGTTGTACGAAAAAGTGAACGCACTCGGCATCGGCGCACAGGGCTTGGGCGGACTGTCGACGGTACTCGACGTCAAAATTCTCGACTATCCGACCCACGCAGCCTCGAAACCGGTGGCGATGATTCCGAACTGCGCGGCAACTCGGCACGTACATTTCACACTCGACGGCACCGGCCCGGCGCGACTCGAACCACCTGACCTCGCTCGCTGGCCGAAGGTCGATTGGAAGCCGTCCGCCGCCGCGATCCGCGTCGATCTCGATACCTTGACGCCACAGCAAGTCGCCGCCTGGAAACCGGGCGATCGTTTGTTGCTGAACGGCAAGATGCTCACCGGTCGTGACGCCGCTCACAAACGCATCGCCGATCTGTACGCGAGTGGACAAAGTCTGCCTCCGGGCGTCGACTTCAAAAATCGCGTGATTTATTACGTCGGCCCAGTCGATCCGGTGCGCGACGAAGTGGTCGGGCCCGCAGGTCCCACCACCGCCACTCGCATGGATAAATTCACCGAGATGATGCTCGAAAAAACCGGTTTGATCGCGATGATCGGCAAAGCCGAACGCGGCCCGGCGGGCATCGAAGCGATCCGCAAACATCAGGCGGCCTATCTCATGGCCGTCGGCGGTGCCGCCTATCTCGTCTCGAAGGCGATCAAATCTTCGCGCGTCGTCGCCTTCGAAGATCTCGGCATGGAAGCGATCTACGAATTCGAGGTCAAAGATATGCCGGTCACGGTGGCGGTCGACTCGACCGGCACCTCGGTGCACCAGAGCGGTCCCGCCGAGTGGAGCCAAAAGATCGCCGCGACGGCGATCCCGACTCGCACGCGCTGATCGAGTCGGGCGTCGTGCGTGCTCAGCGCGCGGGACGACGCTCGAGCGTCTCGAAGGTCATGGCGTAGGCGTGACGCGCGTCGGCAGCGAAGTCTTCGCTCGCGACGAGTTGCCAATCGTCCGCCGACAACGCCGGAAAGTACGCATCGCCCACGACCTTGGCATGCACGCGCGTGCGCAGCACGCGCTGCGCCTGTGGCAACGCGAGCGCGTAGATGTCGCCACCACCGATCACCATCACTTCGGCCACCTCGCCCGCTGCGACCAACGCCGCGTCGAGATCGTGCGCCACGCTGATCGCCGAGTCCGAGGGCCGATAGTCGCGCGCCCGCGTCAACACGATATTGTGACGCCCGGGCAACGCGCGACCGATGGACTCGAACGTTTTGCGTCCCATCAGTATCGGCTTGCCGAGCGTCGCGGCTTTGAAGCGCTTGAGATCCTCTGGCAAGTGCCATGGCAGTGTGCCTTGCGCGCCGATCACGCCATCGTCGGTAGTTGCGACGACGAGCGTCAAGACAGGGCGCGACCCACTCGATGGCGTCATGGTGCAGCCTGGCGAGCGCGCTTTTTCTTCGCGGGTGAGCGCTCACTCGGCCGCTCGGGCGGCCAGAGCATGGTGCCGCGACATTTTCGGCTGCCGCAGCGACACGCGAAGATTTCGTCGATGTTCGGCGGGTCGTCCGGTTCGCGACCGATTTCGTAGTCGTAGCCGAGCTCTTCGCCGGCCTCGATGGTGCGGGTCGCCTCGATAAACACCCGCCGCTCTTCGATCACCGATTCGCAGTTGCCGTCACAAGAATGGTTAATGTAACGCGCGTCGTTACCACCGACACCCGCGTCGATGACGATTTTTTTGTCGACGATGAAGAGGAAGGTGTGGTTGTCAGCGGGGTCGAGATGCTCGTAGCGCGCATCCGCTTCGGCATGCGAAATGCGTTCGCCCAAATATTCGATCACGCGCGTGCCCCGTGGAATGCGCTTGGCCGCGAACACTCCCTTACCGTGTATTTTCGAACTCTTCACCTGCACCCACGGACTGGTGCGTAGCACCGGCACGGTCACAGCCCCGCTCTCGCTCAGACCGCGACCGGCGCCTTGATGGCCGGATGGTGTTGATAGTTGCGGAACTCGAAATCGTCGAATGTGTAATCGAACAAACTCGGCGGGCGACGCGCGATGTGCAAGCTCGGCAACGGGTACGGTTCGCGCGAGAGTTGCAGGTCGGCCTGTTCGAGATGATTCAAATACAGGTGGCAGTCACCACCCGTCCACACGAAATCGCCGGGCTCGAGATCGCATTGCTCGGCGATCATGTGCGTGAGCAAGGCGTACGAGGCGATATTGAACGGTACGCCCAAAAAAATATCGGCGCTGCGTTGGTAGAGTTGGCAGGAGAGTTTGCCGTCCGCGACGTAAAACTGGAAAAACGCATGGCAGGGCATCAACGCCATCTGCGACAGCTGACCGACGTTCCACGCGCTGACGATGATTCGGCGCGAGTCGGGTGCGGCGCGCAACTGCTCGAGCACTTGTGAAATTTGATCGATGCTGCCGCCGTCGGGCGTCGGCCACGAGCGCCATTGCTTGCCGTAGACGGGACCGAGTTCGCCGTTCGCGTCGGCCCATTCGTCCCAGATCGTCACGCCGTGCTCACGGAGGTAGCGCGTATTGGTGTCACCCCGCAGGAACCAGAGCAACTCGTGCACCACCGACTTTAGGTGGACTTTTTTGGTGGTGACCAACGGAAAGCCGTGCGCCAAATCGAAGCGCATCTGGTGCCCGAAAACCGACAACGTGCCCGTACCCGTGCGGTCGGTCTTGCGCGTGCCGGACGTGCGCACGTGACGCATGAGATCGTGGTATTGCTGCATCGACTCAACCCGAAGACGAAAGATTTCCCGACGGCTGCCCGCGGCGGTACGCGAGCACGAGTAGCGCGATGCCGCCGAGCAGCATTGGCGCGGTCAAAACTTGTCCCATCGTCAACCAGCCGCCGTAGAGGTAGCCGATTTGTACGTCGGGCAAACGCCAAAATTCGACGATGATGCGGCCACACGCGTAGGTGATCAGAAACAAACCGGAGGGCGCGAGCTGGGGTCGCGGCTTGCTGGTGAACCACCAGGTCACGACAGCCACCAGTAAACCCTCGAGCGCGGCTTCGTAAAGTTGCGTCGGATGACGGACGACGCCGTCGACCAACATCGCCCAAGGCGCATCGCCGGGCTTACCCCAAAGTTCACCGTTGATGAAATTGCCGATGCGCACCGCGCAGATGCCGAGCCCCGGCAAAGCGGCAGCGAAATCGAACACGTCGGCGATCGCGCGGCCGCGACGCACGGCGAACACGGCGAGCGCGACCAGCACGCCGATCAAACCACCATGGAAGGACATACCGCCCTCCCAAATTCGGATGGGATAGAGTGGATCGGCTGCCCAGAGCGAACTGCCGTAGAACACTACGTAGCCGATGCGACCACCGAGAATCACGCCCAGCATCGCGAAGAACAAAAAATCGTCGACGTCCAGCGCCGTCCAGCGCGACCCGGGCAACGCCGCCCGCCGCCGCGCCAGCCACCATGCAGCGCCGAAGGCGACGAGGTAGGTGATGCCGTACCATCGAATCTTGAGCGGACCGAGCTCGAGTGCGACGGGATCGAATCCGGGATAGACGAGCATGCGAAGATTCTAGTCGTCAGGCGTTCGTCACGCGACAAAAAAACGCCTTCAGATATCGGGTCTCGGGGATGGCGGGATGCACCGGATGGTCGGGCGACTGACCGCCGGCGTACAGCACCTGCACGTGGCGATCGACGTGGCGTGCCGCCGCTTGAATCGCCGCCGACAACGCCTCGGCCGCGAGATGGTGCGAACACGAACAGGAAATCAGCAACCCGCCGGGTGCGAGCACGCGTAGCGCAAGTTGATTGAGCTTGCGGTACGCCGCCTCGCCTTGCGGCAATTCCTTGCGGCGTTTGATGAATGCGGGTGGATCGACGATCACCGCATCGAATCGCTCGCCGGCTGCAGCGAGTTCCGCAAGTCGATCGAATGCATCGCCGCGCAACAAATTCGGCGCGCGACCGAAGTTCGCGCCGTTGAAGGCCGCGCGTTCTAGCGCCGACTGCGAAGAGTCGATGCAGCTCACTTCGGCCGCGCCGGCCGCTGCCGCGGTGACCGCCCAACCACCCGCGTAACTGCAAACGTCGAGCACGCGCGCGCCGTGCGCGAGAAAGCGTGGCAGCAGGCTGCGATTGAAGGTTTGATCGTAGAACCATCCGGTCTTTTGCCCGGCCGCGAGTGCGGCAGCGAAGCGCAATGCACGGCCGTCCGGCAAAGTTTCGACGACCTCGAGCTCCTCCGGCGCATCGCCCCACGCGACGGTAAATTCCGCAGGCAATTGCTCGAGTGCACGCGCGCCGCCGTCGTTCTTCCACACCAAGCTGCGCGGCGCGATCACCTCGGCGATCGCTGCCTCGATCTCATCTTTGAGGCGCTCCATACCGGCCGTCGCCAGCTGACCGACTAGCACGTCACCGTAACGATCGAGCACGAGTCCGGGCAAACCATCGGATTCGCCAAACACCAAGCGGTAGTGCGGCGTGGCGTACAAACGCTCGCGCAATTCCAGGGCGACCCGCAGACGCGCGGCAAACCAGCGGCGATCGATCGGCACGACACTACGCGTGAGGATGCGCGCCGCGATCAGCGTCGCGGGATTCAAATAGGCGACCCCGAGGTCTTGGTCGCGATGGGTGACGACCCGCACGAGATCACCCGCGGTAAATGCCGTGAGCGGCGTCACCGCGGTGTCGATTTCGTTGCTGAACACCCAAAGGTGTCCGGCGCGTAAACGTCGCTCTTCGTGTTTGCGCAGGCGCAGGATCGGCGGATCGAAATCGGACATGGCGTGCCTTCGGCTATAGTGCGGCGCCATTCTAGCAATCGAAGCGCCGTCCCGATGTCGATCGATCCACCGACCCCGCACCGCTGGGGCACCGCCGCGTTCGCACACGCACGCGAGACACGGCAACCGCTGCTGTTGTGCATCACGCGCGGCCCACGCGCGGCGCACGATCTCGCGCACCCACCGGGATTCGTCGTCGTCCGGATCGATCGCGACGAGCAACCGGCACTCGATAGACTCTGCCAACTCGCCCATCAACTACTCACGCAATCGCCGGGCGGTTGGCCGCTATTCGTTTTCTTTGATGCGTCCACCGAGTTACCGTTTTTTTCCGTCGCAGGGACCGACGCGCACGGCTTGCCGCCCGCGAGCCTGCTCGCGCGAATCCGCGCCTTTCACGATGCCGAGCCGGACACACTCGCCGCACAACATGCTGCGCTACGCGCAGCGTTCGCCGATTTACGACCACCGCCCGCATCGACGGCGACATTCGATGACGCGCCTTTGCGCGCCGCGCGGCAAACGCTCGCGGCGGCGTTCGATTTCGAGCACGGTGGGTTCGTCACCACACCGAAGTTCGTGCGTCCGTGGTTACTCGAGCGACTACTGCGCGACTGGCGTCGCAGCGCGACCGGCTCAACGCCCGATTTGCAAGCGCTGTACATGGTCACGATGACGCTGACGCGGCTCGCCAAAAGTCCGATGTGCACGTCGAGTGGTGCGTTTCACGATCACTCGACGCAGGCCGATTGGTCGTCGCCGAACGCCTCACTCACACTCGGCGATAACGGTGCCTTGCTCGCGCTCTACGCACAGACGGCCCTCGCGACCGGCGAGCCGGAATTCACCATCGTGACGCGTCGTCTCGCTACCGCCCTGCTACGCGATTGGCGCTTGCCGGACGGTGCGTTCGCCACGGCATTTCACGGTGCGGCGCGCGACGATCGCGCGCTACCGATCGGCAATTCGCAAGCGATCCGCGGCCTCGTCTGGGCCGCACGCACGTTGCGGGACGCACAATTCACGGATGCCGCTGCAACTGCGCTCGCGGCGCTGCAACAGCGCTACGGTGCCGCTTTACCGTGGTCGACGACCGCCGGACAGGCAGCCGGTCTCGAGGAACATGCCGCGCTCGCCGACGCAGTGCTCGAACTTTTGCAACAACGGTGGGATCCGGCGCTGCATCAGTTCTTCGAATCTTTGCTAACGATGTTACGCACCGAATTCGAGGACCCGGAAGCCGGCGGCTACTTCGACCTCGCGCCCCGACACACGCAGCCGAAATCCTTTCATGACCTCAAAACTTTCGGTGACGAGACGATGCCCGCCGGCAATGCGCTACTCGCGCGCGTGCTGCGCCGCAGTGCCGCATGGTCCGGCGATCAGACGCGGGACGTGTCGGCAGACCGCATCCTCGCCCTCGCCTGGCCCGCGCTCGTGCGGCAACCGCAAGCACATGCGACGCTGCTCGGGGTGCTCGAGGAGACGCTGGTGAGGCCGGAAGTTTTGGTGTTGCGGGGCGCGGGGACCGAGATCGAGAACGCCCTGCTCGATCTGCAACGGGTTTATGCGCCGATGCGACTGGTGTTCGCGATTTCGGACACCGAACGCTGAGTATCGCTCGCCCGGGCCCGCTCGCAACGCGCCGTCATTTCCGCATGCAACTTACGCACCCGATCGGAGCCCGTGGTCACGCAGAGGAACGGGAACAGGCCGTGTAGCAAACAGGCGAGACCGCCGACGATCATGCGCAGTCCGAAGCGCGCGGCGGTCAGCAAATGCCCGAAGTAGCTCTCGCCGACCGAGGCGGGGTGGGTGGTGAACGGTCGCAGCGGCTTCATTGATCAAAGATATACGCTCGTCCGCGCGACGGGGTTGCGAATGTCGGTCGCCCGGCGCTATTCTTGGCAACTTCGTTTCTCAATAACCGCATTTAAAGAAATTAAATTTCGTGGATAAGCTCGATCGGAAAATTCTGGATATCCTGCAGCGTGACGCTTCGCTGACCGCCGCCGACATCGCCGAAAAAATCGGCCTATCCAAAGCCCCGTGCTGGCGTCGCATCCAGCGGTTGCAAGAATCGGGCGTGATCCGTCGCACCGTGGCGTTGCTCGATGCGCGCGCGCTGGCGGTGGGTACGACGGTGTTCGTCACCATCAAAGCGCCGAGTCATAGCGCCGCGTGGTTCGAAAAATTCTCCAAGCTGGTGCGCGAGTTGCCAGAGGTCACGGAACTGCATCGCATGAGCGGCGACGTCGACTATCTGCTGCGCATCGTGGTGCCCGATATCGCCGGCTACGACGCAGTCTACAAACGCCTGATCGCAGGCGTCGAAATGCTCGACGTCAGCGCGAGCTTCTCACTCGAAACTTTGAAGTCCACGACCGCACTGCCGTTGCACTACGCGCCGCTCAGCTAAGTTCGGATCAGCTACGTTCGGATCAACTTCGCACGCACCGTCGCCAGCAACGCGGCGTCGCGCTCGGAATCGAACAATGGTGCCGCATTCCAGTCGTACGCCCACGGATGCTGCGTCGCGAGCGTCGGTTCCTCGACGTCGAAACGCGGAATCACGTGGGCGTGCAAGGCGGGCTCGAGATTGCCGAACATCGCATAGTTGATGCGCAGCGCCGCCGTCGCCGCCAACACGGCATCACCGAGTCGCGCCATATCGTCGAGAAACGTCAGCCGTGCCGCATCCGGCATCGCATTCAAATGCGGCACCACAGGATCCGGCAACAGCAGCGCATAGCCGCGCAGAAACTGCCGCTCGCCGAACACCGCCCATCCCGACTCTAGCCGCGCGATCAGCGTCGGATCTGCACCCGCGCGACACTGCTCGACTCTTCGATGGATGGCGGTGTGCATAGATCGTTCCTCAAAGATTATCGATGCCGAGCGCGCGTAAGGCGGCAAAGGTTCCGGCAACGTCGTGATGTTGCACGGCCCGCCAACCGCACGCCTGCGCCGCCGCCACGTTATCGGCGCGATCGTCGATGAACACGGTCGCGGCAGGCTCTAGCGCAAAACGTCGCTCGGCCAACGCGTAAATTTCGAGTTGCGGTTTGACGAACCCGGTCGTGTACGACGGCAGACTGGCGTCGGTCAGCGTGTGCAGCCCATAGACGCGATTGAGTTCGAGCCAATGCAGATCACCGACGTTCGAGAGCAGGAAAGTACGGTACGGGCCGCGTGCGCGCCGTGCGAACTCGAGCATCGCCTCGATCGGTTCGAAAAGATCTAGCCAAGCGGCACGAACCGCTGCACGCGGCGGCGGTTGCGGCGCGAGTGCGATCAAGCGCGACAATAATTCTTCGCCGTCGAACCGACCCGCCTCGTACTCGTGCAAACCGACGCGGGTGACGACGTCTGGTAAGTCTTGCGGTACGTAACCGTGCGCGGCGAACAGACTCAACAAAGGCTGCGGTCGCAACCGTACCAGCACCTGACCGATGTCAAACACCAAATTTTTGATCGGCTTCAATATTCGACCTTCAGCACGGTGCCGCGATCACCCGGTTTTTGGTTAACGGAGACGACCGTCGCGCGCGGAAAAAAGTTGAACTCCGAGGCGCTCGCCCAAGTGTAGGCGCCCATCGCACGCCCGACGATGAGATCACCCACTTCGAGTTGCGGCAGCGTCAAATTTTCTGCGATCACGTCGATGCTGTCACAGGTCGGCCCGGCGAGCACCGAAGGTTCGCGTTTGCCGCGATTGCGCAACGATTCGAGCGGATAGTGTGCGTGGTCGAACAGCTGGCCGCTGAAGGAACCATAGAGACCGTCGTCGAGGTAGTACCACCAACGGTTTTCACGTCGTGCCCGACCCATCACGGACGCGACACCGATGGCCGCCGGCCCGGCGATGTAGCGACCGGGCTCTGCGATCACGCGCACGCGTTTCGGCAACTCGGCGAGCGCTGCGCGGATCGGCGCGCAAAAATAGCCGATCTCGGGTGCACGCTGCGAATAGTCGATGGGAAATCCACCACCGATGTCCAGCGTGTCGCAGGGACCGAGTTTTTCGCGCGCGGCGGCGGCGAGTAACCGGCGACACGATTCGATCGCCTCGACGTGCTTGCCAGGATCGGGCGCTTGCGAGCCGACGTGAAACGATAAGCCGCGCACCGTGATGCCGAGATCGTGTGCGCGGCGTGCGAGCGGCAACAATTGCTCAGGGTCACAACCGAATTTGCGCGATAGATCGGACACGGCACCGGGACTGCGATACGAGACGCGCAACAACACTTCGACGCGATCGCCGTACGGCACGAACTTACGCAACTCGTCCGGATTATCGGCGACGAACACGCGTACGCCGCGCGCCACGGCGGCACGAATATCGGCGTCGCGCTTGATCGGATGGGTGTGGATGCAACGCTCACCATCGACGCCGAGTCGCGCGACGAGCTCAACTTCGCCGGTGGTCGCCAAATCGAGGAAACCGCCCTCCTCGACGATCGTCGACACCACGGCCGGATGCGGCAGCGGCTTCAACGCGTAATGCAGATCGACGCGCGGCAAGGCGCGGCGCAATTGGCGATATTGGCGGCGGATGCGCTCGCAATCGACGATCAACAGCGGCGAGCCGAACTCCGCGACCAATTTTTTGATCTCGCGACGCTCGAACGGATCGAAAACTTTTGCTTTACGGGCGGCAGCCATACGGGACCTCGAAATGAATTCTGCGCGAAACTTTCAGCCGGCAGCGGCTGCACGTTCGAGCCGGTCGCGCACCGCATCCCAAGCAGGATCCTCGGGTGCACGCTCGACGAGGATACGCTCGGCCTCGAGCTTGTCGAGCATACGCAGTGCGGCATACAAAAGTCGGCTGTAGCCGACCGCATCGGTGGGTGCGCGTAACCAGAGACCTTGCGACTCGAGCGCCGTGCACTCGGGCGGCGCCGCGCTGCGCGCGAGCACCGCGACGCGCGCCGAAGAATTGCGCGCGGCAACGCAAGCCGCGGCGATGTCGACGCCGCTCGCGAGCACCACGGGCGTGAGCGGCGCGTAGTGTTGCGGCGTCGAACCGGGAACGCGCGGCGAGCCCGCATCGGCACCGATCGCGATGGGACCGAGCACGGCTTCGAGCGCCGCACGACCGACCGCACCGGGTCGCAGCAATCGTGGCGGCGTACGATCGAGTGCGACGATGGTCGATTCGAGCCCGACCTGACAATCACCACCCTCGAGCACCACGGCGACGCCGTGCGGGAATTCCTCGCGCACATGAGCGGCGGCGGTCGGTGAGACGTGGCCGTAGCGGTTCGCCGACGGCGCAGCGATGCCGCCGCCGAACGCCCGCAACAAGGCCTGTGCCACCGGATGCGCCGGCACGCGCACGGCGAGCGTCGTCTGACCGCCGGTCAATACGTCGGACACGTCGGCGGCGCGCGGCAACACCAGCGTCAAAGGCCCCGGCCAGTAGATTTCGGCGAGTCGGTAAGCCACGTCTGGCACGTTCGCCACCCATCGCGGCAATTCTTTGATTGAGGCGAGATGCAGGATGAGCGGATGGTTCGCCGGCCGACCTTTGAGCGCATAGACGCGCTGCAAGGCAGCGGGGTTGCGTGCGTCGGCACCGAGGCCGTAAACGGTCTCGGTCGGAAACGCCACCAAATCACCCGCACGCAGCGCGGCGACGGCAGCCGCGATGTCGGGCGCGAGCGCGCCACCGGTTGCGGACATGCGCGAATTCTAGCCTACGGCTGCCCGCCGGCGAGCGCGGTGGCGAGCGCGGCGACACCGAGCGGCGCGGAGCCCTCGGCTTTGTTGTTGATGATCACCATCGCTTCGCGACCTTGAGCGACCGCGTCTTGCACCAGCTGCGCGATTTGCCCGCGCGTGTCGGGATCCGGCTCCTGTAATCGATCGAAGGGCGCGTAGGCCGCGCGCGCCGCCTCGTAGCTACGATCGCGGCGTAATAACCAACGCACGACGAGCGGCGCCACCGTGCTCGATTCGCCCTGCTCCGTCACGGGCGGCATGCGCGGATGACTGCACAACCCGTGCACACCACCCTCGCTCGCGAGCATCGCGTGATAATCGGCACCCAAAATTTCCGCATCGCGCCACTCGAAGGCATAGGTGATGCCGCGCGGCAGCGCATGCAGAAAATCGGCGAGCCGCTCGAGCAGCCGCGCGCGGTGCTCGAGCACCCGCGGCCCGAGCGGTGAAAATTGGAACAGCACCACGCCGAGTTTGTCGCCCCACGCGAGTCGCGCCGGCTCGATCACGACGCGCCGCGCGTACTCGGCGTCCAAAAACGCTTGCGGTGCCGCCTGCAAAAATGCCGGACGAGATGCGCTCTTCGGGGTGGTGAGCGCAGCATGGGCTTTCATCAAAAAACGAAAATCCGCAGGTACCTGACGCGCGAATCGCTGCAGCGCCGCATTCGAGAGCGGGGTGTAGAAACTGCGATCGACGCCGACGGTGCGCAGTAGAGGATGAGCGGCGTAAGCGACGAGACCGATCCGTGCGAGCACGGTCTCGTCGTAGTCGGCGTCGTACACCAAACCGCGCCAACCGGGGAAAGACCACGTCGAGGTGCCGAGGCGCACACCGCTCGGCAAGCGGCGCGCCAAAGATGTTAGTTGCGGGTCGACCGGCGCAGTCGCTAGCGCCGGGAACAACTCGTCCTGCGCGTCCCCCGTCACAAGCGCTCAGAACGGCGCCGCCACCCCGAACGCCTCGCGATAGCGGGTGGCGAATTCGCCGCGCGTCAGACGATGGTTTTGAGTGCCGTGGTGGGCGATTTTGATCGAACCCAACAACGAGGCGATGCGACCGGTGACCGGCCAATCGAGTCCGTGTTGCAGGCCGTACAGCAAGCCGGCGCGATACGCGTCACCGCAACCCGTAGGGTCGGCGATTTCTTTGGCAGCAACCGGCGGAATCTCGTGCCGTACGGTGCCGGCGTAAATGTGCGAGCCCTCGCCACCACGCGTGACGATGAACGCCCGCACCCGTCCGGCGATTTCCTGCAGCGACCAACCGGTACGCTCGACGAGCAAGCTCGCCTCGTAATCGTTGACCGCAACCCAACTCGCTTGATCGATCAGTGCGCGCAATTCTTCGCCGTTGAAGAGCGTCATCGCCTGACCAGGGTCGAACACGAACGGGATGCCCGCCGCGACGAATTGTCTTGCGTGCAACCGCATGCCCGCATGACTTTCCGGTGCGACGATACCGAGGCCGATGCTGCCGTCGGTCGGCACGGCGTTCAGGTGATCGTGATTCATCGCGCCCGGATGAAAGGCCGTGATTTGGTTGTTCGCGGCATCGGTCGTGATGTAAGCCTGCGCGGTGTATTCGTGATCGAGTTGGCGGATGTGATCGAGTGACAAACCACAATCGCGCATCCAGAGGCGATACGGATCGAAGTCACTGCCGACGGTCGCCATGACCTTGCCCTCGCCGCCCAATAGTTTGAGGTTATAGGCGATGTTGCCGGCGCAGCCGCCGAAGTTGCGGCGCAACCCGGGCACGAGGAACGCAACGTTCAACATGTGGATGCGATCGGCGAGGATGTGATCTTTGAAGTGGCCGTCGAACACCATGACGGTGTCGTACGCGACCGAACCACAGATCAACGCAGTGTTGGCGGCAGTCATCGAGATCTCCCTGGCGATCAGTGGTCGAGCAATACCAGCAGCCAAACGACCGCGAGCAGCGCGAACGAAGTGAATACGGCGGCCGAGCCGATATCTTTGGCAAGCCCCGAGAGCGGGTGGCGTTCGAGTCCGATTCGATCGATCGCCGCTTCGACGGCGCTATTGAGTAACTCGACGATCAACACCACGAAGATCGGCCCGACCAACAAGGCGCGTTCGACGCCCGTCTCGCCGAGCCACAACCCGAGCGGGAACAAAAATACGGCGAGAGCGAGCTCTTGCCGGAACGCAGCTTCTTCGACGAACGCCCCCCGAAAACCTTTGGCGCTGTTGCCGAAGGCGCGCCAGACGCGCAGGAGTCCGGTCGGTTTGGGGCGATCGCCAATGCTCACGCCGGCGATTCTACCGGTTTCCAGGCGAGGTCGAGTTGCTTTGCGGCCCGGACGTCGTCGAGCCGCCGCACCGGCATGGTGTACGGCGCACCCTTCACCTGCGCTGCATCGCGCTCCGCTTCACCCAAAATCGCAATCATCGCCTCGACGAACGCATCGAGCGTTTCACGGCTCTCGGTCTCGGTCGGTTCGATGAGCAGACACTCGGGCACCAGCAGCGGAAAGTATGTGGTCGGTGCATGGAAGCCGAAATCCAGCAAACGTTTGGCGAAATCCATCGCGGTCACGTTGAATTCTTTGGCTTGTCGTTTGACGGTGACAATGAACTCATGGCTCGCACGACGCTCCGGATAGGCGAGATCGAAACCGGCCGCCCGCAGGCGAGCGAGCAAGTAGTTTGCATTGAGCGTGGCGTATTCACCGACGCGACCCATGCCTTCGCGGCCGAGCATGCGCATGTAGATGTAGGCGCGCAGTAGCACGCCGGCGTTACCCATGAACGCTGACAATCGACCGATCGACTGCGGTCGATCGCGCTCGCTCAACCAGCGATAGCCCTGCGCATCGCGGCCGACGATCGGCACCGGCAAGAACGGCTCGAGTCGTGCGCTCACGCCCACCGCACCGGCGCCGGGACCGCCGCCGCCGTGCGGCGTCGAGAACGTCTTGTGCAGGTTCATGTGGATGACGTCGAAGCCCATGTCACCCGGTCGCACTTTGCCGAGGATGGCGTTGAGGTTCGCGCCGTCGTAATACAAAAGTCCGCCGACGCCGTGCACCAATTTCGCCACTTCGCGAATCTTGCGCTCGAACACGCCGAGGGTCGACGGATTGGTGAGCATGATGCCGGCGGTGTTCGGGCCCACCGCCTTCGCGAGCGCGTCGAGATCGACGTCGCCCTGCGCATCGACCGGAATTTCTTTGACGATACAACCACACATGGTCGCAGTCGCGGGATTGGTGCCGTGCGCCGCTTCGGGTACGATGATTTCGTTACGCGCGTGATCGCCACGGGCGGCGTGATAGGCGCGGATCATCGCCACACCCGCAAATTCACCGTGCGCACCGGCCATCGGATTGAGCGACACGGCGCGCATACCGGTCACTTCTTTGAGCATCTCCTGCAACTCGAACATGCACTCGAGAAACCCTTGCCCGTGGGTTGCCGGTGCGAGCGGATGACGCGCGAGGAATTCCGGCAACATCGCATACTGGTTGCAGGCCTTCGGGTTGTACTTCATCGTGCACGAGCCGAGCGGATAGAAGTGCGTGTCGATGGCGAAGTTCAATTGCGACAGCCGCGTGAAATGGCGCACGGCGTCGAGCTCGCTGACCTCCGGCAATCGCGGCGGCGTGCGACGACGAAACGCAGCGGGCAGATCGTCGCTTGCGGCATTGGTAGGTGCAGGCGGATGTTGCGCCGTCGCACCGCGACCAGGTCGCGAATATTCAAAGATCAGCTTTTCGGCGGGCTTCAAATCACTCATCGCAGTGCTCCGCGCAACGCCTCGACGTAACGCCGTAAATCTTCGTCGGTTTTAGTCTCTGTCGCGCACACCAGCAGCGCCTCACCGAGCTCCGGATAGTCATCCGCGAGCGCGACGCCACCCAGCACGCCGCCCACCGCCATCCGCTCGAGCACGGTGGCGACCGGTGCGTCGAATCGCAGCACGGCTTCGTGGAAGCGCGGCCCGGTGAACGCGGCGCGCACGCCGGGCACGGCCGTCGCAAGTTCGACTAGCGCACGCGTCCGGGCACGCGATTCCTCGGCGACGCGCGCCAGACCCTGCGGGCCGAGCAAGGTCATGTAGATCGTCGCCGCGGTCATCAAAAGTCCTTGGTTGGTGCAGATGTTCGACGTCGCCTTGCCGCGCCGAATGTGCTGCTCACGCGCCTGCAAAGTGAGCGTGAAACCCGGCCGGCCGTCGAGATCGACGGTGCGGCCGACGATGCGACCCGGCATGGAACGCACGTGCTCCATGCGCGTCGTCATGAATCCGAAATACGGACCACCTGAGGACAACGGCACACCGAGCGGCTGACCCTCACCGACGCAGATGTCAGCGCCCTTCGTGCCCCATTCCGCAGGCGGCTTCAAAATCGCGAGCGATGTCGGATTGACGACGGCGATCACGAACATGCCCTGCGCGTGCGCCCAATCGGTGAGCGCATCGACGTCCTCGAGCTGACCAAAGAAATTCGGCTGCTGGATCACGAGGGCGGCGTAGTCCGCACCGCCGTGTCGCGCGAGCGCCTCGCGATCGATGCAGCCGGTACCGGCGACGTAGGGCACGGTGTCGAACTGCAACCCTTGGTTGCCCGCGGTGCTTACCGCGACACGGCGATAGTTGGGATTCACCGTCGCCGGCACCAACAACCGCAAACTTTTGGACTTGCGATGCGCACGTACCGCCATCAGCGCCGCTTCAGCGACCGCCGAGCCACCGTCGTAGAGCGAGGCGTTCGAAACCTCTAAGCCGGTCAAGCTCGTGATCATCGATTGATATTCGTAGATCACCTGCAGCGTGCCTTGGCTCGCTTCGGCTTGATACGGTGTGTACGCAGAATAAAATTCACCGCGCGTCGTGATCGCCCACACGGCCGAGGGAATGTGGTGTTCGTAGGCACCCGCACCCAAAAACGACAACGGCCGACCGTCGCGTTGCGCGCGCTCCGACATCAAGCGCCCGATCTGCATCTCGGACAAAGCCACGGGAATACCGTCGAGCCCCGCGATCCGCAGCTCCGGCGGAATTTCGTCGAACAACGCGTCGATGTCGGACACGCCGATGGTCGCGAGCATCTCGCGCACGTCGGCGTCGGTGTGCGGCACGAATGGCATGATCAGCCTCCGATGGCGGCCAGTTCAGCGGTATAGGCGTCGGCGCCCAACAATTCCGCGGCGCTGCCCGCAGCGGGTTGCACGCGCATCATCCAGCCTCGGCCATAACATTCTTGGTTGATGAGTTCGGGCGTACCCGCGAGCGCCTCGTTCACCGCGAGCACCGTACCGCTCACCGGGCTGTAAACGTCGGAAGCGGCCTTCACGGATTCGACCACCGCACAGGCAGCACCCGCCTCGAGCGCGCGTCCGACCTCGGGCAATTCGACGAACACGAGATCACCCAAAGCGTGTTGCGCGTGATCGGTGATGCCGATCTCGACGCTGCCGTCGGGGAGATTGCGCACCCACTCGTGCGATTTGGCGTAACGCAGATCGGCGGGGACTTGGCTCATGGCGGGGACTCCTGTCAAAGATCGATGAGGATGCGGCCGTTACGCACGAACGGCAGCTTGACGACACGGGCTTGCAAAAGTTTGCGACGTGCTCGCCGCGCGTGGCACACGGGCAAAACCGATGGAACGCTCGAGTGTCGGCGAGAACGTGCCGCTCGTGACTTCACCGCCGACTTGCACGGCATCGACGCCCGGCACCACGACTTTTTGATGGCTGCGCAACACGCCGCGATCTTCGAGCACGAGCCCGACGAGTTTCAGCGGCGGACCGCCCTGCTTGCGGATGTTCTCGAGTGCACCGCGACCGACGAAATCGCGTTCGGCGGGCTCGAACGCGACCGTCCAAGCGAGACCCGACTCGAGCGGATTACGCGTGCGATCCATGTCGTTGCCGTAAAGATTCATCCCGGCCTCGAGCCGCAACGTGTCACGCGCGCCGAGGCCGCAGGGCGCAACGCCCGCGGCGAGCAAGGCCTGCCAAAGGTCCGCGGCTTCGCGGTCGGGCAGCATCACTTCGAAGCCATCTTCGCCGGTGTAACCGGTGCGCGCGACGAACCAACGCGAACCGCTCGTGCTGGCGCACTCGCGACCGAAGAATGCTTCTTGGGCGAGCACGGACGAACGCTCGACCTCGGGCAGCAAGGCTGCGACTTTTGCGCGCGCCTCGGGACCTTGCACGGCGATCATCGCCAGATCGCTGCGCTCGAGGATGTCGAGCGCCAAGTCCCACTCACTCGCGCGCGCGCGCATCCAGGCAAGATCGCCATCGCGCGTACCGGCGTTCACGACGATACGAAAAAAATGATCGTGCATCAGATAGACGATCAGATCGTCGATCACACCGCCCGATTCGTCGAGCAGACAGGAGTAAAGCGCCTTACCCGCTTGCCGCAACTTGCCGACGTCGTTGGCGAGCAGGCGGGCAAGGAACGCACGCGCACTTTTGCCGTGCACGTCGATCACGCACATGTGCGACACGTCGAACATGCCGGCATCGCGCCGCACCCGATGGTGCTCTTCGATTTGCGAACCGTAGTGCACGGGCATGTCCCAGCCGCCGAAATCGACGGTGCGCGCGCCCAGCGCGAAGTGTTGTTGGTATAGCGGGGTGCGACGTCCCATGTGCCCGGCCTCTTCGATCCTTGCGGCCTTCCACGGGGCACGGAATAGCGGCGGCCGAATGCACGACCGCCGCCCCTCTGTCCTTGGACCTGAGAGATCGGGCCCGCCGGATGGCGTGCCGCTCCCCTTCGGTGGACGCGCGGCACACACGTGCACCGCGGTCACTCTCCAGAATTCGCCTGCGACCTGCCGTTCTTTTGCCTGAGCGTTTCCGGGCGGAAACTTGCGCCTTCGGCGCCCGACTCGCTGCGTCGAACACAGCGGACGAGTCTCTCCGGCGAGGTCGGGATACGCGAACGGGCCGAAGCATAGCACCGGCGCGGCGGCGGCGAAACTCGCTTAGACTTGTCGGAAGCCAAGGATTTTTACCGGGGAAGGCACGCATGATCGAACGCCGGCGCAGCACTGCGACCACCGTCGGCCACGTGCGCATTGGCGGTGGCGCACCCATCGTCGTGCAATCGATGACCAACACCGACACGGCCGACATCGAAGGCACCGTCGAGCAAGTACGCGCACTGGCGCGTGCGGGCTCGGAAATCGTGCGCGTCACCGTGAACACCGACGAAGCGGCCGCCGCGGTGCCGCACATCCGCGAGCGACTCGATCGGGCCGGCGTGGATGTGCCGTTGGTCGGTGACTTCCACTTCAACGGTCACAAATTACTCACCGCACACCCGGCTTGCGCCGAGGCGCTCGGCAAGCTGCGTATCAATCCGGGCAACGTCGGTCGCGGCAGCAAGCGTGACCCGCAATTCGCCGAAATGATCGACATCGCGTGCAAATACCGTAAGCCCGTGCGCATCGGCGTCAACTGGGGCAGCCTCGATCCGGAACTTTTGACGCGCATGATGGACGAGAACAACGCGTCACCGGCACCACGCACCGCGCAAGAAGTGATGCGCGCCGCAGTGGTCGAGTCCTGCCTGCAAAACGCCGCGCGCGCCCGCGAGCTCGGTTTACCGGGCGAGGCGATCGTGCTGTCGGCGAAAGTGAGTGGCGTACAAGATTTGATCGCGATCTATCGCGAACTCGCCGCCCGCTGCACCTATCCTCTGCACGTCGGCTTGACCGAGGCGGGCATGGGCAGCAAGGGCATCGTCGCCTCGACGGCCGGCATCGGTGTGCTGTTGCAATCGGGCATCGGTGACACCATCCGCGTCTCGCTCACCCCCGAACCCGGTGGCGATCGCACGCAAGAGGTGATCGTGGCGCAGGAGATTCTGCAGACCATGGGCTTGCGTTCGTTCGTGCCGATGGTGATCGCTTGCCCCGGCTGCGGGCGCACTACGAGCACCTACTTCCAACAACTCGCGCAAGACATCCAAAGCCACATCCGGCACCGCATGCCGAGCTGGCGCAAAGAATTCGTCGGGGTCGAGGCAATGAACGTCGCGGTGATGGGCTGCGTCGTGAACGGCCCGGGCGAGAGCAAACACGCCAATATCGGCATCAGCCTGCCCGGCACCGGCGAGCGACCGGTGGCGCCGGTTTACGAAGACGGCGAGAAGACGGTGACGCTCAAGGGCGAGCACATCGCCGAAGAATTCCAACAATTGGTCGAAGCTTACGTGGCACGTCGCTATCCGCGGCGCGCGCCGGCTTGACCGCTCGCGCACGGAGCACGCATGTCACTCGATGAAAAAAAGTGTTTGCCCTGTGAGGGCGGCGTCCCGCCGCTGCCACCCGCCGAATGCACCCGCTTACTCGCCGAGCTCTCGTCCGAGTGGCGCATTTCGCCCGACGGCAAAGAATTACAACGCGAATACGCGTTCAAAGATTTTTATCGGACGATGAGTTTCGTCAACGCAGTCGCCCATGTCGCCAACGTCGAAGATCATCATCCCGATCTGGCGATCGGCTACGGTTATTGCCGCGTGCGCTACAGCACTCACGCGGTCGGTGGCCTCACCGAAAACGACTTCATCTGCGCGGCTAAGATCGACCGACTCGGCTGACGGCGCGCGGTAACTCGCCTTCCAGGCCGAGCGCGCGAGCGGCGAAACCACGGCGCAACGTCGGTGCGCGCCCCACCCAATCGAGACCTTGCCGGGCGAGTCGTCCGACCGCACCGTCGCCGAAGGCGAGATGACGATTAAAGAGATCGAGCGCATAGCCCATCGCCGAATTTTCGCCCTTGCGCCAACGCTCGTAGCGGCGCAGCACACGCAACGATCCAGGTGGTTCGCCCGCCGCAGCGCCGTCCTCGAGGCTGTCGAGTAGCGCCGCTGCATCGAGCAAACCGAGATTCACGCCTTGCCCCGCGAGCGGGTGCACGATGTGCGCGGCATCGCCGACGAGTGCGCAGCGTTCTTTGACGTATTCGGGTGCCTGCACCCGTCGCAATGGGAATGCGCGACGCTCGCTCGCGAGCGTGAGCGCACCGAGCACACCATCGCTCGCGGCGGTGACTTGCTGCGAAAATTCCGCAGGCGCGAGTCGGAGTAAGTCGGCTGCGCGAGCGCTGGCCACCGACCACACGAGCGAGACGCGTCGCTCGGCGAGCGGCAACAACGCGAGCGTGCCGTCGCCCAAAAATCTTTGCCAAGCCGTGTGCTCGTGTGGACGTTCGCTCTGCAGAGTCGCGACCACGCCTTGCTGCGCGTAATCCTGCTGCTCGGCGCCGAGCCCGGCGCAGCGACGCACCACCGAGCGACCACCGTCCGCGCCGATCACCAGCGCGGCTCGCCAATCGCCAGCGTCGGTGACGACCCGCACGCCGTCGGCCTCGAACACGAGATCGCGCACCGTGCTCGGCTGCACGATCCCGCCGGCACGCCGTAAGGCCGCGAGCGCAGCGCGCTGCAACGCACCGTTGGCGACGATGTGACCGAGATCCGGTTCGCCAAGCTCGGCAGCGTCGAAGGTCAGCGAGCCCGCGCCGCGGGGCACGGAATCTGCGGGCCACACGTGCATTCTTTGATAGGCGCAGGTCGCTCCGGGCAGCGCCTCGAGTGCCGCCCAAACATCCGCCGCACGGCAAATACGCTCGCTGGCACGCGACAAGGCGAACACGCGTAACTCGGTCTTCGCATCGAACGACTCGGTGTCGAGCGGCAACTCGCGTTCGAGCAGGATGATTTTTGAATCTTTGAAGGCGGTGCTGCGCGCAAACAGTGCGCCCTGCACCGCCCCGACCGGGCCGCCACCGACGATCACGATGTCGGTGGCGCGACTCATGGCGAGTCGGACTGTCCTGCGGTGAGCGCGGCGCCGCGCGCGAGGCGCGGTACGCTACCACCGAAGCCGTAACTTAGCCGTGACATCGCTTGCTTCGCGGTCGGCGATAAATCGAACAACAACAAACCGAGATCGCGCGCGAGCGGTATCCCCGGACGTCGATCACCGAACAATTTCACGAGTCCATCGGTGAAGCGCAACATGCCGGCGCGATCTTCGCTACGCCGCGCGCGAAATTCTTCGAGCAGCTGTGGCGCGCCGACGTCGCGATCGCCGAGCGCGGTCGCAATCGAAGTGCTCACGAGCACCTCGGCGAGCGTGGCGGCGTCGCGTAAGCCGAGGTTGAAGCCCTGCCCCGCCACCGGATGCAGCCCTTGCGCCGCATTGCCGATCAGCACCACGCGTCGACCGACGACATCTTGGGCGCGGGTGAGTTTGAGCGGATACGAACTGCGCTGGCCGACTCGCAAAAATCGGCCGACGCGCCAACCGAATTCCGCTTGCAGCGCCTGCAAATAGTCGGCATCCGACATCGCGAGCACGCGGCTCGCAGCCTCGGGCGCCAAGGTCCACACCACACCGTAATGACCATCGGCGAGCGGCAACACCGCGAACGGCCCTTGCGGCGTGAATCGCTCGTAGGCCGTGCCGTCCGCCGGTCGCGCTGCGGCAACGTGCGCGACCACTGCGACCTGCGCGTAATCTTCGACCTCGGCCGGCAAACCCGCCGCGAGTCGCACTTGCGACTGGGCACCGTCCGCCGCCACCACCAGTTTCGCCGCGAGCGGTCGCGCACCCGGGTCGGTTTCGAGTCGTGCGTGATCGTCGAAGATTTCGACGCGAGTGCAACGCGCGGGCATGCGCAACTCGAGGTTCGTAGAAGCGCCGAGTCGGCGACGCAACACGGCGCCGATGCTGCGGTTGGTGAGCACGTAACCGAAAGCGTCGAGGTCGTGCTCGTCGGCCGCAAGCCGTGCAAAACCGTAACGACCGGCATCGGAGACGTGAATGTGCTTGATCGGCGCGGCAGTCGGTGCGAGTTCGCGCCAAAGATCGAGTGCTTCGAATATCTTGCGCGTGCCGTTGCCGAGTGCGGTGGTGCGATCATCGAACGAAGGCTGCGCCGCGGCGTCGGGGGCGACGCTCTCGACCAACGCCACCCGCAAGTTCGAGACCTGCAAGGCGATCGCGAGCGAGGCGCCGACGAGACCGCCGCCGACGATCGCGACGTCGACCCGCAACGGCTCGCCGCTCATCCGGCCGCCATGAGCGCTTCGATCTCGCGCGCTTCCTTGGGGACGCCGTCGGTCAAAACTTCGTGACCGTCGCGCGTGACCAGCACGTCGTCTTCGATGCGAATACCGATGTTGCGGAATTCCGCCGGCACACCGCGCGTACCCGGCGGAATGTAGAGGCCGGGCTCTATGGTGAGCACCATGCCGGGCTCGAGCACGCGCCACGCGTCGCCGATTTTGTAGTCACCGACGTCGTGCACATCCATGCCGAGCCAGTGCCCGGTCTTGTGCATGTAGAAGCGACGATACGCCAACGATTTTACCAACGCTGGCACCTTACCCTTCAAAAGTCCCAAGCGTACGAGACCGGCGGTAAGCACCTGCACGGCGGTCTCGTGCGGCAGATTCCAATGATTACCGGGTTGCACCGCGGCGATCGCCGCGCGATTCGCTTCGAGCACGAGGTCGTACAAAGCGCGTTGCGCTTTGGTGAATTTGCCGTTGATCGGGAAAGTACGAGTGATGTCGGAGGCATAGCACTCATATTCGCAACCGGCGTCGATCAACAACAGCTCGCCCGCGCGCAAAACCGCCTCGTTTTCGCGGTAGTGCAGGATGCAACCGTTCGCACCACCGCCGACGATCGGCAAATAGCTGGGCTCGGCACGCGCCCGGCGAAATTCGTGTTCGATCTCCGCCTGGATCTCGTATTCGTGCATCCCCGGCCGACAACTGCGCATGGCGCGCACGTGCGCACGCGCCGCAATCCGCGCCGCTTCGCGCATCAAATCGATCTCGGCGCGACTTTTGAAGAGGCGCATCTCGTGTAGCACGTGCTCAAGAGCGACCATTTCATAGGGCGCATGGCGTCCGTGTTTGGCGAGCGCACGCAGGCCGTTGACCCAACCGACGACGCGTTGATCGAAGTCGCGATTGACGCCGACTGTATAAAAAACTTTGGCGCGATTTTCGAGTAGCCCGGGCAATATGTCGTCGATGTCGCCGATCGGAAATGCATCGTCGGCACCGAAATCGCGACGTGCGCCGACGGGCCCGGCCCGACGACCATCCCAGGTCTCGCGAGCCGGATCGCGATCGCGCACGAACAACAAATATTCGCCTTGCGGCCGACCGGGCACCAACACCGCGACCGATTCAGGTTCGCGAAAACCCGTCAGGTAATGGAAGTTGCTGTCTTGTCGGTACGCATGTTCGACGTCGTTGTTACGCAGGTGCACGGGTGCGGCCGGCACGATCGCGATCGAGTCGCGACCCATCGCTTTCATCAACTGCCGACGACGACGCGCGAATTCCTCGCGCGCGATGCTGCGCGATGCTGCTCGGTCGCGCAGCTGCTTCGGATTAGTGGAGTGCGACGGGCGCGCCATCGTCGTGGCCGTCCTCGGCTAGCGCGCGGAAGCGCGCCAATTCGTCGAACACCAGTTGGGCGCCGATTCGAACGAACTCGACGAGTTCGGCGTACGCGCCCTCGTTCGCTTCAGCGCCATCGCTATCATCGACCGACACTTGGGTGATCGCCGTCAGATCGCGCACCACTTCGCCGATCTCCGCCGGCAAATGCTCGAGATCGGGGATCGGGTTGGTGCCAAGTCCGTACAAAAATCCTTGGCACCATTGACCGAGTGCCGCGGCACGTTCGGCGACCGGCGTGTCGTCGTCCGGCAATAGCGGCATGAACTGCAATTCGCCGCCGAGCAAGGATGCTGCCGTCGCCTCGAACCAAACTTGTAGATCGTTGCGCGCATCACCCGGATCGCCTTCGGGGAACACCTCGCGCAACCAATCGTCGAGCCGATACGTGGCGCTCGCACAAAACGCACCGACCATCGTGCCGTGTGCCTCGGGTACGTCGGTCAACGCCCGACCCGCGGCCAAGAGACGATCGATGTGCGTGTAACGCTCTTCTGACATGCAGCGATTATGCCTCAGGGCGGCACGAGATCATTGCCTGTGCCGCGCCCGCAGACGATAATTTTCCCCATGAGCGACAAGCACGGCCTGGAATCCGAACTCAAGCGCCTCGAGCGCCAACTCGATGAATTGCTCGCGGTGGTCGCGCAGCTGCGCGAGGAGAATCGCGCCCTGCGTCATCGACAGGACAATCTCACTAACGAGCGGGCGACGCTGTTGCAGCGCAACGAACAAGTGCGCACTCGAGTCGAAGCGATGATCGGCCGACTCAAAACTCTGGAGCAAGGCGCTTGAGCGCCGCCGACCAAGGGAAAGAGGCGGCACGCATCAACGTGCGCATTCTCGATAAAGACTACCTCGTCGCCTGCCCTCACGAAGAACGCTCGGCGCTGCTCGACTCGGCCGAATTATTGAACGCCAAAATGCGCGAGATCCGCGATAACGGCAAGATCGTCGGCGCCGATCGCATCGCGGTGATGGCCGCGCTCAATCTCGCCAACGAAGTGCTTAAGTTGCGTGAAAAAGACACGCGTAACGACAGCGCGCTCGGTGATCGGGTGCGTGGCATGCGCGAGCGCGTCGATGCGGCTCTCGCCCGTAACCAGCAACTCGATCTCTGACGACGCCGAGACGTCGATCCGCACAAGTCGCGTTTCGTTCGCGACGAAGTGGTGTAAAGTGAGTCTGCGTCGCCTGCGGTGTTCGATAGTGGATCGGGTTACCTCTCGACCCTAAGTTGGAACGCCCCGGGGCATTAGGGCTTGCTGGCAGCACTGTGCAAGTCCGCCGCGAGCGGAAAGCCTTACCTGTCGCAGCCCGCCCCACTTGTTGCTCTGTGTCGAGAGCAACGGTTCATCGTTTGCAACGAGGGGCGCGCATGCAAGACGGGGGGCGATCTCTGCAGCGCAGTGCCGCTCGACACGCCCGTCGTTTGCTAAGTCCGCAGGCGCGTCGCGCCGCCGCCCACGCCATCGCCCGGCAACTCGCAGCCCATCATTGGTTGCGTCCCGGGCTGCGCGTCGCCGCCTTCGTCGGCGTCGGTGACGAACTCGACACTCGTCCGCTGTTCGTCCTGCTCGCGAAGCATCGTTGCGACATCTTGCTGCCGCGGATTCTCGACCCGCAGCGGCGCACCATGACGTTCTCGGCAGCACGCGGACCGCTGCGCCTCAATCGCTACGGTATCCCAGAGCCCGCAGGCCGCGACCGACGTGACGCGCGCTTTTGCGATCTCGTACTGTTGCCGCTGGTGGGCTTCGATGCCCGCGGCCATCGACTCGGCACGGGCGGCGGCTATTACGACCGCGCGCTCGCTTTCCGTCGACTGCGACGCCACTGGCGCGGCCCGAAACTCGTCGGCCTCGCGCACTCGTCGCAAGCGCTGCAGGCCATCCGGCCGCTACCGACCGACGTCACGTTGGACGCCGTGATCACCGAACGCGGTACGATTTTCTTCGAGGGAGCGACATGAAATATTGGCTCATGAAATCGGAACCGTCGGTGTTCGGCATCGACGATCTCGCGGCCGCACCGAAGCGCACCAGCGCTTGGGACGGTGTGCGCAACTATCAAGTTCGTAACATGCTGCGCGACGAGTTCGCGATCGGCGATCTGGCGTTTTTCTATCACTCCAGCTGCGATGTGCCGGGTATCGCGGGCATCGTCGAGGTCACGAGTCGCGGCTATCCGGATGCGACTGCGTTCGATCGCAAACACGCGAACTACGACGCCGCCTCGAAGCCCGACGAGCCGCGCTGGTACGTGGTCGACGTCCGTCTGCAAAAGAAATTCCCGCGCGTGATCACGCTCGAAGAATTACGCGCACACGAGCAGGGCAAGTTGCGCGATCTGTTGATCCTGCGGCGCGGCAATCGACTCTCGATCACACCGGTCGCTGCTGCGCACTGGAAATTCATCACCGCGCTGGTGTAAGGGCGCTCGTGTCGAACGAAACCATAGGTAGTTCCAAAATGCTTGGATCTGAATCGGGCAAAAAAGCCGCGGCGATCGCCGCACTCGAGTTCGTCGAGGACGACACCGTGATCGGCGTCGGCACCGGTTCGACGGTCAACCTCTTCATCGAGGCGCTGGCCGCGCAGCGTCGACGCCTGCGTGGCGCGGTGTCGTCGTCGAACGCGACCAGTAAACGTCTCGCGGCCGCCGGCATCGAGGTGCTCGATCTCAATTCGACCGGCACGCTAGAGGTGTATGTCGACGGCGCCGACGAAACCGACGCACACCGACGTCTCGTCAAAGGCGGTGGTGGTGCGTTGACGCGTGAGAAGATCGTCGCCGCCGCCTCGCGAAAATTCGTCTGTATCGTCGACGAATCGAAGCTGGTCGACGTGCTCGGCAAATTTCCGTTACCGGTCGAGGTGATACCGATGGCGCGCTCGTACGTCGCGCGGCAACTAGTCGCACTCGGTGGGCAGCCAGTGTGGCGCGAGCAGTTCGTAACCGACAACGGCAATCACGTGCTCGACGTGCACGGCCTACGCATCATCGATCCACCCGCACTCGAGGCGCAGATCGAATCGATCGTCGGCGTGGTCGCGGCGGGACTGTTCGCACGGCGCTCGGCCGATGCGGTGCTGATCGGTACGGCGGCGGGCGTGAAGCGCCTTTGAAGCGGATAAAAAAAGCCCGCATCGCTGCGGGCTTCTTTCGATTGGCTGGGGGACTAGGATTCGAACCTAGGTAAACGGAGTCAGAGTCCGT
>RGUL01000024.1 GCA_010027845.1 Gammaproteobacteria bacterium
TTGCCGACCTCAGCGTTGATCACACCCGGCAACACGCCCTTCGCATAGCTCGCGTAGACGTTCGTCTCGGGGCTCGGCGTCCAGCGCAGAATCGCGCGCGGCACCGTGGCCGTCGAGTCGATACCGAGCGGCGTCGCCGTGAAGATCGCCTTGCGGACCTTATCGGTCTGACGACGCGCCTCGACGCTCGCCGACCATGCTTCGTTGAACTCGTAGCTCACCGACGCGAACAGACCGTTGGTCGTGACCTTGTCGGTGTTCTGCGCCAACGAATTCGGCGCGAAATACGGCGTACCGGCACACGCCGCACCCGGCGCGCGGTTGACCGTGATCGGGCAAACCCACAACGAGTCACCGCCGGAACCGGATTGCAGGAACGTCTGCTGATAGGCGTTGTAGCCGACGAGCCAAGTGAGTGCCTGCTCACGCGGCGAGGCGACACGAATTTCATAGCTTTGATCTTGCGAGTCTTGCGGATCGCGCGACCACCAATCGCCACGCGGCGTCAGACCGAAGGCGCGAATCCAGTTCGCCTTCAGTTCGTTCTTGCCCGCCTGCAACGCCACGTTGTAGCCACCGCCGAAGGTGTAATCGCCTTGAACGGAGAAGCGCGTAACGGTGCGAATCAAACCGACATGATCGATCGTCGGCACTTTGAGTTGCACCGGGCTCGGCGCCGCAGCGAGACGGTCGTAAACGAGCGTCGGAAAGCCTTTAGCCGCGAAGATCGCCGGGAAGAGAGTCGTGGGCGTGTCGATGATGTTAAAACCGCCGGTCGCAGAAATCGCCTTACCGAGTTCGGGCACGGCGCCACAGACGTACTTAGTCGGCGACGCGGTTGGCACCGCCGGGTCCTGAGTCGTGATCTTGGTGCCAGTACAGGTATCGTTGAGATAGCCTTCGACGATACCACCCATCGCCGGACCGTCCTCGTCGAGCGCATGGAATGCACGGAATTTGATGTTCAAAGATTCCGAGGGTTGCGCATTCAAAGTTAGCGACACCGACTTGCTGCTCTCCTCGCCGAGACCGCCGCCGTCGGTCGCACGGAAGACGGCACCGCGGTTGTAAAAGCGCGCGCCGATGCGAAACGAGACTTTGTCTTGCGCCAGCGGACCTTCGAAGCTCGCCGACACGTCGCTGAAGCCGAAGTTACCGCCGTCCGCTTGCAACTTGCCGGAATATTCCGTGAGCGAGGGCGTGCGCGTGATGTAGTTGATGGCGCCGCCGAAGGTGCTGCGGCCATAGGTCGCCGACTGAGGGCCTTTGATGACTTCGATGCGCTCGACGTCGTCGAACGGAATCGACTGCGTACCACCGAGCACGTAAACGCCATCGATGAACAACGATCCGAGCTGCAGCGACGGGCTGTCCGAGTTGACGTTCATGCCGCGGAAGCGGATCGCGGACGTGTACCGGCCCGGGATCTGCCCACCCTGCTGTGAGTACTGCACGCCCGGCGCAACTTTCGCGACGTCCTCGAGATTGACGAAGCCTTTCTTCTCGATGTCGGCCGCCGAGAACGCGGTGATCGACACGGGCGCTTCGATCAAGCGCTCTTCTGTCTTACGCGCCGTGACGGTGATTTCTTCGAGGACCAGTGCATCTTTGGCGCCTGCGCCCTGCGCGTGCACGGGCCCGACGGCCCCCAGCAGCGCGATCGCGACACCGGCCGAAACCGTGCTCGGTTTGAATTTCATTCGAGGGATCTCCGTTACGTCGAACGTTGTTGCAAAAAAGTGACGTCGATCAGGATGACGCCGCCGACCGAATCTAATCGTCATGAATTGATGATGTCAACGCCGCCCCGCACCGAAACGATAGTTTCCGAACATCAATGCACTTCCTGCCCGCCCGAGACGTTCATCGCCTCGCCGGTGATGTACTGCGCCTCGTCCGAGGCGAGAAAGGCCACCGCTTTGGCGGTGTCGTTTGCGAGCCCCACTCGGCCGAGCGGAATGCGACCCCGCATCTCGGCGAGGTATTCCTCGACGCTCTGGCCACGCTGCTTGGCGCGGTAGTCGTTCTGCAGCGCCCCGAGCCCGGTCGTGACATGGTTCGGACATACGGCATTGACCGTGATGCGATGTGCACCGAGTTCGAGTGCCGCGCTGCGCGTCAAGCCAACCATGCCGTGCTTGGATGCTGCATAAGCCGCCAAATGGATCGAGCCCGACTTCGCCGCGACGCTCGCGATATTGATGACGCGGCCACCCGTGCCTTGCGCGATCATGCGACGTGCTGCGTGCTTGGTACAAAGAAATGCGCCCATCAAATTGACTTCCAAAACTGTCTGCCAACGCTCGCGACTCATCTCGACCAGTGGCTCCATCAAAAACCCGACACCGGCGTTATTAACCAGAATGTCGAGAGCGCCGAAATGTTCGACGGCGGTCGCGATTGCGCGTTGGACTTGCGCCTCGTCGCGCACGTCTAGCGCGCACGCGACGGCATCGACCCCTGCCGCGCGTAGTTCGTCGACCACGGTGTTCATCTCGGCGATCGTGCCGATGCGGTCGCTGCCGAGATCGGTCGCCGGCACCCCGATGTCGGTGACGACGACCTTCGCGCCTTCGCGACCGAGCCGCTCGGCGATGGCGAGCCCGAGACCGTGATGTCGGCCCGCACCGGTGATTAGCGCGACTTTTCCGAACAAACGCTGCATTCAAATTTCCTCGAGTCGATGACAGGCCACGCGCTGCGTCGCAAGCGCCGTTGAGTTCGGTGGGCGAAAATCCGGCGCGCGCTCAGCACACTCGGCCGCTGCGTGCGGACAGCGTGTGCGAAACACGCAGCCCGATGGCGGATCGAGCGGCGACGGCAGTTCGCCACCGAGTGTCGCGGCGAGGCGCGCCGGTTGCCGCGCTGGATCGGGAATCGGCACCGCCGCGAGTAGCGCGCGGGTGTACGGATGCAGTGGACGCGCGAACAACGCCGCGGTCGGCGCGGTTTCCATCGGCTTGCCGAGATACAGCACGAGCACGCGATCGCACAAACGCCGCACCACGGCGAGATTGTGGCTGACGAACAGCACTCCGGTACCGAAGTCACGTTTCAGGTCAGCGATCAGGTTGATGATCTGTGCTTGGATGGAAACGTCGAGTGCGCTCACCGCCTCGTCGCAGACCAAAAGTTTTGGTTGCAATACCATCGCCCGCGCGATGCCGATGCGCTGGCATTGACCGCCGCTGAATTCGTGCGGATAGCGTGCGATCACATCCGCGGATAAACCGACTCGCTCCAGCATCGCACGCACGCGCGCGCCCCGCGCCGTACGATCAAGCCCGGGCTCGTGAACTCGCAAGGGCTCTGCCACGATCTCGCCGACGGTCATCCGCGGATCGAGACTGGCGAGCGGATCTTGGAACACGATCTGCAGATCACGTCGCAGCGGCCGCATCGCCGCCGCATCGAGCGCCTCGATGCCACGCCCCAGCCAAAGAATTTTCCCAGCGGTCGGTGGCAGTAATCGCAACACCGCACGCGCGAGCGTCGATTTGCCGCAACCCGATTCGCCGACTATGCCGAGCGCTTCGCCCGCACGCAGCTCGAGATCGACGCCGTCCACGGCGCGCAGCGGACGACTTTTGGCGAACCCCTCGCGCACATCGAACCAAACTTTCAAATCACGAATCTCGAGCATCACGCATCCTCCACGGGATGGTGACAGGCGACGTCGGTACGCCCTGCTGCCAGGGCTGGAAAACGGCTGCGGCACACGTCGCTCGCGCGCTCGCAGCGCGGGTGGAATGCGCAGCCCGTGGGCAATCGCGCCGGGCTCGGCGGTTGGCCCGCGATCGTGTGTAACGGCCCATCAAGAGGATCGTCGATGCGCGGCATCGAGCGCAGCAGCGCACGTGAATAAGGATGACGCGGCGTCGTCAAAAGATCTGCGACCGCCCCGCTTTCGACCAGCCGGCCGCCGTACATCACGAGCACCCGATCAGCGACCCCGGCGACGACGCCGAGATCGTGTGTGACGATCACCACTGCCATGCCACGCTCGCGCTTGAGGCCGGCGAGCAGTGCGAGAATCTGCGCCTGTACCGTCACGTCGAGCGCCGTCGTCGGTTCATCGGCGATCAAAACTTCCGGATTACAGGCGAGCGCGATCGCGATCATGACGCGTTGCCGCATGCCGCCCGACAATTCGTGAGGGTATTGATCGAGTCGCCGCTCGGCGTCGGTCACCTGCACTTGCCGCAACAACTCGAGCGCCCGAGCACGCGCCGCCGCACCCGACAGCCGCAAGTGATGGGTCAAAGATTCGGCGATCTGAGCGCCGACGCGTAGATGCGGCGTCAGCGAAGTCATCGGATCCTGAAAGATCATCGCCACGCGCCGCCCACGCAACTCGCGTGTGAACGGCGCGCCGCCATAACGAATCGATCCGGCGACTCTCGCGTGGCGCGGTAATAAACCCATCGCGGCGAGTAAGGCCTGACTTTTGCCGGCGCCGGATTCACCGACGATGCCGACGCATTCCCCTGCGACCAGATTCAAAGAAAAATCGTTGACGGCGGCGATGTCGCCGCCCGGCGCGGGATAGCGCACGCTCAAGTGATCGATTTCCAAGAGACTTTCTTTCACGCGCCGCGCTCACTGTTCGCGGGGATCGAGCGCATCGCGCAGCCCGTCGCCGAGAAAATTGAAGCAGGTGAGTAGCGTCACCAGAAACGCCGCCGGCACCAGCAACAGCCACGCCGCCGATTCCATTTCTTGTGCGCCTTCGTTGATCAAGCTGCCGAGACTCGCCTGCGGTTCCTGCACACCGAGACCGAGGAAGGAAAGAAAACTTTCGAACAGGATCATCTGCGGAATGGTGAGCGTTGCATACACGATCACCGGTCCGACGACGTTCGGCACGACGTGCCGCCACACGATCGCCGGTGTCGACACGCCGGTCGCGATCGCCGCTTCGATGAACTCGCGTTTGCGCAACGAGAGCGCTTGGCCGCGCACGATGCGCGCCATGGTCAGCCAACCGACCGCGCCGATCGCCAAAAACAGCACCTGAATGTTGCCGCGATCGAACAAGGTGGAGAGGATGATGACGATGAAAATATAGGGTAGCGAATACAGCACGTCGACGACTCGCATCATCCACTCGTCCAGGCGCCCGCCGACATATCCGGCGATCGCACCCCAGGCGACACCGATGCAGAGCGACACCAAAGTCGCCAGCAGTCCGATCTGCAAAGAAATCTGCACACCTTGCAGCGTGCGTACGAAAAGATCGCGTCCGAGCCGGTCGGTCCCTAGCCAGTGCGCGTTAGTCGACCCCGGCGCGATCCCCATGTTCTCCCAATCGATCGCATCGAATCGGTGCGGCGACCACGCCGGACCGAACGCCGCGAGCAACGTGACGAGGACGATCAACGCTCCGGCGACCACCGCGGCGCGATGGCGCAACAAGCGCCGTGCGGCATCGATCCAAAACCCACGTGACGGATCACTCATAGCGCACGCGCGGATCGAGCCAGCCATAGAGCAAATCGGCGATCAGATTCAGCACCAGCATGAGCGAGCCGTAGACGATGATCATGCCCATGACGAGCGTGTAGTCGCGATTGATCGCGCCTTGCACGAGGTAACGGCCACTGCCTGGCAGACCGAACACCGTCTCGACCACCAACGATCCGGTCATGACGAATGCACTGGCCGGTCCGAGATAACTCACCACCGGCAACAGAGCTGGCCGGATCGCGTGACGCCAAAGCACGATACGCTCCGGCAAGCCTTTGGCGCGCGCGGTGCGAACGAAATTCGAGCGCAGTACTTCTAGCAGGCTGCCGCGCGTGAGTCGCGCGATGTACGCGATCACCGGCAAAGCGAGCGTGAGCGCCGGCAGCACGAGATATCGCCACTCGCCAGGTGACCAACCGGCCACCGGCAACCAGCGCAAATGCAGACCGAACACGAGCGCCAGCAATGGACCGATCACGAACCCGGGCAACGCGACGCCGAGCACCGCGAACGCCATGACTGAATAGTCGAGCGCGCCGTTTTGACGCAGTGCCGCGAACGCGCCGAGTGGCACGCCCAACGCGAGCGCGAGCAACACCGCAGCCAAGCCGAGCGTGAGACTGAGCGGCAAGCCCTGACCGATGAGCTCGGTCACGCTGAAATCTTTGAACTTAAACGACGGACCGAAATCACCGTGACTGAGGCTTTGCAAGTAGCGCAAATATTGGGTCGCAACCGGTTGGTCGAGGCCGTAGGCCGCTTCGAGATTCGCCTTGATTTCGGGCGGCAACGTCTGTTCGTCGTCGAACGGCCCGCCCGGTGCGAGCCGAATGACGAAGAACGACAGCGTGACGATCACGAACAGCGTCGGCACGAGGCCGAGCAGCCGTCGCGCGGCGAGCCTCAACATCGCGTGTGCATCAAAGATTTTCGGTGATGATGAAGATAGGATCGTTGGCGAGCGTACGGAATTGACCGGCGATCTTCTGCACCTGCTCGGTCTGCACGTCTTTACCGAGCTGCTCAAGGCTGTGCAGGTCGATGATTTCGATGTATTGGTACGGCGACGGCGTGCCCGCCATCGTGCCGGTCGCCTTCAACACCTCGAACTTACGCACCGAGGGCAGCGCATTGACCACCGGCAAATCGAGTTCGCGCGCGAACTTTTCGTAATCTTCGACGCGGGTCTCCGGCTTGAGATTGAACAGCACGATCAACTTGGCCATGGTGCCTCCGAAAAAATTAGATGGGAGCGTAGCCCAACAGGCTCACGGGCATGCCGTCGGGATCGGTGAAAATCGCCTCTGAATATCTACCCGCCGGCATTGCCGCGGTCGCCTCACGCTTGATGTACTCGGTGGGCAGCGTCACGAACGTCACCCCGGGTGTGCGCTGCAGACGCTCGACCAAGGTCGCCATCGCTGCGGTCTCGAACACGACGGTCGCTTGGCCATAGGCCGGAAAGCGGACATCCGTCGGCAGCGACGCAAGCGGTCGCGGTGCCGTCGCACTCACCTCGTACAGCCCCACCCAACCGAAAGTTGCGTGGCCGTCGCCCAAATGGACGATGCGCATCCGCGCACGCTCGAGACCGACCAACGCAGCGATCGCCGGACCCTCGAGATCTTTTTGCTCGAGCACCTGCAAACCGAGCGCATCGCGATACACCGCGAGCGAGCGCTCAAGATCACGCACCCACAGCGTGACGCGTTTGACGGGACCGACCAGCGCGGCAGTCACAAACCGAGCGCCCCCGGGTTCATGACGTGATGCGGATCGAGTAATCGCTTCAGTTCGCCGAGCAGGCCCGCTGCCGAGGCCGCGAGTCCGCGTTGATATGGGTAGAACTTACCGAGCTGGAAGCTCACTGCGCCGTGATCGGCGAACACCGCGGCGAGTTCGACGCGCAATTGTGCAACCGCCGCCGACGCCTGAGGATTCGGCGGAAAACTCTGCAACTTCGCTAGATAGGCGGTATCGAGCACGCGGTCGTGAAAAATCGCGCGCGATTCGGGCCAGTAGAGTACGGGCTCTAGCAACGTGCCGCTTTGGCCGACGGTACAGCAAAGATAGCCACGATCGATGTCGAACTTGCGCATTGACTCGGCATGGCGCGCGAACACCGCTTCGCAGGCTTCGTAGATCGCGATCGATTTAGAAAACGGTACCGACCCGTGCACGGGCACCCAACGCTCACCGCCCGGCCCCAGCATGCTGTTCAGTTCCGCGAACGGATTGGAACGCATCACCTTCGGCACGGTGTTCTCGACCTCGACACCCTTCGCGCTCATGATGCGACGCACGATCGCGGCTTTCGCGTCCGCATCAACGGCATCCCGACCGTCGAGCGACAGGTGCACCGAAAAATGCCCCTCTTCCAAAAATCCACGGCCGGCCAGCACGACTTTGGCACCCTCTTTGATGCCTTTGAGCAGACTGCCTTGTGCGGCGATCACGTTACCCAGTGCTTTGGCATCCTCACGCATGCTGCTGCGTTTCATGCGAACCGCTTGCAAGCCCGGATCGAAGCCGAACTGCTCCGAGATCACGTCGGCGCGCGCCACGTCGGCCATTGCCGTGAATAGATCGTCGTGACGTGCGAACGAAAACGACAAGTAGCGCGACTCGGGTTGCGGGCGCACGAGCCGCAACGTGGCGCGCGTCTTGATGCCGAGCGCACCGCAATCGGAGAGAAACATACCGAGCGTGTCGGGGCCGTGCTGACGCATGAACGGCTCGCCGTTTTTGATCGAGTGACTGCCGAGGTTGAGGACCCGACCGTCGGCGAGTACGACGTCGAGACCCGTGACCGACTCGGCAGCGGGACCATAACGACCCGAGCCGAGAAAAATGCTGCCCTGCGACAAAGCACCGCCGATGCTCGACCGCAAACCCGACAGCGGCCCCCAGTACGGTGTGCGCACTCCGTGCGGCTCGAGAGCGTCGAACAATTGTTTCCAGGTCGCACCGCACTCGACCGTGACGTACAAATCTTCGGCATCGATGGTTTCGACGCGATTCATGCGCAACATGTCGACCATGATCGAGTCGGGTTGCGTAGGCAGATAGCCGTCGGTGTACGACATGCCGCCGCCGCGCGGCACGATGGGCACCCGTGTCGGGGCGATCGCCGCGAGCGCCGCGGCGAGCTCCGACGTCGAACTCGGTTGAATCACCGCTGCGGGCAATAACCCGGCGCGATAGACGTCGTGGGAGTAAAAAGCGAGTTCGTGCGGATCGGTGATCACATGCTCAGGACCGAGCAACCGTTGCAGTTGAGCGATCGCACCGTCGACCGCTCGCGGCATCCGCTGAGCCTGTTGCATA
The DNA here is from genome assembly GCA_010027845.1 of Gammaproteobacteria bacterium. Classification (GTDB taxonomy): domain Bacteria; phylum Pseudomonadota; class Gammaproteobacteria; order Steroidobacterales; family Steroidobacteraceae; genus UBA964. Next base: position 8,794 of record RGUL01000024.1, read on the forward strand.
TCAACCTCCCCTGATCGAGTTGAATATCCTGCGATGACGCATCGTACGACATGCGCTACGCGGCCTGCGTCATCGACGGATGTTAGACTGCCGTTCCGAATTTTTTACGGCCGAACTGCGGCCACCGACACTCCGACATGAGCATCATTCGCGAAGTTCCGACGTTCGACTTGACCGTACCCGTAATCGTCATCGGTGCCGGTGCCTGCGGGCTCACCGCCGCACTCGCGGTGCGCGATGCGGGGCAGGACGTGCTGGTGCTCGAGCGTGATGAGCGCCCGTGGGGCAGCACGTCGATGTCGCTAGGCGCCGTCTGTGGCGTCGATTCTGCCGAGCAACGACAGCACGGGATCGAGGACGACGTCGAGGCGTTCGTCGCCGATGTGCTCGCGAAAACCGCAGGCCGCGCCAACGCCGCACTCGCGCGCACCATCGGACGGGAGTCGGGTCGCACGCTCGATTGGCTGTCGAGCCAGCACGACGTGCCCTTGTTGCTGGACTTCAAATGGACCGGTCTCGGCCACTCGCGACCGCGACTGCACATCCCGCCCGGCCGTAACGGCGAAGAATTACTCGCCCTGCTGCAAAACGCCTGCGCACGCGCCGGCGCCGAGGTGATGACCGGTGCGCTGGTCACCGATCTGTTCGCCGATGCCGAAGATCGTGTCCGTGGCGTGCGCGTGCGGCGACGCGACGGCAGCAGCGAAGAAGTCGGCTGCGAGGCACTGGTACTGGCGACCTGCGGTTTCGGCGGCAACCACGAAATGATCGCGCGCTACATCCCCGAAATGGCGAACGCCCGCTATTTCGGCCACGAGGGTAATCGCGGCGACGGAATTCTTTGGGGGCAAGCACTCGGCGCCGCGCTCGCTGACATGTCCGCATATCAAGGCTTAGGCACTCTCGCCGACCCGCAACTCGTCGTCGTGCCGCATCCGCTCATGATCGAAGGTGGTTTTCTCGCCAACGTCGACGGTCGCCGCTTCACGCACGAACTCGAAAATATTTCCGGGATGTGTGTCCCGGTGCTCGCTCAACCGCAAGGCCTCGCTTGGGTCGTGTTCGACGAACAGCGGCATCAAAACGCGCTCGCGCACTCTTACGAGCATCGACAACTCGTCGAGGTGAACGCCATTCGTCGCGCCGACGATTGGGCGGGTTTGGAGCGCGCTTGCGGTGTGCCAGCGGGATCGTTCGCAGAGGAGAATGCTGCCATCGATGCCGCGCGAGCCGCGGGCGCACCCGATCGGTACGGCCGCTCGTTCGCGGGCCTCGCGCCCCTCGAAGCGCCGTATTGCGCCGTGCGCGTCACCGGCGCGTTGTTCCACACCCAAGGCGGCTTGCGCATCGACGACGAGGCGCGCGTGCTGCGCGAAGACGGGCGCGCGCTGCCGAATCTGTACGCGGGCGGCGGTGCCGCTCAAAGTATTTCCGGACCGGACGTAACCGGTTACCTACCGGCCGTCGGACTGTCGATGGCCATCACGCTCGGCCAGATCGCGGGGCGCAGCGCCGCGCGGAGTTGCGCATGAAGCTTTGCAAAATTTTGGTATGGCTTGTCACGCTATCGCTCGCCGCGTGCGCGGTCACCGCGACCACGACGGTCACCGATTCGCCGCTCGTCGTCACGCACGGTCGGTTGCCGATGACCGCCGATCACACGCTGGGGTTTCGCCTCGCCTACCCGCGGCGTGGCGCGCGATTACCGTTGATCGTGTTTTCGCACGGCGCGTATTCGTCGGGTGATTCTTACGATCCGATTTTGGATGCGTGGGCGGCGCGCGGTTACGCCGTGCTCGCCGTAACCCACCGCGATTCGGTGTCGCTCGGCGTCAAGCGCGGGACGAACGAACCGCGGTATTTCGCCTGGCGCCTCGACGACATGGAGGCACTGCTCGCCCGCTTACCGGAAGCGATCCGCACCGTCCCCGACGGCGAGCGCGTGCTGCGTCGAATCGACACGTCCAACATTGCCGCCGCCGGTCACAGCTTCGGCGGACTGGTCGCTCAAACGCTCGGTGGTGCCACGTATTTCGACGCGACGATAAATGCGACACGTTCGCGTCGCGATGCGCGCGTACGGGCCGTATTGATTTTGAGTGGCGCGGGTCCGTTCCCGCCGACCTTGCGCAACGAAGACTTCGCGACCTTGCAGGTACCCGCCTTCGTGTCGGTCGGCACCGAAGATCTCGCCCAAGCGCCGGGACTCACGGGCGAACAATGGCGCAAATTGCCGTTCGATCTGGCTGCGCCGGGTCAAAAATATCGACTCACCTTACGCGGCGCCGATCATTATTTCGGTGGCAGCGTCGGTCGTGACGATCTACCGCGCGCCGCGCAAGCCGACGAATATTTACGCCTCTACGCGACGTGGTCCGGAAATTTTTTGGATGCCGTGCTGCGAGTCGACCACGCTGCCGCCGGCGCACTCAATGCGCAGGCTACGCCGGGCAAAGTGCGCGAGCTCGCGCCGCTCGCGACGTTCGAGCGGCGCTGACGTAACGCGTCGCAGGCCTCAGCGCGTCGCAGATTTCAACGCGGCGACGATTTGCTCGCGCTCAGCGGGATCGACGATCGCCTTGTAACGCATGCGATGGGCGCCGTTCAAAAATTTTGCCGGATCCGAGATCAGCTGCGTAATGCGTGCCTCGTCCCACACGAGACCGTCGCGACCCGCCGCGGCAAGCGCTTCCGAATAATAAAAGCCGGGTGCACTACCCGCCCGTCGGCCGAACACGCGATGCAGGTTGGGGCCGACGAGATGCGGGCCGCCGGCATCGAAGCTGTGACAGAAGCGACACCACATGAAATCTTTTTGGGTGTTCCCGCTGAGCACGGGTGCAGCCGCCACGTTTGCATAAGGATCGACCAGCGGCGGCGGGCCCGAGGCGACCATTTGACCCGCCGTCGTGAACGGTACGACGCCGAAGATTCGATACGGCATCCAGGCGCCGAGCGCGACCAGTGCGACCAACGTTACGGCATGCAGGGCGCCGACCATGACACCCGCACGCGCTGCGGCACCACCGGCGCCACCCCAACTGAAGATCGGCAACAAGCGCCAGGGACCGATTCGATATCGCAGCGCTTGATAGAGCGCCACCAACAACGTGAACGCCAGCAACACCGGCAGAAAAAATCCGGTTGCGCTGTGTAAATAGCCGAGCGTCACCGAGGGTCGATAACCGGCCGCGATCAAGGCCGGGAACGTGACGATGCCGTACCAACTCACGGTATGTCCTTCAGACCACGCGAACAACGGTCCGGTTGCCACGAACGCGAGCAACGCGAAGTGGAACGCGCCGACGCAGCGGCGCGCCAATAAATCCGCAGCCGGCGGCACGCGCGTCGGACAAGCAGGCGCCGGCGATCGCAGGTATAGCCAAAGTTTCGGCAACAGCAACGCGAGGATCGTCAAGCCGTTCGAGATGTGTAGGTGTTGTAGCGCAGCACGCGCCTCGGTCCCGCGCGGCGTCACGCCGACCTTGGTCGATTGATACATTTGGAAAACGACCAGCGCGAAGATGATGGCACCGAGCACGCGTTCGAGGGTTTTGGTCATTGGGCACCGCCTACGCTACGCAGCGCTCGAATGATGGCATTGGGCACGATGGCATCGTCCCAGTCGGTTTTGGCCTCCCCGGTACGCACGATGACGAGCTCCAAAGAAGGCACGACGTAGACGCGCTGACCGCCGAAGCCGTCGACGTAAATCATGTCGCGGGCTGCGAACGGCTCGGAGTGAAACGCCTTGGCGGGACTGAATTTGTTGTACATACGCTCGCGACCTGGCGGCGAGCCGAGCCAAACTTGATAGCCGTAGTTGGGATTGGTTTTGGCCGGCGTCGTCATATCGTTGATCCATTGCTCGGGAACGATCTGCTCGCCGCCGGCGCGACCACGATCGAGGAACAGCAAACCGACGCGCAGCCAATCGCGCGCTGAAGCGAACAGACAGCAGAATCCTCGCGGCATGCCGCCCTCGCGATCGAGCCACACGGCGGCAGTGCCGGTGCCGAGTCGCGACCACAAGCGCTCCGACAAATATTGTGCGTAGCGCTTACCGCTCGCACGCTCGACGAGCAACGTCAACAACTGCGCGTTCGCATTACTGTATTGGAATTCGCTGCCGTGCGGCGTGTCGACCTGCAAGCCGAGCACGCTCGCCGACAGGTCCGAGCCGAGCGTGATACGCGTCGACGTCCAACGACCGAATTTCGGAATCTCCAGTCCGCTCGACATCTGTAGTAAATCTTTGACTGTGATGTCCTTGCGAGCGTCGTTACGCCATTCGGTGATCCAATTGGATGCCCGCTCGTCGACCGACTTGATGTAGCCGTCCTCGATCGCGAGCCCCACCAAAAGTCCGAGCACGGTTTTGTGACCCGAGTTCGGATTGGTGCGCGTGTCGGGTCCGAACCCCGGCCAGTATTTTTCGTAGCGCAACGCGCCGCGATGCCACACCAGCAAGGCGACCGAGTTGGTACGCGCAGCGTATCGCTCGGCAGTGGCGAGACCCTCTGGCGCGATGGTGTCGGCGGGCGCTTGCGGTAAATCTGCGCGCGCCACTCCCGGTACCGCCTCTTGCGGCTGCATCCGCTCGAGTTCGACCACGTCACCCATGCGCGGTCCGAACGCCATGTTGCGCAACACCGCGGGATCTGCGATCCAAATGGCGAGCGCCAACGAGACCGTCAGCCCGGCGATCACGATCAACACTCGCGAGGTCCACTTCAAAAACGTCTTCATCGCACACTCTCCGCGACTCGCCGTGCCTCGAGCGCGGCGCGTATTTCCGCATGTCGCGCCCCGTCGATCGGGTAGTTCCACATCATGGCGATCGGCACGAGCAACATCGCAGCGGGCAACCATGATGCGCCGATGCGCACGACGTTCTCGACCGACGGGTCTAGCACTTGGCTCATGTCGACGTAACCGCCTTGCGACAAAAATCCGAGCGCGACGAACACGCCGAGACCCATTCCGAGTTTGAACACCGTCGCCAGAAACGCCATGTGACCGCCCATCTGCGCCACACCCGAACGCAATTCGTCGGCATCGACGGCGTCGGCGGTCATCGACGGCGGCGTGATCATCGTGCCGCCGTTGCCGAAGGCCATCAGCGCATTGACGAGTAACACCGGCACCACTTGTCCAACGGGCATGAAGAACAGCGACACGTACGCACCGGCCGTCAGTAGGTTTGCGACGCAATACGCACGGTGCTTACCGAGACGACGCGCGATCGGCACCCACGCCGGCGCGAACACGACCGCGGCAACCGTATTGGCGATCGCGACCGTGAGCACGTGTTGCTGCAGTCCTAGCGCCTGCGAAATCAACACCGGCTGCACGCCGAAGTACGTACCCATTGCCAGTCGATCGATTAGGTACGCACCGATGAGGCGCCGAAACGGCGGGTTGCGCCGCAGGATCGCCAGTAGCTCACCCCAGCCCGGCGTGCGCTCAAGATGATCGGTGCGACTGGCGGGTACCGCGCCGAAACACCAAAGCATGGCGATCGGCAAAGAAATCGCGAAAAACACCCCCACCGACTGCACGATTTGCGCATAGCTCGGGAACACGACACCTTTGAACCAAATCCAATAAAAGATTCCGGCAGCGGTCGCACACAGATAACCGACGAAGGCACCGGTTTCGCGAAAGCCTGCGATGCGCGTGCGCTCTTGGTATCCGGTGGCGAGTTCGCCGCCCCAGGTTTGGTGCGGCACGTACACCATCGTCCAGCCGGCGTAGAACACTACCAACCAGAAAAGCAGATAAACCGGCGTCGCGCCGTGTGGCGGCAAGAGCAAGAACCAGGCAGCGCAGAGCGCGATCGGTGCGCCGATCGCCATCCAAATGCGGCGGCGACCGAAACGGCTACGCGTGCGATCCGACAAAGCGCCAACCAGCGGGTCGGTGAACGCCTCCCAAAAACGACCGAGCGCAAAGATGAAGCCGACCGTGAGCGCGGTCATGCCAACTTCGGGCGAGTAGTACACAGGCGGCAAAAAATTGTAGAGCGGCACGAGCATCGCCTGCAGCGCCACGGTGGGCGCAGCATAGGCGAGCAAGCGCAATGCGCTCAGTCGTTCGGCGTGGCTATCGGACACGTGACCCCCTGCACGAGCCGGACCGCGATCAAATCACGGCACAGATCGTTTTCGTTTCGAGATAGTTTTCCACGGCTTGTTGACCGCTTTCACGGCCCCAGCCCGATTGCTTCATGCCGCCGATCGGCAGCGTGGCATCGAACATCGAATGGCAATTGATCCACACCGTACCAGCGCGGATTTGCGCCGCGAGTCGATGCGCAGCCGACAAACTCTCGGTCCACACGCTCGCCGCGAGGCCGTAGTGCGTATCGTTGGCGAGCGTGACGATTTCTTCGACGTCGTCGAATGGCGTTGCCACCACCACCGGACCGAAGATTTCCTCGCGTACGACCTTCATGTCGGGTCGCACGCGCGTCAGCACCGTCGGCTCGATGAAAGTGCCGCGCGGACCACCGCGACCACCGCCGACCCGTATCTCGGCCCCGGCAGCCCGTCCGGACTCCACGTAACCGGCGATACGCTCGGCCTGTTTGACGTTGACGACCGGCCCCATTTGCGTCTGCGGATCGAGACCATGACCCAAGCGAATGCCACGTGCATAGTTCGCGACACCCTCGACGACCCGCTCGAAGATGCTGTCGTGCACGTACAGGCGACTACCTGCCACACACACCTGACCCGCATTGAAGAAAATCGCATTCGCAACGCCGGGTATCGCCAGTTCGAGATCGGCGTCGGGCATCACGATTGCCGGCGACTTCCCACCGAGCTCGAGCGTCAAGCGCTTGAGATTGCCCTTCGCCGCATCGAGCATCAATTTGCCGACTTCGGTCGAACCGGTGAAGGTGACCTTGTCGACGCCAGGATGCGCCGCAAGCGCCGCACCGGCGGTCTCACCGAGACCCGTGACGACGTTGAACACCCCCGGCGGTACACCGGCTTCGGCGATGAGCTCCGCAAGTCGCAGCGCGGTGAGCGAAGTATCTTCGGCGGGCTTCAACACCATCGTGCAACCGGCGGCGAGCGCCGGCGCGATCTTCATCGCGGTGAGCACCAGCGGCGAATTCCACGGCACGATCGCACCGACCACGCCCAGTGGTTCTTTGACGGTGTAAGCGAAAATCTTTTTACCGGGCGGTTGATAGTCGATCGAACTCGGAATCGTCGTGCCTTCGATCTTGGTGGCCGCGCCCGCGAAATACCGGAATTGCTCGATCGCGCCCGGGACCTCTGCGTATTTGCCGACCCACAACGGCTTACCTTGATCAAGGGTCTCAAGTTCGCACAGTTCGTCGAGATTCGCTTCGATCAAATCCGCGATCTTCCACAGCAGGCGCGCACGTTTCGCACCCGTCATGTCACGCCAGGCCGGCGATTCGAACGCGGCTCGCGCGGCCGAAACGGCACGATCGACGTCGGCCGCAGCGCCGGCGGGAATCGTGCCGAGTAGCGCACCGCTCGCTGGATTGTGCGTCTCGAGTCGCGCGCCCGACTGCGCCTCCACCCACTCGCCACCGATGAACATGCGATGGTCACGGCGCTGCAAGAATTCTTTGGCTGCGGCGGTCGCAGGCGGTAAGTCGACGATCTCGAGTGCCAAGCTCACTTTTTCGCCCTCGGTTTTTTCGCCCGCGGTTTTTGCAACGCCGACCTTACACCGGCGGCGGACTTCGTCACGGAGATGTGCGTAGCGTGGTTCTTGAGGTACCAAGCGGCCACCTCCTCGCGCGTCGCCCACCAAACGCCACGCAGCGTTTTGGCGTAGCGTATGAACTCGCGCAGTGCACGCACGCGATACGCTCGACCACTGACGTGGGGGTGCAGACCGACGTTCATCAACTTGCCGGTGTGTGCGGCCTCTTTGTACAGCACGGACAACTCTTCGATCAGGATGTCGCGGAACTCACTGGTCGTGTGATTGCGTCGCGTCAAGATCGTGAAATCGTTGATCTCGTTGGTGTATGGCGTGGAGACGATCGGACCGTGCGGCGTTTGCACGAGATACGGCTGATCGTCGTTCATCAAATCGCAATAAAACAGCAGGCCGTGTTCGGCGAGAATGTCCGCCGTGTTGAGCGTGCCGCGCAGCGACGACGACAACCAGCCACGCGCCTTGCGCCCCACCGCCTGCTCGTACACCTTCAAAGAGCGCTCGATGACGTCACGCTCTTTGGCCGGATCTTTTGCGAAGTTGGTGAGCAACTCGCCCTGCTCGTAATTGTGCGCGAGGATTTCGCAGCCGCGGGCGAGCGCGGCATCGAGCATCGGACGACGACGTAACGCAGTGACGGCGTTGATCGTGCACGACGGTCTGACCTTCACTTCGTCGAAGACGTCGAACAATCGGAACGCGCCGACTCGTTGCCCGTACTCACGCCACGTGTAGTTCGGGAAATCGGGCGTATTGCCCGGCAGCACGTCCGGGAGAATCGCCGGACCGCCCGCGTAGTACGGCTTGTCGGTGTCTTTGAGTAAATCCCAGGTTTCGAGATTCAGCGTGATGATGAGTGCTACACGCTTGCCGCCCGGCCACTTGAGCGGCAAGCGTTGCGTGATCGGAACGTAGTCGTAGTGCATCGGCGACCTGCTGCGCCGGACCCCCCGGCAGCCCGATTATGGCCGCATCGCAGCCCGCCCTCGGACTTCTTCCGGTCCGCTGCGCGGCCCGGCGTCCGCCATGTGGACACGTGCCGCCCGGCTGAATACACTCCGGATTCGTTCGCCGAATGCAACGAAAACGGGGGTATTGATCCGATGGATTCCACGCGACCGATTCGCGCGCTCATTCGTGGCCTCGACGCACTCACGGTGCTCAACCTGCGCAATGGCGCCACCGTCTCCGAAGTGGCTCACGAAATTCGCCTGCCACGCACCACGACCTACCGCATTCTCGAAACTTTGAGTCATGCGGGCTTTGTCTACCGTGACGCCACCGACGACCGCTATCGCCTGACGATCATGGTGCGCGGCCTGTCGGACGGTTACGACGACGAGGCTTGGATCACGCAAATCGCCCGCCCGTACATCAACGAGCTCGGCAAAGAAATCGTTTGGCCGGTCGCGATCGCCTCGTTGTCGGGCACGTCGATGATGGTGCGCGAATCGACCGACCACCGCAGCCCGCTCGCGGTCGAGCGCTTCTCGGCAGGCACGCGAGTGCCGCTGCTCACCACCGCCTCGGGTCGCGTCTATCTCGCGTTCTCGACGCCCACGCAACGCGAATCGTTGCTGGAAATTCTCGGTCGCTCGAATCGCGAGGAAGATGCGCTTGCGCGTAATCGGCCGGAGTTGATGAAACTTCTCAACGATGCTCGCATGCAGGGCTATGCCTCGGCGGTGCGGCCGCGGCGCGTGTCCGACGAAATCAGCGTCGCCGTGCCGATCATGGTCGAAGACCGCGTGCTCGCCGCGGTGATGGTGCGATTTAGTGGCACCGCCGTGCCGTTGAAACTCGCTGTGGAACGCTTCTTGCCGAAGATGCGCGATACCGCCCAAAAAATTCGCCAGACGTTTAGCGAGCAGCAACGCGATCCGCCAACCGGATTGCGCAACGTGGCCAATCGTTAAAGCGGACGACACGAGCGAGGCACGACCCAGATGAACGACACACTCGAACCGGCGATCCTGTCGCAACTGCAATCGTTGCTCGGCAACGAACATGTGCTCACCGATCACGAATCGCGCGAGTTTTATTCGACCGACGTGTACGCCGCCGGGCGATTACCACTCGCCGTCGTGCGACCCGCATCGACAGCCGACGTCGCGCAATTGGTGCAATTGTGTGCAACCCGAGGGGTCGCACTCGTGGCACGCGGTGGCGGTGCCTCGTATACCGACGGCTACACGCCTGCCGAAGCGAACTCGATCGTCGTCGACACCGCGCGGATGAATAAAATTTTGGAATTCAACGAGCGCGATATGTACGTCGTCGCGCAAGTCGGTGTGACCTGGGCGGCACTCAACGAAATGCTCGCCGCCAAAGGTTTACGCACGCCGTTCTTCGGACCGTTTTCCGGGATCACCGCGACCGTTGGTGGCTCGCTGTCGCAAAACAGCGTCACTTGGGGCACGGGTGTGTTCGGCGTCTCCGGCGAATCGACGCTCGGCGTCGAAGCGGTGCTCGGCACGGGTGAGGTCGTGCGCACCGGGTCCTGGGGTGCGGCGAACTCGACGCCTTTCATGCGTTCGTACGGTCCCGACCTCACTGGCCTGTTCATGGGCGACTGCGGCGCATTCGGCGTCAAGACCGCGGTCGCGCTGCGCCTCATGCCGCGCAACGCGCACGTGATGGGTCTGTCGTTCGGCTTTCCCGATTTTGCCAGCATGGCGCGCGGCCTCGAAGCCGCTGCCAAGCTCGGCTTGAACTTGACGAATTTCGGGCTCGACCCCGCGCTTCAAGAGGGTCAAATGGGACGCGCCGATGCGGCGACCGCCCTCAAATCGGCGCTCGCCGTTTGGCAGACCTCGCGCGGCCTGTTCGACGGCATCGCACAACTTTTGAAGCTCGCATTCGCGGGGCGCGGCTTTTTGCGCGGCGCGGTGTTCTCGGCACATTGGGTGATCGACGGCATCGACGATGCGTCGTGTCGTGCCGCGGTCGCCAAACTGCGTGCGGCGTTGCAGCCGTTCGGTGCCGAGGTGCCGGCGACGGTACCGACCGTCGCCAACGCCATGCCCTTCATGCCGCTCTATGCCATCCGCAGTCCGAGCGGCGAGCGCTGGGTGCCCGTGCACGGCATGTTGCCGTTCTCGCGCGTCGACGCTTTCCGAACGGAACTGTCCGCTTACTACGCCGAACACGAGTCGGAGATGAAGCGTCTCAAGATTCGTTACGGCGCGATGTTCATGACCGTCGGCACCAATGCATTCTTGTACGAGCCGGTTTTTTATTGGCAAGACGATTACACGATCACACAACGACGCTTGATGCCCGACGGCTACGCCGACACGCTGCCGCAGTACGCCGCGAACCCCGAGGGCCGCGCACTCGTCGATCACATGAAACACGGCATCGCCGACATCTTCCAACGTCACGGCGCCGCCCATCTGCAGATCGGCAAGTTTTACCCCTACATGCGCGGTCGCGACCCGCACACGGCGAAGTTGCTACGCGACTTGAAAGCGCTGGTCGATCCGCAGCGCAGACTTAACCCGGGCTCGTTAGGTCTGTAAAATTCACCTCTTTCGCTTTAACCACTTTCGCTCAACCGCTAAGGAATCACGATGAACCGCATCCTGGTCGCGATCAAACGCGTCGTCGACTACAACGTTCGTGTGCGCGTCAAACCCGACGGCACCGGCGTCGTCACCGACGGCGTCAAGATGAGCATCAATCCCTTCGACGAAATTGCCCTCGAAGAGGCGCTGCGCATCAAAGAAAAAGGTCAGGCGCAAGAGGTTGTCGTGGTCACCATCGGACCTGCGGATTGCCAACAACAATTACGCACCGCCCTCGCAATGGGTGCCGATCGCGCCCTGCACGTGCAGACCGACGCAGTGATCGAACCGCTGACCGCCGCGCGCATCTTCAAAAGTTTGATCGATCGCGAACAGCCGATGCTGGCGATCCTCGGCAAGCAAGCGATCGACGACGACTGCAATCAAACCGGTCAGATGTTGTCGGCACTTTGGGGTCGGCCGCAGGCAACCTTCGCCTCGAAAGTCGAGATCGGTGACGGCGTCGCCACCGTCACGCGTGAAATCGACGCCGGACTCGAAACACTGGAGATCGACCTGCCCGCCGTGATCACCACCGACTTGCGCCTCAACGAACCGCGCTACGTGAAGTTGCCGGACATCATGAAAGCCAAGAAAAAACCGCTCGACGTGCTCGAGCCGGCGGCGCTCGGCGTCACTCCCTCCGAACAATTGAAGGCGATTCGCTACGAACCGCCGCCGCAGCGCAGCAAAGGCGTGATGGTCAAAGACGCCCAAGAACTGGTCGCCGCGCTGCGCAGCAAAGGACTCATTCAATGAACAAGATTCTCATCGTCGCCGAACACGACGGCAGCCGTCTCAATCCCGCGATCGCCAAGTGCGTGCGCTGCGCGCGCGACATTCCAGACGCCAACGTCACGGTGCTCGTGCTAGCCGCCGACCCCGCAGCGGTCGCCGCCGAAGCTGCGACGATCAACGGTGTCGACGCGGTCGTCACGGTCGCGAACCCGGCGAACGCACAGGCGCTCGCCGCAACGCTCGCTCCGCAAGTGGCTGCCGTTGCGAGCGGCTATTCGCATGTTTTCGGGCCCTCGACGACCTTCGGCAAAGATTTGATGCCGCGTATCGCGGCTTTGCTCGGCGCACCGCAACTCTCGGACGTCATGGCAGTCGAGTCGGCAACCCGTTTCCGTCGACCGATCTACGCCGGCAACGCGATCGTCACCGTCGAGGTCGCAGCGGGCACCCAACTCGTCGCCACGGTGCGGGTCGCCTCCTTCGAGGCGGCCGCTCGCGGGAACGCGACGGCGCCGATCACCGCTGCGTCGCTCGACGTCGTATTGCCCAGCCACACGCGTTTCGTGTCGCTCTCCGCCGCGCGCAGCGATCGCCCCGACCTGCAAACCGCCAATCGCGTGATTTCCGGCGGTCGAGCCTTCGGTAGCGCGGACAACTTCAAAATATTGGATGGTCTTGCCACCAAACTCGGCGCTGCAGTCGGCGCATCGCGCGCTGCCGTCGATGCCGGCTATGCCGCGAGCGACATGCAGGTCGGACAGACCGGCAAGATCATCGCGCCCGAACTCTATATGGCATTCGGCATCTCCGGCGCGATTCAACATCTGACCGGCATCAAAGACGCGCGCACCATCGTCGCCGTCAACAAAGACGCCGAAGCGCCGATTTTCGAAATCGCCGACTACGGTCTCGTGGGCGACGTGTTCCAGATCATTCCGGAACTCGAACGTCTGATCGGGTGACGAACGCGGCACAGTCCCGATTGCCGCTCGGGCTGATCGCCCTGCTCGGAGCGGCGAGCGGGCTATCTTCGTTCGGCATGGCGAGCGTAGTGCCCGCGTTGCCTTCGCTCGGGCGTGCGCTCGACGCCGATTACGCTAACCTGCAGTTCGTGGTGTCCGCCTATCTCGGCGGACTCGCGCTATTCCAACCGTTGCAGGGCTTGCTCAGCGATCGCTACGGTCGCCGCCCGGTGTTGCTGGGCGGCTTCACACTATTCGCGCTCGCGAGTTTGCTCGCTAGCATCGAGACGTCTTTACCCGGTCTCGTACTCGCGCGCTTCCTGCAGGCGATGGGCGCATCGGTCGCCACCGTGATTTCGCGTGCCATCGTGCGCGACTCTTTCGCACCTGAACCAGCGGCGATCGCGCTGTCATTCATCTCGGCGGTGATGGGTGTGGCACCGATCATCGCGCCGTCGGCGGGTGGCATCGCCGCCGACCTTTTCGGTTGGCGGGGAATTTTTTGGGTGAACGCGTTAATCGCCTCGCTGCTCGTCGCGTTGCTGGCCATCACCTTGCGTGAGACCCGCCCGCACAATCTGCGCCCGATGTCTTTCAAAGAATTATTCGGTGGTTTTCGAATCCTGGCGCGCGAGCGACGCTTTATGGGCTACGCCCTCACCTACGCCGCAATCAGTGCGGCCGGCATCGTCTTCGTAACCTCGGGCGCCGCGCTGTTCGAGCGCTTGTTCGCGTTCCCGCCCTCGCGCTTCGGTGCGCTATGGAGCAGCCTCGCGCTCTCCTTCGTACTCGGCGCGACCGTCGCCGGCCAAAGCACGCGCCGCTTCGGCAGCCACCGTACGCTCGATCTCGGTATCGCCATGCTGATCATCGCCACCCTAGGTCTGTTGTTCGCCGCCTACCTGCACACAACGGTGCCGACCGTTGCGGTTTTCTTAGGGCTGTTGATGGCCTGCATGGGGCTGATGTCGCCGCTGCTACTCTCCGGCGCGGCCGGTGATCATCCGGAACTCGCCGGTGTCGCCGCAGGTTTTTCGAGCTCCATCGGCATGGTCGGGTCGATGACGAGCGCGATCGTCACCGGTCTCGTGTTCGACGGCACTGCACACAGCGCCGCGCTGTTGGTGGCAGGCTGCACCATCGCCGCGATACTCTCGCTACGCCTCGCGCGCAGCGCGCCCCCGGAACACGTCACATGATCGACCCCATCGACCCCGCAGACGAACGCGCCATCCACGCCGTCCTCGCCGAACTCGAGCGCGCCTGGAACGCACTCGACTTCGTCGCCATCGGAAATTTATGGGATCGCAGCAGTGAGCCGATCTACTTTGCCGAAGAAGCACCGACGCCGCACCTCGATTGGCCGAGCCTGCAGGCGTACTGGGAATTCACCGCGCGGTCGATCTCCCGCATGGGCATGCGCATCACGGACACACCGCAGTTGCGGCCGATCGGACCGGATTTGGTCTCGGCGATTTACGCGATGCATTGGGATGCGGTGATCAGCGGTGATCCGCAGCCGCTCGGTGGCGACAACCGCGTGTGTGCGACCTTCAGACGCACGGCGGAAGGCTGGCGCTTCGCACAATATGTGGAAGCGCCGCTCGCACCGATCACCTACGTGAAATGGCTCTACCAGCGTCAGGTGACGCCGGGTTTTGCCTAACGATCAAAGTTTTTCGGGGCCTACCCGCACCAAAGATTTGCCGAAGTTCTTGCCACGCATCAAGACGCAGAATGCGTCCGGCGCATGCGCCAAACCCTCGGTGACATCTTCGCGATAGTGGAAGGTGCCGGCTTTCATCCAACGACCGATCACCCGCGTCATCTCGTCCATACGGTCCATGTGGTCGTATACCACCAGACCCTTCATGGTTGCGCGCGCACCGACCACCGGTCCCAAGCTCGGTCCCGGCGGCGGTTTGTCCATGCTGTAGGCCTCGATCATGCCGCACAACACCACGCGCGCCTGCATCGCGAGATTACGCAACACCGCCGCCAACGTATCGCCGCCGACGTTATCGAAATAGACGTCGATACCGCGCGGGCAGGCCTTGCGCAATTTCTCGGCGAGATCGCCATCGCGATAATTGACGCAGTCGTCGAAGCCTAATTCTTTGACGGCATAAGCGCATTTCTCGTCCGAGCCGGCGATACCGACTACGCGCGCACCCATGTGCCGCGCCACCTGGCCGGCAGTGCTTCCGACCGGGCCCGTGCAAGCCGACACCACGAACGTCTGCCCCGGCAACGGCTGACCGAGAAACACCGTGCCGGCGTAGCCCGTGAGCCCGGGCATGCCGAGCACGCCTAGCGCCGTCGAAATCGGCGCGAGCGACGGATCGAGTTTGCGGACACCCTTGCCATCCGACAAGGCGTACTGCTGCCAACCGTTACGTACGGCGACGTAATCACCGACGCGGAAGTTCTCGTGCTTGGACTCGACCACCTGCGCGACAGTCTCGCCCACCATCACGTCGCCCGGCGCGAGTCGGTCGGCATAGATTTGGCTGTTCTTCATCACGTTCCGATAGTACGGATCGAGCGAGAGCCAGATCGTGCGCGACAAAAACTGCCCGGGCCCGGGCGCCGGCACCGACGTTTGGTCGCTGCCGAAATCTTCGGGCACTGGCAAACCGCGTGGTACGCGGGCGAAGGTGATGCGGTGGTTGCGTTCGCTCACGTGCGACTCAAAGTTGCGACAACACGTGCTCGGCGGCCGAAACGCGGAACTCGCCCGGACCTTCGATGTTGACGTGGGTGGCGACGCCGTTCTTGGCGACGATTGCAAAACGCTGACCGCGCATGCCCATACCGAAACCGCGCGCATCGAGCTCGAGACCGAGCGCCCGCGTGTAGTCGCCATTGCCGTCGGCGAGCATCAACACCTTATCGTCGACGTGGCTGTGGTTACCCCACGCACTCATCACAAACATGTCGTTCACGGCCATGCAAGCGATGGTGTCGACACCTTTGGCCTTGAACTCGGCGGCGTGCTGCACGAAACCCGGCAGATGCTTGGCATCGCAGGTTGGCGTGAATGCGCCCGGCACCGAAAACAACACCACGGTCTTGCCCGCGAACAGCGCATCGCTCGAAATTTCTTTCGGGCCGTCGGCGGTTTTGGTTTTGAACGCACCGGCCGGCAACTTGTCGCCCACTTTGATGGTCATGGCTTCAGTCCCTCGAGTTAGGTTGGTTGGGGAGGCAGCGGATGATAACGCAGCTTCAGACGTACGGACGGTGCAGGTATCGACCCTGCGGTTTGCCGAGCGCCTTGCCGTTGTCGTAAATCAAGCGGCCGCGCAGGAAGGTGCTGGTGACGCTCGCGGACATCTCCATCCCCTCGAACACCGAATAGCCTTGATCGGACTCGGAGGCTTTGTCGCCCGCGACGAAACTCTTGTTCGGATCGACGAGCACGATGTCAGCATCGAAGCCCGGCGCGATGTCGCCCTTGCCGTGCAAACCGAAGCGACGGGCGGCGGTCCACGAGGTCAACTCGGCCATCTTGTTGTACGACAGACCACGCGGCTTGCCCTCGGTGATGAGCGCCGGAAGCATGAACTCGGTGCCGCCGAAACCCGATTTCGCCAAGAAAATGTTCTTCTTGTCCTTCTTGCCGAGCTTCATTTCGGCGCGACAACAGGCGTGATCCGAGCACACCCAATCGAGCTTTCCGTCGAGCAAAGAATCCCAGAGGAATTCGACGTCCTTGCGCGAACGGATCGGCGGATTGACCTTGGCGAGATTACCGATTTTCGAGTCGTAGTCGAGACACAGGTGGCCGATGGTGACTTCGCGACGGAAATTCACGTGCGGAAAAATCTTCGCCATCTTGAGCGCCGACTCGACCGCCTTTTGCGAAGTCAAATGCAGTAGGTTGATGTTGGCGCAATTGGTCTCGTTCGCGAGATAGGACGCGATCGCGATCGCCAGACCCTCGGAGTGCGGCGGACGCGCGGCGCTGTAGGCACGCAAGCCGGTGAGCGGCCGACAATCGATGCATTCCGGATCATGCGTTTCGCCAGTGAGGTACGTGTCGAGATCGGTGACTTTTGCACCGCCCTCCACCATCTTGGTGTAGGCCGCAAGAATTTCGGCAAGCTCGCAGTGCAAGCTCAAAGAAATCGAATCTTTGAGCTTCGGATGACGCAGCATGGCACGGTGGATACCGCGCATCACGAACTCGAAATGGGCGATGTCGTACTTCTCGTTCTCGCCGATCATCAAAAATTCGCGCTGCGTGTTCGAGGCACCGTGCAAACCGTAACCGCCGTAGAACATGAAAATCTTGAACGAGGTCACGCCGAACTTGTCGATCAGCATGTCGATCTCGCCGATGTGCGTACGATCGAGCGGCGCGAGGTGATAGGCATAGTCGACCCAGAAATTGTCTTGCGACATCTTCAAAACTTCCGGATATACCTCCGCGTACGGGCCACCGCGTTCCATGTAATAGCCGCCGGTGCGCATGTAGTTGAGGCTCGAGGTCACGCCACCTTGAGCAGCCGCGAGGCTTTCGCTACGTGCGTCCTCATCTAGCGGCCCGTAGATGCCGCAGTGCATGTGCGGATCGACCAACCCCGGGAACGCCAACCTATTTTTACCGTCGACGATCTCCCGCGCAGAGTCGACCGCGATACCCTTGGCCACTTTTTTGACCTTGCCGCCCTGCACGGCGATGTCCATCTTCTCGATGCCCGTCTTGCGCGGGCGGACGACTCGCACGTTCTTGATCAAAAGATCGTATTTCTTGGCCGACTCGGTCATGACTCACCTATCTAAAACGAAAGCAAATTGAAGTTCGATTATGCCGCAGCGAAGGATGCGACCGACGCGCGAGCGCGCCGTTGTCTGCGCTATGGCCGTATGTCCCGCGCCACCCGAAACCCGAAATAGCTATAGCGCGCGTCGTTCGGATCACGGCCGCGAAAGGTCAATCGGTTGCGGCTCGGGCGCGTCATCCAACTGCCGCCGCGCACCGACCACAGTGTGCACTGCGCATCGGTGACCGGCGACCCGTCGATCGGCGCGCCGTCGTAGGTTTTTCGATAACAATCGGCGGTCCATTCGTAAGCGTTACCGATCATGTCGTACACGCCGAAAGCGTTCGCTTGAAAACGCCCGACCGGTGCGAGCTCGACGTAGCCGTCCTCGCAGTCGACGTAACTCCAACCGAACTCGAGACGCGCATGTGAAGTGCGGTCGTAGAGATTGCCGTGCTTGCAGGCGAGATCGGGATTACTACCCCATGGATAACTGCCGCCACCACCAGCGCGTGCCGCGTATTCCCATTCCGACTCGCTCGGCAGGCGATAGTGCTGCCCGGTCGTACGCGACAACCAATCGACGTATGCGAGCGCATCGACACGACCGACGCAGGTCACGGGCATGTCGTCGGTGAGCGGCAACGTGAACCCAGGCGCTTGCCAGCTCGCGCCCGCCTCGTCGCGCCATTCCAATCGACCACGCGCACCGAGCGTTTGCTCTTGCACGCGACAACCTGCCGCAACCGCATATCCGGTCGCCGTGACGAACGCACGAAATTCACCACGCGTAACTTCGAATTTACCGAGCGCAAACGGCCGCGCGATGCGCACCGTGTGCACCGGCGTCTCGGGGCGCTCGGCCTCACCGTCGCGCTCCGATCCCATGTCGAAACGACCACGTGGCACAACCACCAGTCGCGGGCATTCCTCGCAGTCGCGCAGCTCGCGCGGGGCGCTCACCGGCGCCGACTCGGCATACGCGAGGCCTGCACTTGTGGCCAAGCAAAGAAAAAGTAGCGACCAGCCGATCGTCCGATTCATTTTTGACCGCCCGCCGGCAAGCGCAGTTGCATGTGGTATTGGTACGCATCGGCACGATACAGCGCGATCACGCGCTCGACCGGTCGATTCATCACGTCGAACACCACGCGCGTCAAACGCAATAGCGGCGCACCCATGTCGACGCCAAGCGCTCGCGAGGCTTCGACTCCGGCGAGCGTCGCGCCGATCGATTGATCGGCGCGGGCGACTTCGATGCCGGCAGTGCCGAGTAATTCGAACAAAGGACGACGTGCCATCTCGGTTTGGTTTACGCGCGCTGCGATATCGAGCGGCACGAACGTCGTGATCAAGCCGAGCGGCGTACCGCGTAGCAGCCGCACGTGCGCCGCACGTTGCACGCGCACGCCGGGCTGCAAATCGAGCGACACGCGCGTTTCTTCGTCGGGTTCGATCTCGGTGATGGTCAAATCACGTACTTCGGTCGCAGCCGCGAGATTGGCCACTTGACCGCGTACTTCGTTGATGTCGAGCGACGCAGGGCTGCGCGCACGCGACATGTGCACGAAAGTGCCCTTGCCCTGCTGACGCACCAACCAACCCTCGCTCGACAACTCGTCAATCGCTTTACGGACCGTAATGCGCGAAACGTCGAACATGCGACACAGTTCGGGCTCGGTTGGAATCTGGTCCCCGGGACGATAAGTGCCGTCGCGCACCCAAGTGCGCAGCGTCACGTAAACCTGGTGATAACGCGGAGAAACGATGCCCCGCACACCGGATCCTGCTGCTTTACTAGGTTTACTTTGACGCGGCACGCAGCGCTCTCAATCGAGCACCACACCGCCGGAGAGATTCATCACGGTACCCGTGACAAATGCCGCAGCGGGGCTGAGTAAATATTCGACAGCATGCGCGAAATGATTGGGCGTACCGATGCGCCCATCGTCGCGTGCTAGCGGCACGCTGCGCTCGAGTGCGGCGAGCGCTTCGCCTTGAAATCTTCCGGTGACCATCGGCGTTGCGATCGGACCCGGCGCGATGCAGTTCACACGTATGCCTTCGCCGGCCCATTCTTTGGCGAGGTATCGGACGAGGTTGACGATGCCCGCTTTGGCGACCGCGTAGGCGGGACCGGAGAGCGCACTGCCACCATTGAGGCCGTTGGTGGACGAAGTCAGCGTCAACGTGCCTTTGCTGTGACCCAGCGCGCGGTGCGCGGCTTTCGCCAACACGAACGCCGAGGTCAAATTGACCGCCAACAAAGAATTCCAGTCTTCTAAAGTAACGTCATCGAGTGGCCCACGGCCCGCGCGTCCGGCGAGATGCACGACGTGATCGAGCCGACCCCACTCGCCCGCGATACGCGTCACACATTCCTGCACGGCGGCGGCGTCGGTGACATCCAGACTCGACACACCCATCGGCGCACCGCACGGAATTTCCGCCAGCGCCAAATCGGTCGCCCACACGCGATGTCCACGATCGCGCAGCCGCGCAACGACAGCGCGACCGAGGCCGCCGGCTGCTCCGGTAACCAGCGTCACCGGAGCCTGCGCCGCGCCGATCTTGCTCATGCAGCGCGTTTGGCCAACAGTCGCGCGTGGATTCCGTCGAGCATCGAAAAGCGCATTTCCGCCGAGGCACGCACCGCGGCGATGGCGCGTTGCTGAATCTCGACAGTGGTCGCGTAGCGCTCGGTGAGTTCTAGCCCGACGTGCGCATGCTCCGTGTCGCCTTCGATGTGGACGTGGAAAAACTCCATGTCATCGTCGCTGAAACCCATCTTGCGCATCGCCTCGACGTATTTCGGATACAGCGTCGGCAATTGACCCTCGAGCGCGACCATGATGCCCGCACACGACTCGCTCAAATGACGAATGCTCGCGAGTTCCCAAATCCAGGCACGCATCGCGCGCGTGGTCGGCAACACGTCGCCGCGCTGTTCGGCTTGTAAAATCGTCTCGTCGGACACACCA
>RGUL01000025.1 GCA_010027845.1 Gammaproteobacteria bacterium
TGAGCGCCATCACCTTCGACGCACCGAGTCGCTTGGCGAGCATCGCTGACAAAATATTCGACTCTTCTGAATTCGTCAGCGCACAGAACACGTCACAAGAGTCGATGTTCTCTTCGATCAAAAGTTCTTCGTCGGCCGCATCGCCTTCGAGCACGATCGCATGCTCGAGATTTTCGGCGATCTTGCGCGCCCGCTTGGAGTCACGCTCGATGACTTTGACTTGATTCGATTTTTCGAGCTGCTTGGCGAGCGAGTAGCCGATGTGCCCGCCGCCGGCGATCACCACGCGATGCACCGGTTTTTCTTCTTTGCGCATCTCGGCCATGAATCTTTTGATGTCATCTTTGGCCGCGAGAAAGAACACCTCGTCGCCGTCTTCGATCACCGTGTCGCCTTTGCAGAGCACGCTGCGCCCGTTGCGGTAGATCGCGACCACGCGCGCTTCGGTGTTCGGGATGTGCGCCTTCAAATTACGCAGTGCCTGACCGACGAGTAGCCCGCCCTTGCGCGCTCCGAGACCGACGAGTCGCACGCGGCCGTCGGCGAAATCGAGCACTTGCAGGGCGCCGGGATAGCGAATCAAGCGCTCGATGTATTCGGTGACTAGTTGTTCGGGGCTGATCCAGACGTCGACCGACAACGCTTCGGCGCTGAACAACTTCGGGTGGCGGGTGTATTCGGGCGAGCGGATACGCGCGATCTTGGTCGGTGTGCGATAGAGGGTGTAGGCGACTTCGCAAGCCATCATGTTGGTTTCGTCGGAACTCGTGAGCGCGACGAGAATGTCCGCTTCGCGTGCGCCGGCGGCGTCGAGCACGGTCGGGAACGAGGCGTTGCCACACACGGTGCGGATATCGAGGCGATCTTGCAGATCGCGCAGCAGCGCTTCGTTCGTGTCGACCACCGTGACTTCGTTGGCCTCCTCGCGTGCGAGCTGGTAGGCCGCCGTGCGCCCGACTTGTCCGGCGCCGAGAATCACGATTTTCATGGCGGCGTAGCGTACTCCCGGGCCGTCGGGAAGGCTATCCCAAGCACCGCTCTCGACACCCGTACCGGCCCCGGTGAATTCACGCGCGGTTGGCGCGTGTTGATCGCATCGTTGCTCGGCACGGCTTTTGGTGCGTCGCCATTACCGTACAACACCATCGGGTTTTTCATCGAACCGCTGCAACGCGAATTCGGTTGGACCAAAGCCGAAGTGAGTTTCGGCGTCACGGTGTACGGCGTGCTCGGTGCGCTGCTCGCGCCGCTCTTCGGCTGGCTCGCCGATCGCTACGGCGTACGACGCGTCGCGCTCGGATCTTTGACCGCATTCGGGCTGGTGTTCGCATCCTTTGCACTGATTCCGGGCACGCTCGCTTGGTACTACGGACTATGGACTTTGATCGGTCTCGTCGGCATTGGCTCGACGCCGATCACTTGGTCGCGCGCCATCAATCTTTGGTTCTTCCGTCATCGTGGTCTCGCACTCGGTCTGACGTTGGTCGGCACCAGCATCTCGGCCATGTTGCTACCGACGCTCACGGTGCAGTTCGTGACCCACTTTGGTTGGCGAGAAAGTTTTGCCTTGCTCGCCTTGTTGCCGCTCGCCGTCGCGCTGCCCGTCGGCTTAGCTTGGTTTCGCGAACCGCGCGCCGAAGAACGACCAGCCGAACTCGTGACGGCGGCGGGTGGTGGTCTCGTGCTCGCGGGTCGCACGCTCGGCGAGGCGCTGCGCGAATATCGGTTCTATGCGCTGTGGGTGTCGATCGTCTTGATCTCGGTCGCCTACGGCGGCGCACTCGTGCACATGCCCTCGATGCTCGGTGCGCAAGGCTTCACGCCTGCGCAAGCCGCAAGCGTGATGGGCGTGTTCGGTTTGTCCATCTTCGCCGGGCGCATCATCACCGGTTTGTTGCTCGATCGTTTTTGGGCGCCGCTCGTTACGTTGCCGATTCTTTGTCTGCCGGCGGTGTCCTGCTATTTACTCGCCACCGATCATGCTCTGACGCCGAGCATGGCGGTGCTCGCCGCTTTTTTATTGGGATTTTCGTCGGGTGCCGAAACCGATTTGATCGCCTATCTCGCCGGTCGTTATTTCGGTATGGCGAACTACGGGCAAATCTACGGCATGCTCTACATGGCCTTCGGTATGTCGACCGCCGTTTCGGCCACGTTGTACGGCTGGGTGCGCGACAGCACCGGCAGTTACGATGCGATGTTGTTCGCGGCGGCCATCATGTTCGTCGTCGGCGCGTTGCTGTTGTTGACGCTCGGTCGCTACCCATCCTTCGACTCAACCGAGGTGACTGCAAAATGAATACTCCGATCGATCGGCGTTCTTTGTTGACGGCGGTGGGTGCAGCCGGCGTCGCAGCCGGCATCGTCGGTGCGACCGTCGCGCACGCGGCGAATGTCACGCAGCCTAAGCAAGCTGCACCGCAGTTACCGACCGATCCCGAGTCGATGCTGCGCACCTTGGTACGCATCCAAGGCACGACGGGCACCGAGCGCGTGACGTGGAAAACGCGCATCGTGGTCTACGGCGTGCAGCCGACCGGTGTCCAGCCTTTGATCGCGTTGCGCGGTAGTGAGAGCAGTTGGTGGGAACGACGCGACGAACGCTCTTGGGTGCGTTATTCGTCGACGTTGTCGTTCTTCGAAGAGCTCGGCAGCAATCGCTTCGTCGAAGAATTCCGGAACCCGCTCAACGGTTACGTCGGTAAAGTGCCGGCGAGTTTCATCCGCCACAAAGAGGGTGAGTTCTTCACCACCAATGGCGAATACTTCGGCAGCATGAAACGCGCCTTTCCGCAGTCGTATCCGGACGAGCCGCTGCATCCCGAATGGACGCTCGAAGCCGGCTTCGTGCGCTTACGTGCTGCCTCGAATTTCCCGCCGATCTTGAAACAGCCGACGCGCGAGGTGGCGACACTGTCGGCACCCGTCGACCAATTATTCGATACGCGCATCGCCACACCTGCGGCGACGGTGAGCGGCTGGAACATCCGACCGTGGGAGCCGTGGCTCGGCATGGGCGATGCGCCCGGCCACGTGATTTGGCATTTCGACGGCGTGAAACTGCAGAACGTCGAACAGCACGACGCCGACTATTTGCAGCGTGCCCGCGCCTACACGCCGCTATTCGATCAAAGTCCGAAGCTGGACGAAGGCCCGTCGTTCTTCGAACGCATCCTCACCAGGCAACCCAACCGAGCTGCCACGTAAGGAGAATCGCGCCGCCGAACACGATTCGATACCACGCGAATACGGCGAAGGAATGCCGTGCGACGAAGCGCAGCAGCATGCGAATGGTGACCAGCGCCACGATGAATGCAACCACGCTGCCGATCAATAAGGCGTCGATCTCCGACGCCGACAGCAACGCGCGCGCCTTCCACAATTTATAGAACGTGGCGGCGAGCAAAGTCGGAATCGCGACGAAGAACGAGAACTCGGTCGCGGTGCGTCGATCGAGACCGTTGAACAGACCGCCGAGGATGGTCGCCGCCGAGCGGCTGGTGCCCGGCATCAACGCCAGCGCCTGAAAAGCACCGACTTTGAAGGCATCGACGGCGCGCAAATCTTCGACGCGCGTGATGCGCTCGACGTGTCGTCGTCGCTCTGCCCAAAGAATTAACACGCCGCCCACGACCAGCGCGATCGCCACCGGAATCGGCGCGAACAAGACGCGTTCGATCCAATGTTCGAAGGCGAGCCCCAAGATCGCGAGCGGCAAAAATGCGACGAATAGGTTAAGGACGAAGCGCCGCGCAGCCGTATCGCGATGTAGCGAAATCGCGGTTTGCCACAACCGCAGTCGATATTCGAAGCAGACGGCGAGAATCGCTGCGCCTTGAATGACGATGAGTTCGAGTTCCACTGCGGCACCGTCGAGACCCAGCAAGGCACGCGTCAGAATCAGATGGCCGGTGCTCGAGATCGGCAAAAATTCCGTCAGTCCCTCGACGATGCCGAGGATGACGTGGGCGACGACGTCCACGATCAATCCGGCATGCGTTGACCGCGCGTTTCGACGGCCAACGGAATCAACAACAAGCCGACCACCGGCACGAAGCCGATGTAGAACAACGTGCGCAGTACGATCGCCGGGTCACCGGCGCCGGCTGCCGCGATCGCGCCCACCATGAACGGCCCACCGGCGGCGACCACACGACCGATGTTGTAGCAAAAGCCCGCGCCGGTCGCGCGCAATCGGGTCGGGAACAATTCCGGCAAATAGAACGTGAAGCTGCCGAAGATACCGAACACGGTCAGGCCGATGAAGAAGTAGAGATAGAGGCGGGTCTGTGACGGTAAGTCGAGACCGAAGGTTGTGAGCAAGGCGATCGCCGACAGCGCGAAGTAGAGTGCGAACATCGGCCTGCGGCCCAAAGATTTCGCTACCGGGATCGTGAGCAGCGTGCCGATGAGACCGCCCAAATTGAAGAACGTGGTCGCTTGCGTTTTCCACGATTCGACCAGCGCACCGGTTGCCGCTTTTTCAAGACCGAGTTGCAGCGCCTCGGCTTGTGCGAGCGTCGCTGCCACCACCGGGATGAAGGCATTACAGCTCCACCACATCAGCAGCGCGACCAAGGTCATCAACAACGCGCTACGCGTGCGGGGCCAAATTTCCGGCGTGAAGATCGCGGCGAGTCGCGGTGTCGCGATCGTTTGTGTCGCTGCAGCCCGCCAACGTTCCGGCTCTTTGACGAACATTCGCACTACAAAAGCGACGGCCGCTGGAATCAAGCCGCAAAGCAGCACATAACGCCACGACGTCTCCGGCGCACCCGCGAACCAACCGCCCGCGATCTTGGCGTTCACGAAGGTGGCGAGAAACAGGCCGAGCGGTGCCGAGGTGTAGAGTAAGGCGCCGGCCTCGACGCGCGACTCTTCGGGCACGACCTCGGCGACTAGTGCACTACCCGCCGCCCACTCGCCACCGATGCCGAGGCTCGCGATCAAGCGACAAAGAATGAGCTGCTCGATGTTGGTGACGAATGCACACAACCCGGTGCCGAGCGCATAGAGCACCATCGTCCACATCAACACACGACGACGGCCGTAGCGATCGGAAATCGGGCCAAACAGTACGCCACCCGCTGCCCAGCCCAATAAAAAGAGCGCCGTGAGCGTGCCGGTCCAGTAGAGCGTGGCCGCTTTCGCTTCCGGCGAACCGATGGTCAAACCGAGCAGTGTCGGCACGGCGTTCGGTGCGACGTAATTGAAGAGCAGACCGTCGAAGACGTCGAAACCCCAGCCTAGCCAGGCGGCTGCGAGCACGGTCCATTGATAACGCGTGAGTTTCAACATGCTAGCCCCCCCTTCTTCGATTCGATCGTCAGCGACGCGCAGCGTTGATCGCAGCGCGCAGCTCGAGCGTCGCGTGCCGCGCCGCCGCGGCGAACGTGTCGCTCAAGCCCGACGGGCCCGCGCCCGCATAGAGAATACCCCGTGACGAGTTGATCACGAGGCCACCACCCGATTTCGTCATACCGCTGCGCACGGCGAGGTTCACGTCGCCGCCTTGCGCACCGACGCCCGGCACCAAAAAAGTCATCTCACCGGTACGGGCACGGATATCGGCGAGCTCCGCGGGATAGGTCGCACCGACCACCAGCAGGCAGTTGCCGTTCGCATTCCACTTTTGAGCGACGTGTTCGGCGACGATTTGATAGAGCTTACGACCGTCGACTTCCAGATCTTGGAATTCACGCGCGCCTTTGTTGGAAGTGCGGCACAACACCACGATGCCTTTGTCGGCATACTTCAAGAACGGCTCGGCGGAATCGAAACCGAGATAGGGGTTGATCGTGACGGCGTCGGCACCGTAACGTCCGAACGCCTCGTGCGCGTATTTTTCTGCGGTGCTGCCGATATCGCCACGTTTCGAATCGAGGATCACCGGTACGCCCGGCGCACGCTCGCGAATGTACGCGATGGTGTCTGCGAGTTGGTCTTCGGCGGCAAGTGCGGCGTAATGGGCGATCTGCGGCTTAAAGGCGCAGACGAGATCTGCGGTCGCATCGACGATGGCGCGATTGAACTCGAAAATTGCCCGCGGCGAATTTCGGAACGCGGGCGGAAATTTTTCCGGCTCGGGGTCGAGGCCGACGCAGACTAGCGAATCGTGATCGTGCATGGCGCGTGCGAGCCGCGCCGCGAAATTAGATTCGGTCATGATGCCGGCAGTTTAGCCGAGCGAGAGGTTCGCGTACTGCATCATCAGCCACTTGCTGCCCGCATCTTCGAAGTTCACCTGAATGCGGGCGTTCGGCCCCTGACCTTCGACGGCGAGCACCACGCCCGAGCCGAATTTCGGGTGGCGGACGCGCGCACCGAGTTTGAGGCCGGGTGCCGCGGTCTCTTCGCGCAGCGCGCTCGGCCCACCGCGCAGTGCGCGTTCGCCACCGCCGTAGCTGCCGGCAGCGAAACCGCGCGCATGGACGCGCGGCCGCACTTCTTCGAGTAATTCTTCGGGGATTTCCTTGATGAAGCGCGACGGCTGTCCGTACGAGTCGATACCGTGCAAGCGACGCTGCTCGGCGTAGGTGATGTAGAGGTGGCGCATCGCGCGCGTGGTACCGACATAGGCGAGTCGTCGCTCTTCTTCGAGACTGTCGAGATCGTTGAGCGAGCGCTGGTGCGGAAAGAGTCCGTCTTCCATGCCCGACAAAAACACCACCGGAAATTCGAGACCTTTCGCGGTGTGCAGCGTCATCATTTGTACGCAGTCCTCCCACGCCTCAGCCTGTCCCTCGCCCGATTCGAGCACGGCGTGGGCGAGAAACGACTCGAGCGGCGGCATGGGTTCGCCATCGACGCGATCGGGCTCGAAACCACGCGCGGCCGAGACGAGTTCCAGCAAGTTGTCGACCCGCGCTTCACCACGCTCGGCCTTTTCTTTGCGGTAATGTTCCAGAAGACCGCTGGCGTTCAACATTTGATCGACGATCTCGTGCAGTGCGAGCCCGCTGGTGTCGTGCGCCATACGTTCGACGAGCTGCAAAAAACCGTGCACGGCCGCCGCCGCTTTCGCCCCTAACGCGCCGTTCGCGCTGCACACCGTCGCCGCGGTCCAGAGCGAGGTGCCGTCGGTACGCGCGCGTTCGCGTAGTAGATCAATGCTCTTCGCGCCGATGCCGCGGGTCGGCAGGTTGACGACGCGCTCGAACGACGTGTCGTCGTGACGGTTGGCGATCAAACGAAGATAAGCGAGCGCATCTTTGATTTCCGCACGCTCGAAAAAGCGCAGGCCGCCGTAAACTTTGTACGGAATCCGCGCTGATAAAAACGCTTCTTCGAAGACACGCGACTGTGCGTTCGAGCGATAGAGGATGGCGATCTCGCGACGCTGGCCGCCGCCCGCGACCCAGTCTTTGATGCGCTGTAACACGAAGTCGGCTTCGTCGCGTTCGTTGAAGGCTGCATAGAGCAGAATCGGCTCGCCTTGCGCACCACTCGTCCAAAGATTTTTTCCGAGTCGCCCACCGTTGTGGGCTATCAAGGCGTTCGCCGCCTGCAGGATGGTGCCGGTCGAGCGGTAGTTTTGTTCGAGGCGAACCAGGCGCGCGTGCGGGAAATCGCGACGGAAGGTCTGCAGATTTTCGACGCGCGCACCGCGCCAGCGATAGATCGATTGATCGTCGTCGCCGACGACGAACGGCGCACCTTCCGAGCCGACCAACATTTTGGTCCAACCGTATTGGATCGTGTTGGTATCTTGGAACTCGTCGACCAGCACGTGTCGGAAGCGGCGGCGGTAGTGACCGAGCAACTCTGCGTTGTCGCGCCACAATTCGAAGGCGCGCAGCAAAAGCTCCGCAAAGTCGACGACGCCGGCGCGCTGACAAGCGGCCTCATAGTCTTGGTAGAGCTTGATGAGTTGCTGGCGTGTCGGGTCGTTACCGTCCTTCAAACTCTTCGGGCGCAGCCCTTCGTCTTTGTGGTGATTGATGAAATATTGAACGTCGCGCGGCACCCAGCGCGTCTCGTCGAGATTCTGCGCTTTGAGAATTTTTTTGATGAGCCGCAGTTGATCGTCGCCGTCGAGAATTTGGAACGACTGCGGCAAGCCCGCCTCGCGCCAATGCAGCCGTAACAAGCGATGCGCGATGCCGTGGAACGTGCCGATCCAAAGTGCTGCACCCGGCATACCGAGCAATGTCTCGATGCGCGCGCGCATTTCGCCGGCCGCTTTGTTGGTGAAGGTGACGGCGAGGATGCTGTGCGCCGAGGCACCTTCGGCTTGTATGAGCCATGCGACGCGATGCGTGAGTACGCGGGTCTTGCCCGAGCCCGCACCAGCGAGCACCAAAACCGGTCCGATCGGCGCGGTCACCGCCTCGCGCTGGGCGTCGTTGAGAGGATCGAGAATCGGCGTGACGTCCATCGCAGTCGCAGGCGGTCGCAGGCTGGCTGAAGGGCTGCGGAGTATACTGCCCGGCATGCTGCGTGTGTCATCGGTGCTCGTGTGTGTGCTGCTCGCATCGTGCAGTCTGTTCGCACCGTTGCAACGCATGCCGCTGCCTGCCCCACCCGCGACGAATGAGGAGTCTGCCCCCGTGTCATCCGCACCTGCTGCCGTTGCCGTCGATCCGCGTGCCTATGCGTACGTCGTTCTCAGCGTCGCCGATATGGATCTCGCCTTGGCGTTGTGGGTACAGCGCTTCGGTATGCAAGTGGTCGTGCGGCGCGTCGGCACCGATCCGCAGCTCGCGCGTCTTTGGGGCGTCGCGCCCGATGCGATCATCGATCAAGCGCTACTGCTCACACCCGGCATGGCGCAAGGTGGCGTACATCTCGTGCGCTTCAAGTTGCCGGGCGCGGCGATCCGCGAAAATGCCGCACCGACCGATCTCGTGCTGAAGAGCATCGACATCGCTGCGCGCGACATCTTCGCGCGCCACGCCGAACTCGAAGCGGCCGGCTATCAATTTCGCTCCAAAATCGGCCGTTTCGAAACTGACGGCGTGGTGGTGCACGAAGTGCATTTACCCGGACCCGATGCCGTCAATCTCGTGTTCCTCGAGCAGGAAGGTAAACCCGAACCGACCAGCCCCAAAGGTTATGGGGTCGCGCCACAGATCGTCGCGACCTCGCCCGACAACAAACGCGAGAAGGCGTTCTTTGAGCGTGTGCTCGCGATGAACGAAGCGTCCTATCACCGTTTCAGCGGGCCGGAAGTCGAGCGCACGATCGGTTTACCGCCGGGCGGTGCCCTCGACGTGCGAATCTTCGGCGCACCTGATTACGACTACGGTCGACTCGAAATCGTCCAATACGAAGGCGTGAAGAGCAACGACCTGTATCCGACCATCAAAGCTCCGGCGCGCGGCTTGCTGTCGGTGACGTTCTTCGTGCCCGACGTCGCGGCCGTATTGGCGCGCGCTGCCCAGTTGCAGACCGACGCGGGCGCCGGTGCGATGCGTGCTGCGCCCGTCGATCACGGTGTCGTCGAGACGATCTTCGGCAAGCAGCACATGGCGACGCTAACATCGCCCGCCGGACTGCGGGTCGATCTCGTCGAGCGGCGCTGACGCCGCGCGCGGCTCACCAACGATTGCGCAGTTCGCGCAGTTTCAAAAATATTTCTTTGCTGGTCGGCGCGACCGACAACTCCGGAAACGTCGCGCGCAGTCGCGCAACGATCTCGCGCTGTTCCAGCCTGAAGAACGTATTGATCTTCCGCTCGTCACCGAGTGTCGTGAGCGGCGCCGCCGCGCCACCGCGAGCGCCGTCGTCGACGCGCGCGAGTAAGGCTGCGGCATCGGTGTTGCCCGGCTCACGATCGAGCGTGAAGGCGAGATTACGCGCGAGATAGTCGTGGCCCGGATGCACCACCGTCGCATCCGGTAATTTTGCGAGCCGTGCGAACGTGTCGTAGAGCGCTTCCGGGTCGCCGCCGTTGTGGCAATTGCCTGCACCGGCGTTGAACAACGTATCGCCGCAGAGCAAAGCCGGTGTGTCGCCGTGCGCGAGCAGACAAAGATGCGCGCGGGTATGGCCCGGTGTGTCGAGACATTCGAGCTCGACATCACGCCCGATGCGCACGACGTCACCCTCGCGCAAGCCGCGGTCGATGCCCGCGATTTTCGCGCCGGCACCTGCGTGCGCGAGCACGCGCGCACCGGTTGCCGCCCGCAAATCCGCATTGCCACCGGTGTGATCGCGATGTTCGTGGGTGTTGAGGATGTGCGTGACGTCCCAGCCGCGTGTGCGTGCCGTCGATAACACCAACTCCCAATCGAGCGGATCGATGGCGAGCGCTTCACCGGTCGTTTCGCAGGCGACGAGATAGTGGAAGTTACGCCAGGCGTTATCCGGCCACAGTCTTTCGATGATCACGCCGGCGAGTATGCCAAAGCTGCGCTTACGGCATAATTCCACGCATGAACATCGACATCGTGCCGGTCACGGCCTTCGAACAAAACTGCACGGTGTTGTGGTGCGAAGTGACCCGACGCGCGGCGGTGGTCGATCCGGGTGGCGATTTGCCGCGCATCACGGCGCGTCTCGAAGCGCGCGGCCTCACGCTCGAGAAAATTTTGGTGACCCACGCCCATCTCGACCATGCGAGTGCGGTCGCCGAACTCGCCGAGCGCCACGGTGTGCCGATCGAGGGTCCACATGAGGAAGATCTTTTTTGGATCGAGCGTTTGCCCGCACAAGCGGCGGCTTACGGATTTCCGCCGGCGCGCACGTTCGTGCCGACTCGTTGGTTGCACGACGGCGATCGGGTCACGGTCGGCGCGGGCGAACTCGACGTCGTGCATTGTCCCGGACACACGCCGGGTCACGTGGTGTTCGTCTCGCGTGCCGAACGTTTCGCGATCGTCGGTGACGTGTTGTTCGCTGGGTCGATCGGCCGCACCGACTTCCCGCGCGGCAACCACGCCCAACTGATCGATTCGATCCGCGGTAAGTTGTTTCCGCTCGGTGACGACATCACCTTCGTGCCCGGGCACGGGCCGACGTCGACCTTCGGCGCCGAGCGACGCAGCAACCCGTTCGTCGGTGATCAGATCGGATAAGGGGTCGGTAACTGCGTCGTCGGCAGATAGTGGTCGACGAGCAGCGCGACGAACATCCACATCAAATAAGTGATCGAGAAGCGGAACACTTTCATCGGCAGTTCGGCACGGTCGCTCAACTTCAGTTGCAGCGCGTAATACAAAAATCGGCCGTTGAGCACGAGGGCAGCGCCGAGGTAGATGAGCCCGCTCATGCGCGTGAGATACGGTAGTAGCGCGATCAGCACCAACAACACCGTATAGAGCAGCACCTGCAAACGCGTGTAGGGGATGCCGTGCGTGACCGGCAACATCGGAATGCCGGCGCGCGCATATTCATCGCGCCGCGCGATCGCGAGCGCCCAAAAGTGCGGTGGCGTCCAGATGAAGATGATGAGGAACAGCAACAAGGCTTGCGGCTCGATCGAATTCGTCACCGCCGCCCAACCGAGGATCGGCGGTGCTGCGCCTGCTGCACCACCGATGACGATGTTCTGCGAGGTCGCACGCTTCAGCCACACGGTGTAGATCACGGCATAGCCGATCAATGACGCGAACGTGAGCACCGCCGTGAGCGGGTTCACCAACCACCAAAGAATTAACATCGAGGCTACACCGAGCGCTGCCGCGAACGTCAGTGCTTGTGTCGTGCCGAGACCGCCGGTCGGCAGTGGACGGCCGCGCGTGCGTGACATTTGCTCGTCGATTTTTTGATCGAGCACGTGGTTGATGGTCGCCGCGCAACCGGACGCGAGTGCGATACCGAGATTACCGAATACGAGCGCATCGAGCGGCGGCACGCCCGGCACGGCGAGCAGCGTGCCGACGATCGCAGTGAATACGATCAGTGCGACGACTTTCGGCTTGGTCAGTTCGAGATAGAGGCGCCAAGTCGGGCGCGTCTGCACGGCGGCAGCGGGTGCGTTCATCTTCACTGCTCCCGCAATCTTCGATTGAGCAGAATCATCGACAGCAGCAGCACGGCTGCACCACCGTTGTGACCGGCTGCGAGCGGCAACGGAAAGGCGTGCAGGATCATCGCGATCGCGATCGACAATTGCAGGCCGAGTGCGCCTAGAGCCCATAACGCGGCGCGTCTCACGAGCGTGGTCGGTGCGACGCGCAGCGTCGACAACGCAGCCCAAAACACCGCCAACGTTGCGATCAACGCGCCGAGACGATGGGTGAAGTGGATCGCGACGCGCGCCGGATGTTCGAGCACGCCACCGGTGTAGTTGATGTCGAGCCCACGCCAGAGCACGAACGCCTCACGGAAATCCATGCCGCTAGGCCACCATTGGTTTTGACAGGTCGGCAAATCGGGACAGGACACCGCCGCATAGTTGCTGCTCGTCCAACCGCCCAACATGATTTGGAAAGCGACGATCACAGTGGCGATCACGGCTGCGCGGCGCGCTGCATCGAGCTGCGGAATTTTGGTTGCGCCCGGTTCGGGTGTGACGATGCCGGTGGTGCGGCGCATCGTGAGCCAAGTCCAAGCGAGCATGCTCACGGTCGTGAGACCACCGATCAAATGCAGCACCACGACCAAAGGTTTCACGAGCCACCAGACCGTGAAAGCGCCGAGCGCGCCTTGCATCAACACGACGAGTAGCAAGACGGCGGCGAAGGTCGGTGACAGCGGACGTTCGCGGCGATAGGCGAAGGCGATCGCGGCGATCAGCACGATGATGAAACCGAGCGTACTCGCCGCGTAGCGATGGATCATTTCGCGCCAGGCTTTGCCTGAATCGAAGTCCCAACCCGGGTCGTACGATTCGACTTGGCCGGGTACTCGCGCCGCGGCGTCCGGCGTGACGTGGCCGTAACAGCCCGGCCAATCCGGACAGCCGAGACCGGCGTCGGTGAGTCGCACCCAGGCGCCGAGCACCACGACCACGAGGCCTAGCAGCATGCCGATGAAGGCGAGCCGTCGCAGGGCGACGGCGCCGGGAATGTCGATCTTGTTCATGCGGGTATCGTCCTCGCTCAACCGATGTGCGACAGCTTCAAAAGTTTTTGCAGGTCGGTGAGCAAACCTTTGGGATTCTGTCGGGCATCGAAGCGCATCATCAAATTACCGAGTGGATCGACGACGTATAGCGAATGCGCAGTGTCGGTGCGTGGAAATTCGGCGAGCCACGCCGCCGCATCGAGCGGCGTGAGTAAAGCGAGGCCCGGATGTTCGGTGTGCAAGAAGCTCAGGTTGCAGCAATTTTGCTCGGCGACGAACACGCGCTGCACGCGGTCCATGTCTTGCGCGAGCAGCACCCGCGTTTGACGCATCACCCACAACGCACGCTGACAATCTTCGGCACACCGACCGTCGCCGAGATATACGAGTGTCCACTTGCCACGGAAGTTGGTCTCGCCCGCCGGCTTACCATCGGGTTGCGCGAAACTCGCGATCGGCAACGGGCGCGCCGGCGTCACCAACTCACCGTGATTGGTGCGACCCGCGGGACGCCAGCCGCCGGCGTAGTAAAGATAAAAGGCGGCGAGCAACGGCACGAAAAACAGCGCGGCTACACCGATCACCACAGTACGACCTTGTTTGGGCGGAAGTCCGTTGCCCTCGCTCATTCCTGCACCTTTTTCTTCGTGTTCAGCGCTACGTACAACACCGACAACAACACCGCGAAGCTCCACCACTGGACTGCATACGACCAGTTTTGTTCCGGACCTTTGACGAACGGCCGCCACTGGCGTCGGTAGCCGTTCGGCGCCGCGTCGTCGAGCAACAACACGCGCGCTTCGACGCGTGGCGTCGGGTCGGTCGGCGTCGCGAGTGCCCGCGCGATTTCTTCGGCGTGCGGATAACTCGTGAGCCGCGGCCAGGCACCCGACGTCGCCGGTGCTGCACGCCCCGATTCGAGACCCGCTGCCGGCCAATCGTCCAAACGACCGGCGACCTCGGCTTCGGTTGCGACGGCGACGAGCGTGCTCGTCACGTCGGGCAATCGCTCGCGATAGCCGCTCGCGGGCAACCAACCACGATCGACGATCAACCAGCGACCATCTGCAAGTTGCAGCGGGGTCAGCACGTCGTAGCCCGCGCGCCCGTCGCGCGTGCGATTGTCGAGCAAAAACTGTCGGCGTGCGTCCCAACTGCCGCGCGCCACGATCGGCGTGTAGCGCGGCAAGCTCGCCGTCGTTTGCGCACCGAGCACGACACGTTGCGCGGCACTCGCGACGAACTGCGCTTCGAGTTGCTGCTTGTATTCGGCGCGGTGCCACTGCCAGCGCCCGAGCCCGACGAACAACGGCAGCAACACCAAGGTTGCGACGGTGGTCAGCAAGGAGGGAGCGAACACGCGGCGACCGAAAGCGATTCGGATCGGCACGTGCCTATAATAACGCTTTCCGGAGGTGACCTTTGGACCCGTTCCGTACGCTCGTCGCGCTGGTGATGCTCGGCATCGTGTTCAGCCTCGGCAGCGCGCTGTTTCACCTCATGACCGACAAGGGCGACTCCAAAAAGATGGTGCGCGCCTTGACGATGCGTGTCGCGTTGTCGGTGGGCTTGTTCCTCGCGCTAATGGTCGCGTGGGCGCTCGGCATCATTCAGCCGCTCGGCACGCCCGGCTGATCGCCGGTTGCCGCGACTAGTCGCGCGGCATCGCCATCAGACCCACGCCGTCAGACCCAATAGACGAATACGAACAGTCCGAGCCACACCACGTCGACGAAGTGCCAGTACCACGCCACTGCTTCGAAACCGAAGTGGCGTTGCGGCGTGAAGTGGCCGTTCATGGTGCGCAGCCAGATCACGAGCAGCATGATCGCACCGAGCGTGACGTGCATGCCGTGGAAACCGGTCAGCATGAAGAACGTCGAGCCGTAGATGCCGGTCGAGAGCTTGAGGCCGAGTTCCGTGTAGGCGTGCGAGTATTCTTTGGCCTGCAAGTAGACGAACAAAAAGCCGAGCAGGAACGTCGCCGCCAAGAAAATGTTGAGGATGCTGCGCTTGCCTTCTTTCAAGGCGTGGTGCGCGATGGTGATCGTGACGCCCGATAGCAGCAGGATCGCCGTGTTGATGGCCGGCAAGCCGAAGGCCGGAATCACCTCGAACGAGCCGTCGTCGCGCGGACCGACCCGCGCCGGGCCGTTGGTCGGCCACGCGTTGTCGAAATCTTTGTAGAGCAGCAATTTGTTGAACATCTTCGCGCCTTCGCCGCCGAGCCAAGGCACCGACAACTGCCGCGCGTAGAACAAGGCGCCGAAGAATGCGGCGAAGAACATCACTTCCGAGAAGATGAACCACATCATTCCCATGCGGAACGATTGGTCGACCTGCGTGTTGTACATACCTTTTTGGTTTTCGCCGATCACGACGTTGAACCAGCCGACGAACAAACCGACCACCATCAAAAGTCCGGCGACGAACACGTACGGGCCGTACCACTCGTTCAGCCAGCCGCAGAGGCCGAGCATCAGCGTGAACAACGACACCGAGCCGTAGATCGGCCAGTGGCTGTCGTGCGGCACGTAGTATTTGTCGTCGTGATGGTGCGAAGCGTGAGTGGTGGCCATGAGCGTCTTCCTAGTTCAGCGCGGCGGTCCGCGTCGTATTGTCGTAAAAGGTGTAGGCGAGAGTGATGCGATCAAGATACTTCGGTAGCGCCGGATCGACGACGAAGCGCACCGGCATGTTGCGCTGCTCGTCTTTCTTGAACGATTGCGGCGTGAAGCAGAAGCACTCGGTCTTACGGAAATAAGCGGTGGCTTTACCGGGTGCGATGCTCGGCACGGCTTGCGCGACGGTGTCGCGACCGGTGAGGTTGTGCGCGACGAAGTCGACTTCGTAGAGGCGACCGGGATGCACTTCCATCGACGTCACCACGGGCGCGAATTCCCAATTACCGACCGACGGCAAGTCGGCGACGAATTCGACGGTGACCGTGCGCGTTTCGTCCGGGTGCGACAACGCGACCGAAGCTTTCAAAAGATTTTTTTGGTTGCCGACGCCCGTGATGTCGCACAGTACGTCGTAGAGCGGCACGAGCGCGAAGCCGAACGCGAACGCCGCCAACGCGACGCCGAAGAGGCGTAGCGTCAAGCGACGATTGGCGCGCTCGCGCTCGATCATCCGCGATTACCGAAGACCGACAACAAAATGAAGCCGGCGTAGAACGCGAACGCTACCAAGCCGAACAACCAGGCGCTGCGGCGCACGCGCCGCGCGCGGTCGGCTGCAGAAACGTCGGTCATCTCAATGACCCGGCTTCGGCAGGATGTTTGCCGCGGGCGGCGTTTCCCAGCTGTGGTAAGGCGCCGGCGTCGGCAGTTCCCAATCGAGACCGGTCGCGCCTTCCCACGGACGTTGCGGCGCCTTTTCGCCTGAACGCACCGCGTTCCAAATCGCCGCGACGAACAACAACTGCGAGAAGCCGAAGATGAAGGCGCCGATCGAGGACACCATGTTCCAGTCGGCGAATTGCGTCGAGTAGTCGGGGATACGACGCGGCATGCCGGCGAGACCTAAGAAATGTTGCGGGAAGAACAGCACGTTGACGCCGATCACCGACAACCAAAAGTGCGCCTTGCCGAGCCGTTCGTTGTACATGCGGCCACACCACTTCGGCAGCCAGTAGTACACGCCCGCCATGATCGAGAACACGGCGCCCGGTACCAGCACGTAGTGGAAGTGCGCTACGACGAAATAGGTGTCGTGATATTGGAAGTCCGCCGGCGCGATCGCGAGCATCAAACCCGAGAAGCCACCGATGGTGAACAGGAACAAAAATGCGAGTGCGAACAGCATCGGCGTTTCGAAGCTGATCGAACCTTTCCACATGGTCGCGCACCAGTTGAACACCTTAACGCCGGTCGGAATCGCGATCAGCATCGTCGAGAGCATGAAGAACAGTTGACCCGCGAGCGGCATGCCGACGGTGAACATGTGGTGCGCCCAGACGATGAACGACAGGAACGCGATCGAGGCGGTCGCGTACACCATCGACTCGTAGCCGAACAACGGCTTGCGCGAGAAGGTCGGGATGATCTCCGACACCACGCCGAACGCCGGCAGGATGAGGATGTAGACCTCGGGGTGACCGAAGAACCAGAAGATGTGCTGGAACATCACCGGGTCACCACCGCCCGACGCGGTGAAGAAGGTGGTGCCGAAGAAATGATCGGTGAGCAGCATCGTCACCGCGCCGGCGAGCACCGGCATCACGGCGATCAACAAATATGCGGTGATCAGCCACGTCCAGCAGAACAGCGGCATTTGCAGCAGGCCCATGCCCGGTGCGCGCATGTTGAGGATCGTGACGACGACGTTGATCGCGCCCAAGATCGACGAGATACCCATCAAGTGGATCGCGAAGATCGTGAACGGGAAGCTGTCGCCGCCTTGCAGCACGAGCGGCGGATACAGCGTCCAGCCGCCGGCGGGTGCACCGCCCGGGACGAACAGCGTGCCGAGCAGCAACGTGAACGCGAACGGCAACAACCAGAAGCTGAAATTATTGAGGCGCGGCAGCGCCATGTCGGGCGCGCCGACTTGCATCGGCACCATCCAGTTCGCGAGCCCCGTCCACGCCGGCATCACGCCGCCGAAGATCATGAGCAGCGCGTGCATGGTGGTCATCGAGTTGAAGAAGCTCGGATCGACGAACTGCAAGCCGGGCTGGAAGAGTTCCGCGCGGATGACGAGCGCCATCGCGCCGCCGCCGAAGAACATGATGCACGCGAACACCAAGTACATCGTGCCGATGTCTTTGTGGTTCGTGGCGTATAGCCAGCGCTTCAAGCCGTGCGGCTTGTGGTCGTGGTGATCGTGGGCGTGATCGGCGTGTGCAGTATTAGCCATGGTCTTGATCGCTCTCGTTGAATTCTTTGATGGACTCAGCCGCGGGGCGGCGTGCCGGCGCCGGCGCTCGCGACGGTGGGTGCGGCGCCGGAGGCGGCCGGTGCACTGGCGGGCGGCGCGGATTTCTGCGCGGCGACGAACGCCTTGAATTCGTCTTTGGTGACGACCTTCACGACGATCGGCATGAAGCCGTGGTCACGACCGCACAACTCGACGCATTGTCCACGGTAAACGCCGGTTTTACCGGTCTTCACCTTGAACCACATTTCGTTGACGGTGCCCGGGATCGCGTCTTTTTTGAGGCCGAAGGCCGGCACCCACCATGCGTGAATCACGTCTTGCGAAGTGAGCAGCAGACGCACTTTGGTGTCTTCGGGCACGACCAAAGGTTTGTCGACGTCGAGCAAATAGTTTTCGACGGCGCGCGGGTCTTTGCCCGACTGCAGCTGACGAGTTTCGTTGCTGGTGCGATCGAGCGTCGAGAAGAAGCTGACTTTCTCGTCGAGATAGTCGTATTGCCACTTCCATTGGTAGCCAGTGACTTTGATCGACAGCTCGCTGTTCGACGTGTCTTCGATGGCGATCAGCGAGCGCGCCGCCGGCACCGCCATGATCACCAGAATCACGACCGGAATCACGGTCCAGATGATTTCGGCTTTGGTGCTGTGGGTCATTTGCGTGTCGGGCTTCGCGCCTTGCGAGTGGCGGAAGGCGACCAACGACCAGATCATCCAACCGAATACGAAAAATGCGATGGCGACGCACCACCAAAAAATGGTCATGTGCAGCGAGTAGATGTTTTCGGATATTTCGGTGACGCCGCGCGTCATGTTGAGATCGCCGAAGCCCGCATGCGCCGTCAGCGAAGTGGTGGTGCCGAGCGTGAGAGCGGCCAGGCTGCGAAGAACGTTACGAAATTTTGTGGACATCTTTGTATGCACTCGGACCTGTTGATCAAAACAAAGCCGACCGGCTGCGAGGGGGCATCAAGCCTGGCCTCCGAGGGTCGGCAGCGGTGGGGATTCGTCGATCCGGCCGATCAAACGCTTCAACCGAGCAGCGAGACCGAGACGCTCCTGTTCGTTCAGGAACGAGCCGATTTCGTGGCGGCGACCGTGTGACTCGATAACGAGCCGACTCGGATGTAGTGGCGAACCCCCGGCGCGAATTCTAACTTGCGCCCAGTGACGCGGGAACACGACGCTCGCGCGGTGCGCAGCGTCACGGTCTTCGATTTCAACGACTTCGGTCGAAATGAGAATGATTTGCTTTTGATGGCGACGCGCGAGGCTGAGCTTTAAGGCGATGCCGAGTAGCAGCATCTCGAGGCCTGCGAACGGCAGCACCGGCCAAAAACCTTGCGAGGCGACTAGGCCCGCGACCCCGAACGAGGCGACGCAGCAACTGGCGAAGAACCAGCGCGCGCCGGCGATGCTGAGCGAGCAGTTCGGGGCAAGTTCGATGCGCGTGGCGGACGGCGGCATGACGACTCCGGTGATGCGCCGAAGCATACTGCCACCCGCCGAAACCCGAGCGGATTCAGCAGCTTAGCCGGTCCGACGAGTCGAAAAACCAACCATCAGTCGGTCGATCGCCGGCTCGGCGAGTGCCGCCGTTTCGGCAACTGTAGCGCCATGCGGTACGAGCATCGCGGGCGGCATGCCGAGTCGGGCGGTCAGCGTGGCGACGTTCTCGGCCTGTCGGGCCATCCCCGGATCGATGCCGTTGGCGATCCAGCCGGCGAGTTTCAGCCCGCAAGCCGCGATCGATTCGGCGCTCAGCAAGGCGTGGTTGATGCACCCGAGCCGCAGACCGACGACCAGCACGACCGGGAGATCGAGCGCGACGGCGAGGTCCGAGAAGTCGCGCGTGGCGTCGAGCGGCACTCGCCAACCGCCTGCACCCTCGACCACCAGCCAGTCGTTTTCCGAGGCGTTAGTTCCAATGCGCGCGGCGAGCGCCGCGACGTCGATCGCCACACCGGCGTCCGCCGCCGCGATATGAGGTGCGATGGGCGGCTCGAAACAGAACGGATTGATCCGCTGGTAATCCTGCGTTGCGGTCACGTCGACGTTCGCGGCCGCCGCGAGTTCGAGCGCGTCGTCGTTGCGCAGTCCTTGCGCCGTGCGTTTCGCACCGGAGGCGACCGGCTTCGCGACCGCAACTCGAACGGCCCGCGCGCGCAACGCGCGCACCAGTGCGCAGGCGATCGTCGTTTTACCGACGCCGGTGTCGGTACCGGTGACGAACCAACCTTTGACCTCGCTCATGGGCGAGTTTTGCGTCCGAGTCGCGCGAGCGGCACGACGACTTCGGCCGTGGCTGCTGCAAAAGCCGTGGCGTGCACGATTTCCCAACTGACCTGCGCGCCGGCGAGTCGGTCGTGATGTCGATCGACGTCGAGCACGGGCTCTTGAAACCCCGCACGCACCAGCGCACTACCGAGGTCGTGCATGTCGACGAATTCATTGAACTGCGGCGTGGTCGTTCCGAACATCGACAAGGTGAACAGCGCGCGCGGTGCACACACGCGACGAATCTCTGCGAGCGCCGCATCCAAATCGTCGCATCGCTGCAGCATGCAATTGCCGAACACGAGATCGACGCAACCGTCAGCGAGCGGCAAGGCGCGCGCATCGGCGGCGATGCGAGTGAACGGATGGCCGAAGCGGCCGCCTAAGAAGCGGTCGCGCCAACCGAGTTGGCGACCGGCGACTTGCAGCACGGACACGTCGAGATCGACCGTAAAAACTCGTGCATTTGCGAAGCGACGCGCGAGCGCTGCAGCAGCATGGC
Source organism: Gammaproteobacteria bacterium (assembly GCA_010027845.1). GTDB lineage: Bacteria > Pseudomonadota > Gammaproteobacteria > Steroidobacterales > Steroidobacteraceae > UBA964. The sequence goes on from RGUL01000025.1 coordinate 20,611, forward strand.
CGGTGCCGGTGCCGAGATCGAGTACGACTCGCGGCGCGAGCGAAAAATATTCAAGTCGTGCCAGTAACTCTTCGCGGCTCCGCTCGTGCAGGGTAGCCGTGATGGCGATCGCGTCAGGCGTGCGCTGCACCGCGCTCACTCTCGGGCGCGATGCCCAGACGCGCGAGCAAGCCACGGTCGCGCGTGGCGTCCGGATTGCCCGTGGTGAGCAGTTTCTCGCCGTAAAAAATGGAATTCGCGCCGGCCAAAAATGTCAGCGCCTGCAGCTCGTCGCTCATCGCCTCGCGCCCTGCCGACAGCCGCACGTACGACGCCGGCATGACAATGCGCGCGACGGCGATCATGCGCACGAAGTCGAACGGGTCGACCGGCGCAGCATCGGCTAGCGGTGTGCCGGGCACCGCGACCAATTGATTGATCGGAACGCTTTCCGGGTGCTGGGGCAAATTAGCGAGCACCTGCAGCATGCGCGCGCGATCGTGCAGTGTTTCGCCCATACCGACGATACCGCCGCAGCACACGTTCATGCCCGCTTCGCGTACCGCTTCGAGAGTGTCGAGTCGATCGGCGAATTCGCGCGTGGTGATGATTTGCTCGTAGAACTCGGGCGAGCTGTCGATGTTGTGGTTGTAATAGTCGAGACCGGCGGCGCGCAATTCTTGAGCTTGTTCGCGCGTCAACATACCGAGCGTCGCGCAAGTTTCCATCCCGAGTGCGCGCACTTCGCGGATCATGGTGGTCATCACCTCCATGTCCTTTTTCTTTGGTGTGCGCCACGCGGCGCCCATGCAAAAACGCGTCGCGCCGGCGGCTTGCGCAGCTTGCGCGGCCCGTACCACTTCGCCGACGGCGAGCAGTGATTCGCGGTCGAGGCCGGTTTCGTAGCGCACGCTTTGTGGGCAATAGGCGCAATCTTCCGGGCACGCGCCGGTCTTCACCGACAGCAGCGTGCTCATCTGCACGGTGTTGGGCGAGTGGTGCTCGCGATGAATTCTTTGGGCTTCGAAGATCAGGTCTTGGAACGGCAGGGCGAACAAAGATTCGATCTGCTCGCAGGTCCAATCGTGGCGAATTTCGCCGAGCATCGGGGCGGTGGTGGCGCTATGCATGCTGTTTCCGGTCGAAGTGGCAGGATTCGGTGCGTGCATCGTGCAGCGGCGCCGTGCAGCCTCGGGCACTGCGGCCGGGATGTTCCGGCGCGGCTCGGAGCCTGTCAACTTGCGCACACCATTCCGGTCGACAATCGAGTCCAAGGCGATCGCAGCGGTGCTCGCGAGCGCCCTGACCGGACGATCGCCCGCCCGGACGGTGCGTCTGCCTTGGCATGTTCGGTTCGGTTTTTGGCTATTACCACCGCGCTGCATCGCCTGCGGCGGCGAGGGTGATCTCGGCGCGATCGATCTGTGCGCCGCTTGCCTCGAGACTTGGCCGCATCGAGCGACCGGCGAGCCCGGGATCGCGTTCGACTATCGCGAGCCGGTTGCCGCTGCGCTGCGCGCGCTCAAGTTCGACGGCGACCGGCGGCCCGCGCGCGTGCTCGGCACGTTGCTCGGGCTGCGCATCGCGACGTTCGCCGCGCGTGATCGATCATCCATGCCGGTTGCGATCGTGCCCGTCGCGTTGCACGCCGAGCGGCGACGTGAACGCGGCTTCGACCAAGCGTTACTACTTGCTTCGCACGCCGGGCGTTGGCTCGGGGTGCCGGTGTGCCAATGGTTGCGACGCTCGCGCATGACACAACCGCAAACCGAGCTCGGTGCTGCGGCGCGGCGTGACAACGTACGCGACGCGTTCGTCGCCGTACCCACTGCGGCGTTCGCTATGAAAAAAATGGCCGCGTCCGCGCGCGTACCGCTACGAATCGCTTTGCTCGACGACGTGTCCACCACCGGTGCGACCTTGGCGGCAGCGAGCGCCGCGCTATCTGCCGCAGCGAGTGCGGCGGGCGTGCCGCTCCAAGTTCAGTGTTGTGCGGTAGCGGCGACCGCGAAGTCGAGCGCGATGCCGACGAACACCACCAACCCCACCTGATTATTGGCGAGAAACGCGGCGAAACACGCGCTGCCTTCGCGATGTCGGGCACGCCAAGTTTGCCGTGCGAACAACGCTGCGACGAGGGCGAGACTCGCACGATAGATGTTGCCGAGCCCAGCTTGCTCACCGACGAACCAAAGTCCGGTGAGCATCACGCATTGCAGCATACCGATCGCGAATAAATCCATTGCACCAAACAATAACGCGGTCGACCGTACGCCGATGCGCCGATCGTCGTCGCGATCGACCATCGCGTAAAAAGTGTCGTAGATGGTCGCCCAGACGATGGCGATCACGAAGATCAACCAGCCGACGCGCGGCACGGCGCCCGAGGTCGCGACGAACGCCATTGGCACGCCCCAACCGAATGCCATCCCGAGATACACCTGCGGCGCAGGAAAGAATCTTTTGAAGAACGGATACGTGATCATCAACCCGGCGGCGACGAATGCGAACGCCACTGAGCGCAGGTCGAGCTGCCAAACGAGCGCTAGCGAGATCGACATCAGCACGACGAACAGCGCGATCGCTTCGTATGGCGAAATGCGTCGTGCCGCAAGCGGTCGCAGGCGCGTACGCTGTACTTGCGGGTCGAAATCTCGATCGGCCAGGTCGTTGATGATGCAGCCCGCCGAGCGTGTGAGGATGGTGCCGGCGACGAAGATCGTTAAAAGTTTCACCGACGGTACGCCGCGCGCCGCGATCCACAACGCCCAAAGAATCGGCCACAACAGCAACAACCAACCGATCGGACGATCGAAGCGTGTCAAAGATATCCACTCGCGGATCCGGCGACGCAGCGGTGGCGACAACGGCAAGGCCTCGAGCACGGTCATGCGCGCGATGCGTCCGACCGACCGATCGCCGGCAAAAACACTTCATAGAGTGCGAACGGTGCAGTGGCGACCCTAAAGTCGCTGCGGCGCACCCACAACGCCTGCGGTGCGAGCCGCGCATGTTCGAGTGCGCGCGCGACGAGCCAAGTTTCATCGGTCAATAGTGCATAGCGAAACGGTGCGCGTTCGATGTCGTTACGCGTAGCAAGCGCCTCGCCGAGGGTGATGCCTCCGATCGCACCGAGCCACGGGTTTTGCGCGAGCGTCATCGCCGGAACGCGCGTGTGCGCGAACAGCCACGGCGTCGCGCCACAGCACATGTCGATTTCGCGCACGTGATCGGCACCGAATGCGCCTTCGTGCAACAGGTGCATCGTGAAGCGCGCCCCGGCCGCGTCGCGTATGCGTTGGGTGAGTAAGCCCGGTGTCAGCAGCCACGCGCGACGCTCGGCGTCGCCTTCGTAGCAGTTGAGCGCCGAGCCCGGTAACCACATCGCCGATGCGGGTACGGGTTCAGCCGATGCGTCCATATTTATCGTCACTTCCGATCCAGCGCATGGTGAGCGGCTCGATTCTATCCGGATGGTAACAAATCGTGATCGCGTACGAGGTCGGCGACGCGCATGCGCGCGAGACCCGTTTGCCGCGTACCGAGCAATTCTCCCGGGCCGCGTAATTCGAGATCACGCTGCGCAATCAAGAAGCCGTCGTTGCTCTCGCGTATGGCCTCGAGCCGCGCGCGCGCGATCGCGCCCAGCGGCGCGCGGTAGAGCAGCACGCAAGAGCTTTCGTAAGAGCCGCGACCAACGCGACCGCGCAACTGGTGCAGTTGCGCGAGCCCCATGCGTTCGGCGTTCTCGATCACCATCAGGGTAGCGTTCGGGACATCGACGCCGACTTCGATCACGGTGGTCGCCACCAATAACTGAATTTGCCCGGCTTTGAACGCCAGCATCGTGGCGTCCTTTTGCTTAGGCGGCATACGCCCGTGAACGAGACCGACTTTCAGGTGCGGCAAAGCGTCGGTGAGCGCGGCCGCGGTTTCTTCGGCGGCTTGATATCGCAACTCTTCGGACTCTTCGATCAGCGGGCAAACCCAGTAGGCTTGTCGACCGCTACGACAGGCGGCATCGATGCGTGCGACCACTTCGTCGCGCTTGGTCTCGGCGAGCACCACGGTTTTGACGGGCGTGCGGCCGGGCGGCAATTCGTCGATCACCGATACGTCGAGATCGGCGTACGCCGTCATCGCCAGCGTGCGCGGAATGGGTGTCGCCGTCATGATCAGTTGGTGCGGATGACGCCCGTCATGCTGCCCTTTTTCCGCTAATCGCAACCGCTGTTGGACGCCGAAGCGATGCTGTTCGTCGACGATCACGAGCGCGAGATCTTTGAAGGTCAAGCCCTCTTGAAAGAGCGCGTGCGTGCCGACGACGAGCCGTGCTTCACCCGTCGCAACCACCTCGAGCGCGCTGCGTCGGGTGCGCGCGGGTTGCGAGCCGCTCACCAACACCACCGTGATGCCGAGCGGGCGGAACCACGCCTGCAGATTTCTTTGATGCTGCTCGGCCAACAGTTCGGTCGGTGCCATCAACGCCGCTTGGCGTCCGCTGCCGATCGCGAGTGCCGCCGCCGCCGCTGCGACCACGGTTTTTCCGCAACCGACGTCGCCTTGTACGAGTCGCATCATCGGCGTCTCACGGGCGAGATCGCGCGTCACGTCGGCGAGCGCGCGTCGCTGTGCCCCCGTGAGTGGATAAGGCAAAGCCGCGATGAAACGCTCGGCGAGCGCTTCATGATCGACGAGCGCCGCCGCCGCGTCGACGCGCGCACTTTCGCGTAACCGTCGCATCGCCATTTGATGCGTCAAAAGTTCTTCGAAGGCGAGCCGTCGCTGTGCGGGGTGTTTACCGTCCTCGAGCTCGTCGAGCGCAGCATCGAGTGGCGGTTGATGGACGTAGCGTAACGCCTCGCGTAACGAAGGCAGTGCGAGTTGCGCGGTGATTTCGCTCGGCAGCCAATCGCGCACGCCCGCGGTGTCGAGCTCGGCCAGCGCCAGTCGTACCAGCATACGTAATCGACCCTGACTCACGCCCTCGGTCACCGGATACACCGGCGTCAGCGTCGGCTCGAGCGCCGCGGCATCGTCGAAGATACGGCGATATTCGGGGTGCACCATCTCGAGGCCGAGCGGACCGCGGCGCACCTCGCCGAAACAGCGAATACGCGTGCCGCGTGCGAGCCCCGCTTGCTGCTGGGCCGAAAAATAAAAAAACCGCAGCGTGAGAAAACCCGAACCGTCGGCGATCTTGCACAGCAATTGGCGGCGACGCCGAAACACGACTTCCGCGAGTTGCACCTCGCCTTCGACCACGGCACGCGCACCGGAGACCAGCGAGCCGACCGGTTGCACGCGCGTGCGATCTTCGTAGCGGGTCGGCAGGACGAACAGTAGGTCTTGTACCTGTTCGACACCGAGCGCCGCGAGGCGTGCGGCGAGCGCATCGCCGACACCACGCAGCGCCGTGACCGGCCGACGTTCGCGCGCGGGATCCGCCATCGATCAGTCGAAGTGCAGGATGCAGTCCACCTCGACGCGCGCGCCACGCGGCAATTGCGCGACGCCGATCGCGGCACGCGCCGGCCAGGGCTCCGGGAAATACTGCGCCATGATCTCGTTCACTTTTGCGAAGTGCACGAGGTCGGTGAGGAACACCGTGACTTTCACGGCCTGCGCAAGCGTGCCGCCGGCTGCTTCGGCGATCGCACGCAGATTGTCGAACACGCGACGGATCTCGAGTTCGATGTCGCCGCTGACGAGCGCGCCCGTCGCCGGATCGAGTGGGATCTGCCCGGAGATGTACACCGTGTCGCCGACGCGCACGGCTTGCGAATACGTGCCGATGGCCGCGGGCGCGCGATCGGTTTTGATGATGCGACGGGACATACTGAGCTCCGGAGCGGTGGCAAGAATGAGAGCGGTCATTCGCGCACGCGATGCGCGAGGGTACGCGACAATTTCAAAACGTCTGGCATGGGGCGGATGACGCGCATGATGCGCGCCAACTGTCGTCGGTCGCGAACTTTGACCTCGAAAACCAGCACCGAGGTTTCGGTGTCACGCTCCTGTAGCTCGACGTGATCAATGTTGGTTTCGGTGCCGGCGATCGCTGCGGCGACGGCGGCGAGCACACCCATGCGATTGGCGACTTCGACGCGCAATTCGCAACCGAACATGCGTTCTGGAGTCGGCGACCAGGTGACCGACAGCCATTTTTCCGGGTGCTTGCGATAGTCCTCGACGTTGGCGCATTCCTCGCGGTGCACCGTCATGCCGCGACCGGCTGACAGGTGCGCGAGGATCGCATCGCCCGGCACCGGGAAGCAGCAACGTGCGTAATTCACCAACAGACCTTCCGCGCCGGCGATCGCGAGCGGTTCGGGAGCGCTCATTTCTTCGCGTTCTTCGGCCGCCGGCGGCACGAGACGTCGTGCGACGAGTGGCGCTTGGCGTTCGCCGAGACCGACTTTCTCGTACAACTCGTCGGCGTCGGCCATGCCGAGTTCGCTCACCGTGACGGCGAGTCGCGTATCGTCGATGTCCGGCAGCGACGACTCGAATTCTGCCAACGCTTGATTCAACAATCTTTGACCGAGTTCGATCGCCTCCGAGCGACGCAAGCCCTTCAAATATTGCCGGATCGCAGCGCGCGCTTTAGCGGTGACCACGAAATTCAGCCAAGCGGGGTTCGGTGTCGCGCCGGCCGAGGTGACCACCTCGACGGTTTGGCCGTTACGCAGTTGCGAGCGTAGCGGCGTTAGGCGGCGATCGACTTTTGCCGCGACGCAGTGGTTACCGACTTTGGTGTGCACGGCATAGGCGAAGTCGACCATGGTCGCGCCACTCGGTAGCCGCAGGATTTTTCCTTTCGGCGTGAACACGTAGACCTTGTCGGGAAACAGGTCGAGCCGCACGCTCTCCAAGAATTCTTCCGAGCTCCCGGACTCTTGCATCGCCATCAGGCTCGAGAGCCACTCGCGCGCTTGCGTCTGCTCGAAGCCCTGCGACTCGCCGACTTTGTATTTCCAATGTGCGGCGATGCCCGATTCGGCGACTCGATGCATGTCAGAGGTACGGATCTGCACTTCGATCGGCTGGCTGTTGGGCCCGAACAGCGTCGTGTGTAAAGATTGGTAGCCGTTCGCGCGCGGGATTGCAATGTAATCTTTGAAGCGACCCGGCATCGGTTTGTAGACGGTGTGCACCACACCGAGCGTGCGGTAGCAGGTGTCGGCGTCGCGCACCACGATGCGCAGCCCGTAGACGTCGACGATGTCAGCGAGCGGCACGCGCTTGCGCGTCATCTTGCGATAGATGCTGTAAAGGTGTTTTTCGCGCTGCTCGACCTCGGCTTCGACACCGGCGCGGGTCAGCGCGTTGCGCATCTGTTCGGCGATACGACCCAAGAATTCTTTTTGATTGCCGCGTGCGCGGCGCAAAGCGCGTTCGAGCACTTTATAGCGTTGCGGATATAGTGCACGAAAGCCGAGATCTTCGAGCTCAAGCTTCATCGCGTACAAACCGAGACGCTCGGCGAGCGGTGCGTAGATGTCGAGCGTTTCACGCGCGATCGCGCGCCGACGCAGCATCGACATGCCCTCGATCGTGCGCATGTTGTGCAAGCGATCGGCGAGTTTCACGAGGATGACGCGTAGATCTTGCACCATCGCGAGCAACATCTTGCGGAACGATTCCGCCTGCGCTTCTTCGCGATTTTTGAATTGAATTTGGTCGAGCTTGGTGACGCCGTCGACGATGTCTGCGACTCTTTGCCCGAAGCGCGTGACGAGTTCGTCTTTGGCGACCGGCGTGTCTTCGATCACGTCATGCAGGATCGCGGCCACCAAAGTATCGGCATCGACGCGCAGCGCAGCCAAAATTTCGGCCGCCGCGACCGGGTGCGCGATGTAGGGTTCACCCGTCTTGCGCTTTTGGCCTTCGTGCGCTTGCGCACCGAATTCCGCGGCTATGCGGATTCGTTCGACTTGCTCCGGGGGAAGGTAGGCGCTAACGGCGCCGAGCAGATCTTTGAGGCCGGGGGTTCCACGCGTGCCGGGCAGCAAGCCGAGCAGAGTTTGCGCGTAGTCCACGTGGCCTCCCGGGTCGAGGCGGCCGGCTCAGTCTCCGAGGCCGAACTGCGGGGCGCGGAAACCCGGGTCGGGCTCGGTGATGTCGGGCAGCAGGCTCGGTTCCGGCTCGGGCTCGGGCTCCGG
>RGUL01000026.1 GCA_010027845.1 Gammaproteobacteria bacterium
CCTATTATTGGGGCGACTGGCATCGCGATGAGACGCTAGGGCCGGTTCGTGCCGAACACATCAGCCCGACTCGGTCGGCGATCGATCGTGGCTTATCTTTCACGTTGCACAACGACGCGCCCGTCGTGCCGCCGAGCATGGTGAACACGGTATGGTCGGCAACGACGCGTCGGACGCGCAGTGGCGACATTTTAGGGCCGACACAACGATTGACGACTTGGGAGGCGCTGCGCGGCGTCACCATCAACGCCGCGAGACAGCAAGGCGACGAATCGCTGAAAGGTTCGATCGAAGTCGGCAAGCAGGCCGACTTCGTAGTGCTATCGACCGACCCACTGGCGATCGATCCGGAAAAACTGCGTGACCTGCGAGTGCTGCAAACGATCGCGCACGGCAAGGTCGTATGGCGAGCCGAAGACACGCTAGTTCGATAGCGCGGCAATCGTCAAAATTTCGGCGGCACAAGGTTCGGTATATAGACGTGCAACGTCCGCGGCGCGTCGCGCTAGGGCGACCCGCTGGTTGATGCTGCCTTTGTCTGACACCTCGTGCGCATCGACACTCGGCGGCTCGGTCAAAAACCCGACGCGTCGGATACGTTCGCTAGCGCCGCGCCCGACATTGAAGGTGGCGAGTCGCTCGCCGATCGACAGTCGTAGCTCGTCGGTCAGCGGTTGACTCGGCCAGACGAGTATCGACAGCCATTCGCGGTTTTCACCGCAGATGAGCAGATCGCGAACCAAGGGGCTCAAGGCGCCGAGCAAGGAGTCGCGCAATCGCCCGGCGGTCACCCAAGTACCGTTGCCGAGTTTGAACTCCTCCGAGAGGCGGCCGGCGAATTTCAAGCCTTTTCCTAGATCATGCGGATCGTTGAACACCGCGGCGTCACCGGTGCGATAAAAGCCCTCGTCGTCGAACATCCGCGCGCGCTCGTCCTCGGCGTTCAAATAGCCGGGGGTGATCATCGGGCCTTTGAGGCGCACCTCGTAACGGTCGGCATTCGGCACCAGCTTCATGGTTAGCCCTGGCATCGGCAAGCCGATTCCGACCTCTTCCGTCGGAAAGTAGATTGCCATGCATCCCGAGGTGGTTTCGGTCGCACCATAGCCCGCGGTGAAAAAAATTCGGTGGCCGACGGACTCAACGGCCAATCTTTGTAACCGATCGTAAAGCGGTTGCGGCAAACCCGCGCCGCCGTACAGAGCGAGCCTAAGGTTTTTGAAAAATTTCAGTCGAAGTTCTGCATCGCGCTCTAGAGCATCCGCCAGCATCGCGTATCCGGAAGGAACGTTGATGAAAAATTTCGGTGTCAATTCTTTGAGGTTAGCGAGCGTTTCGTCGAATCGACCGGGTATCGGCCGCCCGCCGTCGATGAACAAACTGCCACCACTCGTCAGCGTCCCCATTTTCGTATACGCACCCGAAACGTGGCTCCACGGCAGCCAATCGAGCATGCGGTCGCTCCAGCCAGCCGTCGCGCCTAGCACTTGCCGCCCCTGAGCGAGATTGGACGCTAGCATTCTTTGAGTTTGAATCACGGCTTTCGGCAAGCTGGTACTGCCGGACGTGAGCATATAGATCGACGGCTCGTCGGCATCGATCGCGCGAATGGATGCATCGACACTGCCTCCTGCCGCCGTCGCAACGACGTCGGCCGTGAACACGCATCGTCGAAACGACGTCTTACCCAACGCCGCAGGATCATCCGTCACCAACACCGAATCACCGAAATCCACGGCCTCGAGCGCGGCCTTGAACATGCTTGACTGCTCGGCAAAAACAATCGCCGGACGCACCAACGCGATCACGTGCTTCAGTCGTCCGTAATCGCCGCCCATCAGTGAGTAGTTCACACTGATCGGGCATGCGGGTAGCCGCGCGGCCATCGCGCCATATTTGACGGCAGCGTGCAGAATGGAATTTCCAGACAAGATCAGCAACGAACGATCCCGTGGAATTTGTTGGGCGACGATCCAAGCTGCAATCGCGCGCACGGTGACGTTCATCTGTGCGTAGCTGCAGTACGTCCAGGGCGCCGAGGGACCGCCGCGACGCTCGGCGAGGTAGGTTTTTTCCGGATGCTCTGCGGCGCGCGCGGCGAGCTCCGCTGGAAGATTACAAAGATGCTCGATGAGCGGCAGCTCGGGTGTCGCTAATATCGTGCCATCGATGCGCCGCTCCTCGCGCATTCGGGCCGATGGGAAGAAGGTTTCTTTGAAAGTCGGAATCATGACCCGCTATCGTTTCGGCCCGCGCGCCGGGGATGTCACGCGGCCGCTGCGTCGCGGCTGCACATCGAGGCTAATATCGACATCGTGCGGATCGAGCTGCATGCTGCAGGCACCACAAGTGAGGCGACTGCGCAGTTTTTTCTCGCAGACTCCGTGTCGGAAAATGATGCTGGGTCCGAATTCCGATGGCAACCAGCGACTACCCCACTCGTGCAACGCGAACGTGAACGGAAACAGATCGCGACCCTTTTCGGTGAGTTTGTATTCGTACCGTGGGGGCTTCAATGCGTAGAGTTGCTGCTCGATCACTCCCGTGGAGAGCAATTTGCGCAGACGATCGGCGAGCACGTTAGTGGCGATGCCAAGCGCCTCGCTGATATCGTCGTAGCGATGCAAGCCGAAGAACAACGCGACGACCAACAGCGCCGTCCAACGATCACCCACGGTGTCGACCGTGTGGAACAGCGCCGTGTCGATCCCGGCGCCGGTGTGCTCGATCGACGTCGCCTTGCGGCGACGCACGCCACTGCGACGCGTCGCGGTATGCTTGGTCGCAGGCCCCGCTTCGCAGTCGATTTCGTCGAGCCTGATCGCCTCGTTACATTCACAGCAAACCAGCACCGGCTCGACACTATGTGCGCAAGTTCGATGCACGATGCGAGGCGGCAAGCCGAACTCCGTACTCCAGCGATTTTCCCAACGCCACATACCGAGTGCGACGGGATAAATGGCGAGGCCTTTTTCGGTCAACCGATATTCGAGTCTGTTGCGCGATGTGCCGTATAGACTTTTGTAGATGACGCCGTTCGTGACGAGAGCGTTGAGGCGCGCCGCGAGCGTACCGCGCGCGGCACCGGTTCGACGACGAAATTCTTCGAATCGGCGAACGCCGAGGAACGCATCGCGCAGAATGAGGAGCGACCAACGATCGCCGATTACATTCAACGTACGCGCCGTTTCGCCGAAAAGCAAAATCGAACGCATCGTTCTTAGGGTGTTCGCGCGCACTTCGACAACCGGACCCGGGTGAGCTATGACTCTACAACAACTAACGAAAGCCGTCGCGTTTTACGGCCGTTTCACGATCAGCTTCACACAGATCGGTTTCGTGTTCCGGCGACTTTTTTGGGCTCGTTTGGTCGCCGACTTCCGCGGCCAACACTGGGTGGTGACCGGTGCGTCGGGCGGCCTCGGACGCGAAATGACAATGGCAGCATTGCGAGCAGGCGCAACCGTGACAGCGATCGCTCGAAGCGGAGAAAAACTACACCAACTCGTCACCGATGCAGCCGCCGCGGGGCTCTTTTCGCTGCAGGTCGAGCAGTGTGACGCAGCACTCATCGCCGACACCCGACGATTGCTCGAGCGCCTCGTCGAGTCGAATCGGAAAATCGACGTTTTGGTGAATAACGTCGGCGTGTTGAACGACGAACTGGTCGTCACGAGCGAAGGGAAGGAAGCCTCGTTCGTGACTAATCTGCTCTCGCATCACCTGCTGACGGAGGAACTACTAGGCCGTGGAATCATTGCGCGCGGCGGGCTCGTAATCAACGTGACGTCGGGCGGTGGCTACAACGTTCCGCTGCTGACGGCGCCTTTGAACGTCGTCGATCCCGTGAGGTACAACGGTGTCGCGGCTTATAGTTTTCACAAGCGAGCGCAAATAGTGCTCACGAATTTTTGGCGTGAGAAATACGGCTCGGCAGGCGTCGGTTTTTATGTCATGCACCCCGGATGGGCGGACACCGCTGGAGTGCGACGTTCACTGCCTCGATTCCGAAAACTTTTTGCGCCGATCCTGCGCGATGCACACTCCGGTGCCGATACGGCGATTTGGCTGGCGGCCACACGTCCGTTTCAGTTGCCGGGCGAGAACGTTTGGTTCGATCGTAAAGCTCGTTCGGCACATGTGTATCGGCACACGTGTCTGACGAAAGAGACGGGACGATCTTTGGTGGCCTACCTTGAATCACACCTGCAAGGCGGCATCGAAAAACCCGTAAGTCCAATGGGGCATATCGACCAATCGCGCGCCCGGGATGATCTTTGCTGCAGCAGCCGTGTTGTCCCACAAGCCGTCGCGCGGCCGTATCAATGTGGTCGGCACGCGAATCGAGCGCAGTGTCGGCTCAGCATCGAACGCCGCGAGCGCCGCCATCGCAAACGCCGCGTTCGACCCCGCGCGCTGTTTTTCGGCGACGAGGCGCGCTGCGAGCTCGAGCGACTGACCATCGGGACGCACGCTCATGGTGCTTTTCCAGTCGTTCGTCAGATGTGTTCCATCGATTTCCAGCGGCGCAGTCGCCCGCAAGCCACGCCGGCGCTCCGCATCGAACAGCGGCATCGAGATCAGCACCAAGCGGCGTACCGCGCGTGGATGACGTGCTGCGAGCACCGCAGCGAGCATCGCGCCGGTGTGATAGCCGACAAGATCGACCGGCTCTCCGGCCCGCGCGATCACTTCGTACAGCGCATCCGCGTATTGCTCGATGGTCGGTGCCGACCGTGGTCCAGCGGATTCGCCGTAACCCGGGGTGTCGGGCGCAACTACGACGCGATCACGAGCGAGTTCGGGCAGCACTTCGCTGAACATGCGCCCCGAGAGCGGTGTTTGATGCAGTAGATAGATCGGGGCATGTCGCTCGGTGCTCGGCGACGGCTCAATGCGACGTACGTGCAGCTGGCCGTAAATCCCGTCTTGGAACTCTCGACGCACGACAGCTGGCGCGGCTGCGGTTTTGACAGGCACGACGCCGGCTGCTCGTGCGCCGATACCCGGTTGATTGATTTCGAGTAGATGACCATCGGGGTCCCAAGCGAACAAAAACTTCGCATCCCAGCGCGTTCCATTCGCGCCGGTGACCGTTTGGGTTTTCGGGTGCTTCAAGATCGGCGTGCCGACTCGTTGCATTCTTTGATAGATGGCATCTATCTCGGCGGTCTCGATCATTAAGATCGCATCGCCCGGGACTAATCGCTTCGGGGTCTTTGGCAGCTGCTTAGGACCGCCGTATTCGAGCAAACCCACCATACCGATCCAAGGGTCCTTGCCCTTCATGATCACGAAGCGACTCGTCGCGCCGAGTGCGGCGTCGGACGGCAAGCTGTCGCCTGTAACCTTGCCGTTATTTTCGAGCCAGAGTTCGAAGCCGAGCACGTCACGATAGAAGCGAATCGATGCGTCGAGATCGTGAACGATCAAGGTCGTGCGGCGGACGACGCTGGCGTTCTCGTCGCTCGGCGCAGATTCCGACGCCGTCCCGACGGCACCGAGCAGGAACCACGCACACAGCGCGGAGAGTACGGTGAGTTTCATGGATCCAACGGACCTCTGCGCAACGAAAACCCGAACAGAATGCCGTGCGTTCCGGTCGATGTCCAAATATTCGAGATAAACTGTCGCGTAGGAGTTACGTCGCGTAGGGGGGGTGGGGATCATGGCCGTCCAGACACAGCATAGGCGCGTGATCTTTGCTTCGTCGCTCGGCACCGTGTTCGAGTGGTACGACTTTTATCTCTACGGCTCGCTGTCGGCGATCATTTCAAAGCAATTTTTTTCGGGTGTCGACGAGACGACCGGCTTCATCTTTGCGTTGCTGGCATTTGCAGCAGGCTTTTTCGTGCGACCGTTCGGTGCGATCGTCTTCGGACGACTCGGCGATATGGTCGGCCGCAAGCACACGTTTTTGATCACGATCGTATTGATGGGTGCATCGACTATGCTAGTCGGATTGCTACCGTCTTATCAGTCGATCGGCGTCGCGGCGCCGGTGATGCTCATTGCACTACGTTTATTGCAGGGACTCGCACTCGGTGGTGAATACGGCGGCGCGGCGACGTACGTCGCCGAACACGCTCCACCGGGCAAACGCGGGTTGTATACGAGCTGGATTCAGACGACCGCGACGCTCGGGCTATTTTTGTCGCTGCTCGTGATACTCGGGTGCCGCTTGTTGTTCAAAGATGACTTCGACACCTGGGGCTGGCGCGTACCGTTCCTGCTCTCGACCGTGCTACTCGGTATCTCGGTATACATCCGTCTACAGTTGCAGGAATCGCCGGCGTTTCAACAAATTAAGGCGGAAGGACGTTTATCGGCTCGTCCGCTCGCCGAAGCGTTCGGTGAACGCGCCAATCTGCGGCTCGTCGCTCTCGCCTTGTTGGGTGCAACCGCCGGACAAGCCGTCGTTTGGTACGGCGGTCAATTTTATTCGCTGTTCTTCCTCGAAAAGACGTTACAACTCGACGCGGCATCGGCAAATCTCATCATCGCTGCGGCACTCTTGATCGGGACGCCGTTCTTCGTGATCTTCGGCGCACTCTCCGATCGCATCGGTCGCAAAGTGATCGTGATGAGTGGTTGTGTGCTCGCGGCTCTCACCTACTTCCCGACTTTCAAAGCCATCACCCACCACGCGAATCCGGCGCTCGAGAAAGCGGTGGCACTCGCGCCCGTGACCGTCGTCGCCGATCCGGTGGCCTGCAGTTTGCAATTCGACCCCGTCGGCAAAAAGACTTTCCGGAATTCCTGCGATATCGCTAAAGCTGCACTCGCCAAAGCCGGCGTGCCGTATCGTAATAGCGTTGCACCGAGCGGTAGCGTCGCGGCCGTACGAATCGGCGACGGCGCAACCGCAATTACACTACTCTCGTTCGAAGGCGCATCGCTGCCGGCCCCAGAGTTCAAAGATCGCGCAGCGACGTTCGGCAAATCTTTGCGTGGTGCGCTCGATGCTGCGGGTTATCCGCCGCGCGCCGACATGGCGGCAGTTAATTTTCCGATGGTCATCGCATTGTGCGCATGGCTCGTATTGCTGGTGACGATGGTTTACGGTCCGATCGCCGCTTGGCTCGTAGAACTATTCCCGACGAGAATTCGTTATACGTCCATGTCGCTGCCCTATCACCTCGGTAACGGCTGGTTCGGCGGTTTTCTACCGGTCACCTCGTTCGCGATCGTCGCGGCGACCGGTGACATCTATGCCGGTCTTTGGTATCCCGTCGGGGTGGCACTCGTCACCGCAGTGATCGGTACGCTGTTCTTGGCCGACAACTTCCGTCGGCCGATCGACAATTGATCAGGAGTTCGTCGTGAGCGTTTTTAAAACAGTCATTCTTTGGATACTCGGTATTCTCGTCGTCGGTCTCGGCGTCGCGTCGATGTGGTTCTGGTTCACGCCGGTTGGCATTAATAATTACGTCAATAAGATCACGATACGACTCGCACTTTCTTCACCACAAACGCTGACGCAGATCGGGATCATCGACGACACTATTCTCGATTTTCACAGCGGCAAGCTCGACGACCAAACCGAGGCGTTCGAAGATTTGATGTTGCAGCGCACCCGCGAGGCGCGTGCCGGACTCGACCGTTACGGCCCGCAAGGGTTGCAGGGTCAGGAGTTGCTCACTTGGAAGATCACCGCTTGGTTTCTCGACGATGCCATCCGCCAAGGCGAAATGAAGCACAGCGGGTATGTAGTCAATCAAATATCCGGCGTCACGGTGAACCTGCCGCAGTTCTTGACCGATGGCCACGTTATCAAGAGCCCCCGTAGCGCCGAGCGCTATCTGTCGCGCGTCAAAGAATTCGGTCGAGTGTTGCGCGAGGTGAAAGTTCGCGTGGAAGACGATCGCGCCCACGGCGTGGTACCACCGGATTTCGTGATCGATAAGGCGCTGGTCGGGATGCGCGCCTTCATCGACGGCGGCGCAGCGAAGAATCCGTTGGTGACGACGTTGCCGGAGCGTCTCGAGAAGGCCGGCATTGCGACCGGCGATCGAGCCCGCATCGTCGCCGAGGCGACTACGCTAGTGCAGCGCGAAGTGATTCCGGGCTACGAGCAGATGATCGCGCTATTCGAGAACATGCGGCCGACCGCAAATCACGATGCGGGTATTTGGCGACTGCCGAAGGGCGAGGCGATCTACGCTGCGGCGCTCAAGTCGAATACCACCACCGATTTGTCGGCGAGCGAGATCCACGATTTGGGCGTCGCGGAAGTTAATCGTATCGAGAAGGAGATGGTCGCCATCCTCGATGCGGAGGGCGTCGCCGGAGCGACGCTCGCCGCGCGCTTGAACGCGCTCAACACGCGTGCCGATCAGGTGTTCCCGAACGACGACGCAGGGCGTAAACAAATGATCGATTATTTGAAATCGGTCAACGGGCGGGTCATGGCCGCGGCGCCGCGGTTTTTCAAAACTATTCCGCCACAGCCACTCGAGATCGTTCGCGTACCACTTTATTCACAAGATTCTTCGCCGGGTGGTTACTACAACCCGCCGGCGCTCGATGGCTCGCGGCCCGGGCGCTTCTACATCAATCAAAAAAACACCGAAGATAATCCGCGGTACGGCTTGCCGACACTCGTCATCCACGAAGGCTCGCCGGGCCATCATTTCCAACTGTCCGCCGCTCAATTGATCGAAGGCGTGCCGATCTTGCGCAAAGTATTGCCGTTCACCGCCTACGCGGAAGGCTGGGCGCTGTACGCCGAGCGCATCGCGAAAACCGATATGGGTCTTTATGACGACGATCGGCTGGGCGACCTAGGGCGTTTACAGGCGGAGATGTTCCGTGCGGTGCGCCTCGTGGTCGACTCCGGTATGCACGCGAAACGCTGGAGCCGCGAACGAGCCATCGAATACATGGTTGAGAAAACGGGTATGTCCGAGGCCGAGGTGACGCGGGAAATCGAGCGTTACGTCGTATGGCCCGGCCAGGCGACGGCCTATAAGGTCGGGCAACTCGCAATTCTTCGCGCTCGTGCGCGCGCCGAGGCGGCGCTGGGGGATCGATTCGACATCAAGGGCTTCCACGAGGTGGTGCTGATGAACGGTGGTATGCCGCTCGGCATCCTCGACGAAGCGGTCGATGGCTGGATCTCGGTCACGCGCGGCGATCGTCGTTGACCATCGACTGATCTTGGCCACACTCTTCCGATCGTCGCGCAGTGCGACTCACCTGGGGCGAACGAACATGGATCGACGCGAACTTTTGATGTTGACGGGCTCGCTGGCGTTTGGACTCGGTGCGGCGCGCGAGGCGCGTGCAGCGACGGCGGTGCCGGCGAGCTTCAAAGGCCCATACATCGACCTGACCACCGGCAAGGGCAACATGCTTGCCGGCGTACGCATCGATGCGAACCTCGACGAGAGCAAGCAGAAGTGGGGCAGCGTCAGTGGCGTAGTCTGCGGTGTACGAGACGGCGAAGCGTTACGCGATCTGTTCGGCTTCGAAGTCGTGTCGGTCGCGCGCGCCTGGAAACAACCGGACGGCAGCTATCGCGTGTTGCACCGCGAAGCGATCTTTTATTCGGATCTCGCCACCGGCGACATCTTGCGCGAATGGAAAAATCCGTACCTCGACGAAACGGTGCCGGTGTTCGACGTGATCAACGATCCGTGGAACCATTACTTTGCCGAAATGCACAAACCGATGGGGCCGGACTATGGCGGCCTGAACAAGCAAAAAGACGTGCCGGCGATTCCGTTCGATATGGGTTGGTACGACGCGGGTAACGGCATCGCGCAGAATCGTACGCACATCAACCTCTATTACCCCGCCGCGCTGCAGCCGGATAAATGGCCGCGCGAGAGTGCGGGCAAGATGAATCGTGTCAGCGAATTTTTCACGACTACGGTGAAAATCGAAGATTTGCAAAATCCGAAAAAAACTTCGGTGTTGAATACCGGCTCCTGGATGCGCGTGACGCCGTGGTTACCGTGGATGTTGATGGGCCAGACGCCAGGCCACATCGTCTATCACTCGACGACGCAGTCGTTCGATACGCTCGACGGCTTCAAACCGAAAGTGCTGGCGCACGCGGAGAAACTCTATCCGCACATGCTCGAAGCACCGCCCAAAGAATATTGGAACAAGCCCAATCTTTCGAGCCTCGAGGTCTATGCGCGCGACGCCAAGCCGGCGCCGCCGAAAAAGCCTTAATGCGGTAGCAAACCGTAGGCGGCGACCGCGACCAACACGACGATCGAGGCGCTTCTAAATAACGGTGCGCGCTCGGGTGTGAGCAACCTCAGCCCGAGCGCGCTACCTAAGTAATACGGCACGATCATCGCAACGCCGTACCACACGCCGTCTCCCGCGACGCCACCCTCGAGCGTCATCAACACCAATGTGCAGGTCTGCACGATCGCGAAATAGGTCAAGAGCGTCGCTCGTGCGACGCGCGCCGGGAGATCTTCGGCGAGCATGCCGATGATGACGGGCGGACCACCGACACCACCCAGACCGAATAACGAACCGCTCGCTGCGCCGAGCACCGCATTACCGATTCGGTGACGAATCGAAAACGGAAATTTCCAACGCAGCGCGAGGCCGAACGAAGCTGCCAGCACGATGAGCGCTACGACGCGACGCACCAGATCGACATCGACGCTCGTGACGAGCCACAGCCCGATCGGCGAAGCGATGCATCCGGCGATCGACAGCGGCTTGGCGATGGTCCATTCGGTCTCGGCGCCGACCTCGCGCAAATTGGCGAGCCCGACAACAGTATTGACGATGAGGATAATGGTCGTCGCGGTGACCGGATCCATGAACGTCATGAACACCGGCGCCATGACGAGCGCTCCACCGAAGCCGGTGAAGCCGCGCCCAAGACCAGCGAGCAGTGTGGTCGCAACGAGTGTCAACCAAAGCGAAAGTTGCACGAGACCGTCTTGTATTAGGCTTTTTTTAAGTATTCGGACTTCAGCATGATGGTGCCGATGTCGAGTCGGCATTCAACGTCGTGACCATCAGCGGCTTCTGGCAACCGAATACTTTTGATCTTCGTGCCCTTCTTGAGGGTGCTCGCCGCGCCTTTGACCTTCAAATCTTTGATGAGAATGACGTCGTCACCTGCTGAGAGTGGCGTGCCGTTCGCGTCACGCACGACCTGAGAACCTTCTGCGGTCGCTCCGACCGCAGCATCGTCGGCGGCAGTCCATTCGTGACCGCAGTCGGCGCAGACCAGATTGACCCCGTCGGGATAGGTGTTACCGGCGGCACACACCGGACACGGCGGAAACGTCTCGCCGCTCATTTCGCACTCGGGTCGACGTAGCCTTCGGGCTTAGTCGCGCCCTCACCGAACAAAAATTTTTCCATTTCTGCTTCGAGAAATTTGCGAGCCTTGGGTTCGATCGGCACGAGTCGGTATTCGTTGATCAGCAT
Organism: Gammaproteobacteria bacterium; assembly: GCA_010027845.1. Lineage (GTDB taxonomy): Bacteria > Pseudomonadota > Gammaproteobacteria > Steroidobacterales > Steroidobacteraceae > UBA964. The sequence continues at coordinate 11,413 of RGUL01000026.1, forward strand.
CGTTTGATGTGACACCCAGCGCTGCCAACCCTCTTTGGAAACACTGCGCCAAATTCGCGCACCGAGATCGCCCGGATAGGGTAGTCGGTCGAGACCGGGTGCTTCGCGCTTCAGCACTACGCATTGCACCAACCGTTCGTTAGTCATATCAAAGAATTCCTTGGCCGAGATCGAGTAGTAGTTGTTTGACGGGTGTCGGCAGACCGATGCGCGGTGCGGCATCGGCAGCGTCTGCCTTATACCAGAGGCACTCGCCGCTCTCCATGACGGTATCGACGGCACGCTCGCAGTCGATAATCACCGGCATAATCTCGAGGTCGAAATGCGTGAAAGCGTGACGGATGGAGCCGAGCGCGCGTGGTTCGCCGAGCCGTTTGAAATGATTACGCGCGTAGGCGATCGCCGCAGACTCGGAGTTGAACTCGGGCAAACACCAAAGACCGCCCCAGATGCCGCGCTCGGGTCGTCGCTCGAGAAAGGCGGCAGCGTTTCGATCTCGCACCAACAACATCCAACAACGGCGGGCGCTGCGCGTGCTGCCGCCGGCGCGCGATTTCGCTGCCGGAATCTCGTGTTGGCGCCCGCTACGTCTTGCGCTGCAGCCGTCGTGCAACGGACACAGCACGCAGCCTGGCTTACGACGTGTGCACAGCGTTGCACCGAGATCCATGATCGCTTGGGTGTACGTGGCGACGGCCTCGGCTGGTGTGCACGCATCGGCTAGCGTCCAGAGGCGGCGTTCGACGTCACGATCGAGCGTATTACCTTCGATGCCGAACGCGCGCTGCAGCACGCGCTTGACGTTGCCGTCTAAGATCGGATGTCGTTGTTCGCAGGCGAGTGCGAGTATGGCGCCCGCGGTCGATCGACCGATACCGGGTAAATCTGCGACATCGTCGAACGCATGTGGGAATTCACCGCCGTGTCGATCGCAAATTTGCCGTGCTGCGCGATGCAGATTGCGTGCGCGCGCGTAATAACCGAGTCCGGTCCAAAGATGCAGGACCTCGTCGATCGGTGCGTCGGCCAGCGAACGTACGTTCGGAAATCGCTGCATGAAGCGTTCGAAATATGGAATCACCGCAGACACTTGGGTTTGCTGCAGCATGATCTCCGAGACCCATACGCGATACGGGCTGCGCTCACGCTGCCAGGGCAGATCGTGGCGTCCGGCACGGGCATGCCATGCCACGAGTGCGGGTCCGACAAGGGCGGCTTGCGTAGGCTTCATGTCGCAGGCTTCATGATAAGCGTGATTTTATGCCGAAGCGCAATGTCCGAGGTGAGGTCAACGTGTTCCGTCGATCGCCGCGCGCAGGCATCGCACGGGTCAGTTTGCTAGGCTTCCGCCCGTCGTAAACGGGGGTTCGCCATGGAAGAAATAGGTCTCGCTCACGGGCTAGTCAAATATCTACACATTCTGCTGTTCGTCTATTGGTTGGGCGGCGATGCGGGTGTGTTTTATTCGAGCAAGTTCGTCACCAACACGAGCTTGTCGCGCGATGCGCGACTCACCGCCTTCAAGATCTTCATCAACCTCGACATGCTGCCACGGTACTGTCTTGCGTTGATGCTCACGGTCGGCGGCGTCCTCGCCGAGTTCGTCGGATACCAGCACCCGCTGTGGCAGACGATCGCGATCGTCGCGCTAGGCCCGATTTGGGTGTGGGTGGTACACACCATCCACGCGCGCGAAGGTACGGAATTCTCGAAGAAGCTGGCGGCGCTCGATAAGCAGTTTCGCGTTTTCATGATCTTCGCGATCATCGCTTCGGTCGCGTATCACTGGACGACCGGCCCCCTGCAACCCTACCCCTGGATCGCTGCAAAACTTTTGATCTTCGCCGGTCTGATTTTTTGCGGTTTCATGATTCGCGTGAATATTCCGCCGTTCATCGAAGGTTTCAAGGTCATGGCCGCCAGCGGCGCAACGCCCGAGAGCGACCAGAAAATGATCGACGGCATGGCGGCCTGCCGTCCGTACGTGCTGCTGATCTGGGCGGGGGTCGCGATATCGGCGCTACTCGGCGTTTTGAAACCGGGCGGCTGATTCGCGACGATGGCGGAGTCGCCGCGAGCCATTCTCGAACAATTCGTGTCGCTGCCGGCCCGCACTTTTGCGGGTACGCAGCCCGTGCAAGGCGTGAGTTCGATCGCGCCCGGACCGGGGCGTAATCTTTGGTGGGCGCTGTCGGACAACGGCTACGGCACGCGCGACAACAGTGCCGACTATCTACTCGCGATCTACTTGTTCGAGGTCGATGCGCGCGTCACGTTGCTCGAACGCATCGAGTTGACGGATCCGCAGCGTTACTTTCCTTGGCCGCTCACGCGCGTTGACGACCCGACCCGTACGCTCACCGGTGCCGATGCGGATCCGGAGTCGATGGTGGTGATGGCCGACGGTAGCTTTTGGATCGGCGACGAGCATGGACCATGGTTGCTGCATTTCTCGCGTCTCGGCGTCTTGCTCGAGCCTCCGGTTCCGCTGCGGCTCGCCGACGGTCGCGAACTGCGCTCGGTCTCGCATCCTGAGCCCAAAGGCGCAACGCTACGCGCTTCGCGTGGTTTCGAGGGCCTCGCGCGCGGACTACGAGCGGACACTTTGGTTGCGCTGCTGGAGGGCGCGATTCCGGACGATCCGCCGGATCGACTACGCGTCTTCGAATTCGAGCTCGACACGCGACGCTGGAGCGGCAGATATTGGCTGTATCCCCTCGACGACGCGAAACATTCCGGTTGCGAAATCGTGCGCGACGGTGAGCGACATCTGGTGATCGAACGTGACGATCGCGAAGGCGATGCGGCGAAGTTCAAAAGAATTTTTCACGTGCGACTCGGCGAGCGAAAGGAGCTCGAAAAATCGCTCTGCGTCGACCTGCTCGCGATCGAAAATCCGCAGCGACTCGGTCAACGCGGACCGGTATTTCGCTTTCCGTTCATCACCACCGAGGCGGTGTGGCCGATCGACGCCCACACGCTGCAAGTCGTCAACGATAATAATTATCCGTCGGGCGACCCGACCGAATGGATCAGGCTGCGCCTGGAATGAGGACGGTCGATCCCGTGGTCTTACGGGCTTCGAGATCGCGGTGTGCCTGCGCAGCATTCTCGAGTGCGTAACGTTGGTTGATGCGCAACTTCACCTTGCCCGAAGAAATCATCTTGAAAGTTTCGCGCGCCGCGGCATCGAGATCGGCGCGCGAGGCGATATAGGCGAACAAAGACGGGCGCGTCACGAACAAAGAACCGCGCTTGGACAATTCCAAAGGTGAGAAAGCCGGTGCGGGGCCGGTGGCGTTACCGTAAGAAACCATCATGCCGAGCGGCGCGAGGCAATCGAGCGACTCGAAGAAGGTGTCTTTGCCGAGCGAGTCGTAGACCACCGAAACACCTTTGCCTTTGGTGATTTTTTTGACCGACTCGACGATTGGGTCGCGCCCGAGCACGAGCACGTGGGCGCAGCCATTCTTACGGGCGAGCGCCGCCTTCGCCGCGCTGCCGACGATCCCGATGACTTTTGCGCCTAGTGCTTTGGCCCATTGGCACAAAATCAAACCGACACCACCCACCGCGGCATGCACCAGCACGAAATCGCCGCGTTGTACGCGATAGGTGCGACGAAGTAGGTAATGTGCCGTCAAACCTTTGAGCATCAACGCTGCGGCCTGCTCGTCGCTGATCGCGCGGGGCAACTTGACGAGTCGCGCCGCCGGCAGATTGCGTAGCTCGCAATAGCTGCCCGGCTGCGTGTGCACGTAGGCGACGCGATCGCCTTTTTTGAAACCTTTGACTTTGCGGCCGAGCGCCACGACGACGCCCGCCGCCTCACGACCGAGACCGGCGGGCAACGGCATCGGGTAGAGGCCGCTGCGATCGTAGACGTCGATATAGTTGAGACCGATCGCCGTATGGCGTACCTGCACTTCGCCCTCGCCCGGCGCACCCGGATCGAAGTCTTCGTAACACATCACGTCGGCGCCGCCGACCTCGTGCAGGCGGATCGCTTTCGGCATGGCGTTAGAGTGCGGAGTCGTCGGTCTCGCCCGTGCGGATACGGATGACTCGATCGATGTCGGTGATGAATATTTTGCCGTCGCCGACTTTGCCGGTTTTGGCCGCTTTGACGATCGCATCGACGACTTGGTCGACGAGATCGCTGCGCACGGCGACCTCGATGCGCGTCTTAGGCACGAAGTCCACGACGTATTCGGCGCCGCGATAGAGTTCGGTGTGGCCACGCTGACGACCGAAGCCTTTGACCTCGGTGACGGTCATGCCGGACACGCCGATTTCGGACAGCGCGGCGCGAACGTCGTCGAGCTTGAACGGCTTGATGATGGCGGTTACGAGTTTCATGGCGAATTCTCCGAAGCGTGACGGTGCGGGACCGGGCGATCTTTGCACCTTTTGTGCCATGCGTCGAAGCCCGGAAATCGCGCCGTCGGCGCGATCACGGGCACCATTATGGCGCAGAACGGCATCGGTTGCGCCCGCGGGTGGTGCAGCACCTGGGTGGAAGGCCCGGTGTTTAATTCTTATGCTTCGACCATGGTCGATCACGTTTTGATCGTGGGAGCCGGACAAGCCGCGACCCACGCCGCCGAGACGCTCAGGCGTAAGGGACATACGGGCCGCATCACGCTGCTCGGCGACGAGCCCGACCTGCCCTACCAGCGCCCGCCGCTGTCGAAAAAATACCTCGCGGGGGATTTGGAGCGCGATCGACTGTTGTTGCGCCATCGACCGTATTACGAGGAGCACCGCATCGATGTGCGTCTCGACACGCGCGTGGCGCAAATCGACCGGGCGAACTGCACCGTGCAAACCGCCGACGGCGCCAGCTTTCCGTACGAGGTTTTGGTGCTCGCGACCGGCAGCCGCCCGCGGCGCTTACAGCTGCCGGGCGCCGACCTCGCCGGTGTGCATTACCTACGTGATTTGAGCGACACGGAACGCCTGCGTGCCGAGATCCGACCGGGCGCCCATGCCGTCGTGATCGGCGGTGGTTATATCGGCCTCGAGACCGCTGCGACGCTGCGGCATCTCGGCGTCGAGGTCACGGTGCTCGAGATGGCATCGCGCACGATGAATCGCGTCGTGGCCGAAACGGTCTCGCGCTTTTACGAGGCCGAGCATGCGCGGCATGGCGTGAACATCGAACTCGATGCACGCATCACGGCATTGGCGGGTGATGCGCAGGGTCACGTGCGCGCGGTGGTCGGCACCGACGGCCGCGAGTGGCGTGCAGATTTGGTCGTCGTCGGCATCGGCGTGCTACCGAACGACGAGCTCGCGCAAGCGGCGGGATTGAGTTGTGACAACGGCATCGTGGTCGACGAATTTTGTCGGACGTCGGATGCGGCGATTTATGCGATCGGCGATTGCAGCAACCACCCGTCACTGCACTACGGTCGACGCGTGAGACTCGAATCGGTCGACAACGCGGTCGAGCAAGCGAACACCACCGTAGCGAATATTTTGGGTACGCCGACCCGTCACGATCGAGTGCCTTGGTTTTGGTCGGATCAATATCACCACAAACTATTGATCGTCGGGCTCTCGCAAGATCACGATCGCCAAGTGCTACGCGGCAGACCGACCGATGCGGCGTTTTCGGTATGTTATCTACGCGACGGCGAGTTGATCGCGATCGACACCGTGAATCAGGCGCGCGACCAAATGGCGGCGCGCAAGTTGATCGCGGCGCGAATGCGTCCCGACCCGGTCAAACTCGCCGATGCGAGTCTCGCACTCAAAGATTGTGTGTGATGCGACTTTCGTCAGCCGGTGGTAGTTCGGGATAGCGGCCAAGTCTTAAGATCAGCACGCACGAAATCGCGAACAAAGCGACGTAGGCCCACAACGCCGGCGTGTGCGTGCCGAGCGCATCGTACACACGGTTCGTCACCACCACTGCACTACCCGACCCGAGCGTCCACGCGGCATATTGCCAACCGTAATTTTCCGCGTATGCCACGTTGCCGAAATAGCGTGTGACGAGCACCGCAACGACGTCGAGCTCCGCACCGGCTGCAAGACCGATACAAACGGCCGCAATCAAGGCGGTCGTGCCCGTAGCATCGAGGGCGAGCAGCGAGATGCCGAGCATCGGGAAGGCGAGGATCACGACCGCGACGAACGGCGCGAAGAAACGATCCATCAAAAAACCCGCGAATGCGCGACCGACGATCAAAGCGATGCCGAGCGCGCCCTGCACCGCCGCGGCTTGCTCTGGTTCGATGCCGCGCGCGCGCAAAATCGGCACCAGCGGAATCAAAACGCCGCCGATGCCGAAGGCGAGCAACAGGAACGAGCCGAACATCATCCAAAATCGCGACATGCGGCGCGATTCCTGCGCGCTGAAACCGACCAAGGCGAGTTTCGGGCGTTCTGCGACGGGCTGCGCAGCATCGGTAGCAGGTGACGCGTCTAGCGGTCGACCATCGAGACCCAAGCCGACGTCGGTCGGCGAGTCGCGCAGTTTCCAAAATATCAACGGCAGCGTCACCAAGATCGAGATCAGGCCGATGCCCACGTAGGCGCTACGCCAACCATATGCACCGATCAAATATTGAGAGACCGACGAGAGCAACGCACCGCCGATACCGATGCCAGCGAGCGCTGCACCGAACGCTTGGCCGCGACGCTGATCGAACCAAGCGGCGATCACGCGCGAGTAAGCGATCGAGGACGTACCGGCAGCGATGACGGGCATCAGCGCGAACACGGCGTAAAAATGCAATAGATTCGGTGTCAGCCAATATAGGGAGATGAGCGCGAGACCGAACAACACCACCGACACCATCGCCCACTTACGCACGCCTTGACGATCGAACAACTTGCCGATGTAGAGCGAGCTCACGACGGTGACGAGCGTGCCGACTAACGTCACGAAAGAGTATTGAGTTTGCGACCAACCGAACTCGCGCGTGATCGGCCCTTGGAATATTCCTACGGCGAACAAATTGACGGAGGCGATACCGGTGGCGAGACCGATCATCGCGGCGAACGTCACGCCACGCGTACCGACCGGCAGCGGCGAAAGAACCACGGCGACGACGGAGAGCGCGATCATCGCACCGCGGAACAACGGCGGCACGAAAAACGCGCCGATTAGAATGGCGGCGGCGATCGCCATGAAGCGCCCGTCGAAGCGCAGTTTCTCAGCGTGCATGAACCCCCCGTGCGAATCGGTACAATGGATTCGCGTGGTCGATCATATCCTGTCGGCACCGCGATACAACCAGCGTAGTTTCGCTGCATAGGTTTTTAAGGAGTCGCCATGTCACGCCGCACACCGGGATGGATCGTCGCAGTCTGCCTCGCACTCGGTGTGGCGCAGGCCGCGGAGACGCAAGTGTTGACGATCGTGATACATGGCGGCGCCGGTGTGATCGCACGCGAGCAACTCGGCCCGGATGGCGGCGCAGCCTATCGTGAGGGCTTGAATGCGGCGCTCGATGCGGGGTATTCCGTGCTTGAGGCCGGCGGCAGTAGCCTCGATGCGGTGACCGCCGCGGTGCGCCTGCTCGAAGATAATCCGCTCTTCAACGCCGGTCGCGGCGCCGTGCTCAATCATGAAGGTGAAGCGGAACTCGACGCGTCGATCATGGACGGACGAGATTTGCGCGCGGGCGCGATCGCCGGTGTGAAGCACGTGCGTAATCCCATCGATCTCGCACGGCGTGTCATGGAGCATTCACCGCACGTGCTGTTGCACGGCGCCGGCGCCGAAGAATTCGCGCTGCAGCAAGGCTACACGTTAGTTCCGAACGACTATTTCCGTACCCCCGCACGCAAGGCGCAACTCGAGCGAATTTTGCGCGGTCAAACTCAACCTAAAAACGAACTGGTCGCGCTCGGCACCGTCGGGGCAGTGGCGGTCGACCAGCGCGGCAACGTCGCAGCGGCGACTTCAACCGGCGGTATGGCCGACAAACGTTGGTCGCGCATCGGCGACTCGCCGATCATCGGTGCCGGCACTTACGCCGACAACGCAAGCTGTGCCGTGTCGGCGACCGGCCACGGTGAGTTTTTCATGCGCAAGGTCGTCGCCTATGACATCTGCGCTTTGATGCAATACAAAGGCTGGTCGCTTGAGCGTGCGGCACGCGAAGTCGTGCAGAAGAAACTCAAAGAATTCGGCGGTGAGGGCGGCGTGATCGCCGTCGATGCGAAAGGCAACGCCGTGATGGAGTTCAACAGTCCCGGTATGTTCCGCGGCGTGCGCGACTCGCGCGGTCGCCGCGAGACCGCCATCTACGACAAATAACGCTCAGGCAAGATAGGCGGCGAGATAAGCGTCGAAGTCCTCGCGCGGCGCACGCTCTAGCGCGTCCGCATCGCGTAACGACTCTGCGGCCTCGCCGGCGAACTGCGCGAGACGCGCCTCGTTGGGCGCGTACAAATCCAGAAAATATTTTTTGTGTACCGCCGAGGTGCGCAACGCGAGCTCCGAGAACGACTCTTCGGTTTCACGCATTTCTTTGATTAGCCGTGCTGATGGAGTCAACGCGACGTCGTCGAATTTCGCGCGCTGCACGGCGAGCGAGGCGCTGTACGGCTTTTGCGCGTCGTTGCCATCGAGCAACTCGCAGATTCCTTGCATCTGATCGAGAATCTCGAGGCCCCAGGCACGCATGTCTAGTGCCCTACCCTCACGTTGCAATACGAGCCCGGGCTCACGTCCGCGCCGTGCCACCGTGACGTGATTAGCGTCGAGCGCACTATGCTCGGCGGCATCGAGCGGCGCGCTCTCGCGCATCAGGCAAAGGGCCAGGAACGCTTCCAAAAAACGCAATTTGTGCTGGTTGACGCCGACCGGATCGAAGGCGCTCACGTCCAAGGCGCGAACTTCGACGTACTCGACGCCGCCGCGCAGCAAAGCTTTGGTCGGTCGCTCGCCGGAACGCGCAACGCGTTTCGGGCGGATGAAGGCGTAGTACTCGTTTTCGATCTGCAAGAGATTCGCGTTCAGTTGTCGATAATGACCGTCGACCTTCACACCCAGCCGTTCGTATTCGGGATGCGGCGTACCGATCGCACGGCTGAGGTCGCGCACGTACTCGGAAAGACTATTGACCGAAATCTCGACGCCGGATTGGCTGCGATTGCGATAACCGAGATCGCTCATGCGCAGCGAGGTCGCGTTCGGCTCCCAGGCTGTGCCTCGTCCGAACTCTGGCAAAGATTCACCGCGCGCGCGCAAGAACGATTTACAAACGGTCGGCGACACGCCGAAAAGATACAGCACGATCCAGCCGTGGCGCCGATAGTTGCGCAGCAAATCGAAATAGCAGGCGGAGACGAAATCCTGCCCGGTGTCGTGCGACTCGCGGACCGCCGCCCACGCCTCCCATAATTTTTGAGGGAAGCTGTAGTTGAAGTGCACGCCGGAAATCGCCTGCATCACACGGCCGTAGCGCAGACCCAAGCCCTCGCGATAGATCGTCTTCAAACGACCGACGTTCGAAGGGCCGTATTGCGCGATCGGAATGCTGGCGTCGCCGTCGACCACACAAGGCATGCTGGTCGCCCACAACAATTCGTCACCCATGTGGCGATAGACGAATTGATGCAGGTCACAAAGATATTGCAAAAGTTCCCAATTGGTCGTGAATGTCGGCGTGACGAGCTCTAGCAAGGCTTCCGAGTAGTCGGTGGTGATGTGTTCATTGGTGAGCGCGGAGCCGAGTGCGCGTGGATGCAGGCTCGTGGCGATATGACCATCGGGAGTGACGCGCAGCGACTCTTTCTCGACGCCGCGACGGCCACCGTGCAACAGCGTCGGCGCATTGGCGTTCACGAGCGCGGCGAGACGGCGCTCGAATGCGCGATCGATGCGAGAGGCCGGCACGATCGTTACCAGGGGATCCGGCCGCGCAGGACGTCCCAGGCCATGGTGAAGTCGCCGCGCAGGCTGTAGAGCGGGTATCGGAAAGTCGCCGGCTTATTCTTTTCGAACACGAAATGCCCCACCCATGCGAATGCATAGCCGCTGACGAACGCGCTCGCGAGCAGTACGGGCTCGGCGAGCGCCGCCGCAGTGATCAACTGCGCGAGCGCAGCACCCGTGCCGAACACGTGCAGGCGCCGCGACGTGCGGTCGGAGTGCTCGGAGAGGTAGTACGGATAGAAGTTGGCGAAACTCGAGTACATCTGATCCCGGAGGGTTGCTCTCGGCTTCGAGACTCGGCATCTTGCCGTTTCGGACATGACGGGCGCAACCCGAGGGAGGCATGCCGATGATCTTGCGACCAAATCTTGCCGTTCTGGCGCTCACCACCGCACTGACACTGACCGCCTGCACGGCGACACCGCCGCGCGCCGCGTCCAACGGCACACCCGTGCCGAAACCTAGCGCCGCGCCCGCCGCAGTTCCGGCACCCTTCCCTTCGACCTATGTCGCACCAGCGACCACGCCGACCTTGATCAAAGGCGCGACGGTGCTCACCGGTACGGGCAAACGTCTCGAGCGCACCGATGTGCTGCTGCGCGACGGCAAGATCGCCGCAATCGGTGTATCGCTGAGTGCCGACGCCAACACGCGGGTGATCGACGGCAAAAATAAATGGGTGACGCCGGGCATCATCGACGTGCATTCGCACCTCGGTGTGTACCCCTCGCCCGGTGTGCAAGCACATCAAGACGGTAACGAAGCGACCGCGCCGTCGACGGCCAATGTTTGGGCAGAGCATTCGATTTGGCCGCAGGACCCCGGGTTCACGACGGCGCTCGAAGGTGGCGTGACGACGCTGCAAATTTTGCCCGGCTCAGCAAATTTGATCGGTGGTCGATCGGTGGTGGTCAAAAACGTGCACTCGACCACCTACCAAGGCATGAAATTCCCCGGTGCGCCGCAAGGCTTGAAAATGGCCTGCGGCGAAAACCCGAAGCGCGTTTATGGCTCGCGACGTCTCGCCCCGTCGACGCGCATGGGGAACGTCGCCGGTTGGCGCGCGCAATGGATCGAAGCGCAGGACTACATTCGCGAACAAGACACCTATCAAGCGAAGCTCGCCGCCGGCGTCAAAGATTTGAAGCCGCCGAAGCGTGATCTGCGGCTCGAGACGTTGGCGGGCGTGCTACGCGGTGAGCTGCGGGTACACCACCACTGCTATCGCGCCGACGAGATGGCGACCGTGCTCGATATGGCGCGCGAATTCGGCTACAAAGTCACTGCGTTCCATCACGCCGTCGAGGCCTACAAAATTTCTAATCTGCTGGCCGATAACGGCGTCTGCGCCGCCATTTGGGCCGATTGGTGGGCGTTCAAGATGGAGTCCTACGATGGCATCCCCGAAAACCTCGCGCTCGTCGACGCGGCACCGGGCGGTTGCGCGATCGTGCACTCGGATTCTGAAGAAGGCATTCAAAGATTGAATCAAGAAGCGGCGAAAGGCATGGCGTACGGCGCGCGCATGGGTCGCGAGATCACGCCGGAGCATGCCATTCTTTGGTTGACCGCAAATCCAGCGAAATCGCTAGGCATCGAAACGCGCACCGGCACGCTCGAACTCGGCAAGGCCGCCGATGTCGTCGTCTGGAACGGTAATCCGTTCAGCGTGCGCGCGCTCACCGAACAGGTCTTTATCGACGGCGCCGTGCGCTTCGATCGCAGCGCGCCGCGAGCCTTGCCGGAGAGCGATTTCTTGCTCGGGCAGCCGGCGATCGCGGGGGTGACGCCATGATTCGTCGCATTTCTTTGCTACCGGCACTCGTCGCGTCGTCGGTGCTCGTCGCGTCTTCGGCGTTCGGCGCGACGCCGGCCGCGGCCCCGTCGATTTTGGTGCGCGGCGCGACCGTCTACACACTCTCGTCGGTCGATGCGGCACCGCTCGGCGATACCGACGTGCTCGTCACCGATGGTCGCATCGCGGCGATCGGTCGCAAGCTCGCTGCGCCGAGCGGCGCGCGCGTGATCGAGGCACGCGGCAAACCACTCACGCCCGGGCTCTTCGGCGGACTCGGTCACGTCGGTTTAGAAGAAATCGGGCTCGAGCCATCGACCGGCGACTACGCGCAGCGTCTCAATCAAATGCGACCCGAGTTCGACGTGACGTTGGCGTACAACCCGGAGACGATGTCGTTACCGGTCCATCGCAACAACGGCGTCACTTTCGCGGTGCTCGCGCCGTCGACGGCCTCGGGTGGCAGCATCGTCGCGGGCTTGGGTGCGGCGGTCGGGTTCGACGGCAGCCCGCCGGCCGCGGGCCGCGCGATGTTCGTCGATCTCGGCGCGAGCGCGAATTCTTTGTCGGGCGGTAGTCGAGCAGCGCAATTCATGCTCTTGAAGCAAGCGGTCACCGAAGCTCGGGCGCCGAATCTGGTGATGGTGCACGACGAACGCCTTTTGACACCGGCGGGCCGACAAACTTTGCTGGACTTTTTGAAGGGGGCGGGACCGTTCGTGTTCGATGTCGATCGCGCGGCCGACATTCGCCAAGTGGTGGCGTTTGCACAGCGAGAAAACGTTCGTGCGATCGTGCGCGGTGGCCAGGAAGCATGGCGCGTCGCAGCGGAACTTGCGACGGCGCGGATCCCAGTGATCGTCGATCCACTGCAAAATCTCCCGGAGAGTCTTGATGCGATCGGCGCGACGCTCGAGAACGCCGCGCGTCTGCAGGCGGCCGGCGTCACGGTAGCGCTGTCGATGCGTAGCCCCGATGTGTACGACGCCGGTAAATTGCGTCAGGCGGCGGGCAACGCCGTCGCCCACGGCCTGCCGTGGGCGGCAGGGCTCGCAGCGATCACGCGCACGCCGGCCGAACTGTTCGGCGTCGCCGATCGCTACGGCAGCATCGAAAAAGGACGCGTCGCGGACTTCGTACTGTGGTCAGGCGATCCGCTCGACGTGACGAGCCTGCCCGAACTCGTGGTGACGGGCGGTCGCGAGCAATCGCTGCGGTCGCGCCACACGGCGTTACGCGATCGTTACTACGAGCGCTTGCAACGTAACGCGGCGCGCTGAGCTGGATGGGACGTAGCTCGAATGTTGGTCGGTACGCAAGTTCGTAAGGTGGCGGTGATCGGCGGCGTGCGAATTCCGTTCGCACGCGCGCACCGCGCGTACGCAGAACTCGACAACCAACGCATGTTGAGTTGCGCTTTACAGGGGCTCGTGGAGCGTTTCGGACTCGGCGGCGTGCGCTTGGGCGAAGTGACCGCCGGCGCGGTGATGAAGCACTCCAAAGATTTCAACCTCGCGCGCGAGAGCGTGCTCGGCACGACGCTCGATCCGCGCACGCCGGCCTTCGATCTGCAACGCGCCTGCGGCACCAGCCTCGAAGCGGCGATCACGATCGCCAATAAAATCGCGCTCGGCCAGATCGATTGCGGCATCGCCGCGGGCGTCGATACGGTGAGCGACCCGCCGATCGTCTATCCGCGCAGCTATCGACGACTTTTGATGCGCGCCCACCGCGCGCGGAATCTCGCCGGGCGCATTGCACCGTTGCTCGGTCTGCGACCGAAACACTTCGTACCCGAATTACCGGATGCCGGCGAGCCGCGCACCAAGCTGTCGATGGGCGCGAGTTGCGAGCGCATGGCGCAGCGCTGGCAAATCACGCGCGGCGCACAAGACGCTCTCGCGCTCGAAAGTCACCGACGCGCTGCGGCTGCGTGGCAAGACGGGTTTTACGATGATCTCGTCGTGCCCTGCAACGGGCTCGTCCGCGACGACAACGTGCGCGCCGACACTTCGCTCGACAAACTCGCATCGTTACGCACGAGCTTCGATCGCACGGCACGCGGCACGCTGACCGCCGGCAACAGCACGCCACTCACCGACGGTGCGGCGTCGGTGCTGCTCGCGAGCGAAGCTTGGGCGCGCGCGCGTGGCCTACCCGTGGCGGCCTGGCTCACGTTCGGCAAGGCGGCAGCGGTCGATTTCGTGTCGGGCGACGAGGGACTTTTGATGGCGCCCGCCTACGCGGTGCCGGCGATGTTGCGCGATGCGGGTCTAACGCTCGCCGATTTCGATTTTTTGGAGATTCACGAGGCGTTCGCGGCGCAAGTGTTGTGCACGCTCGCCGCTTGGGAGTCAGCGGAATTTTGTCGCGGCCGACTCGGGCTCGACGCGCCGCTCGGCAGCATCAATCGCCAACGTCTCAACGTCGTCGGCAGTAGCATCGCGATCGGTCATCCATTCGCAGCGACCGGCGCGCGCATCGTCGCGACACTTGCCGAATTGCTCGCCCGCGATGCGCGCGCGAAACGCGGACTGATCTCGGTTTGCACGGCGGGCGGCATGGGCGTCACCGCCATTCTCGAACGCGCCTGAGTCGATTCGGTTAGGATTTTCCGGAACTACCGAAACCACCTGCGCCGCGCGCGGTGGCGACGAATTCTTCGACCACTTCTAGCGTCGCCTGCACGACCGGCACCAGCACCAGCTGGGCGATGCGCTCCCCGGGTTGCACGATGTACGCAGTTGCACCGCGATTCCAGCACGACACCATCAACTGCCCTTGGTAGTCGGAGTCGATCAAACCGACCAAGTTGCCGAGCACGATGCCGTGTTTGTGACCGAGTCCCGAACGCGGCAGGATCATCGCGGCGAGCGTCGGGTCTTCCACCCAGATCGCGAGACCGGTCGGCAAAAGTTCCGCTTTGCCCGGCGGCAATTCCAACGGTGCTTCGATACAGGCGCGCAGGTCGAGACCCGCGGAACCCGCGGTCGCATAAGTCGGTAAGGGGAATTCTTTGCCGATGCGCGCATCGAGAATACGAACTTTCATGGAGCGAAGACTCATGCGGGCACCTGACGAGCGGATTTCGAAAGATGGACGGCGATCAGCGCCACCAATCGGCGTGCGACGTCGATCTTGCTGGCGTGGGCAATTTCCTCACGACCTTCTGCCGACAACACCACGAGCGCGTTGTCGTCGACGTCGAACGCTTTGCAATCACCGACTTCGTTGGCGGCGATGAGATCGAGACGCTTAGTTTCGAGTTTGCCACGCGCGTAACGCTCGACATCTTCGGTTTCGGCGGCAAAACCGACGGTGAACGGGCGATCCGCGCGAGCGGCGACGCGCGCGAGTATGTCGGTGGTACGCTCGAGTGCGAGCTCGATGCGCTCGGCGGTTTTTTTGATCTTGCGTGGCGATGGCGCAGTGGGTCGATAGTCGGCGACGGCGGCCGCACCGATGAAAACGTCGAGCCCGGCAACGACGCTCTCCACCGCGGCCAACATTTCAGCGGCACTTTCGACATCGATGCGTCGGACTCCGGCCGGCGTCGGCAAATTCACCGGGCCCGCAACCAGCGTCACCTCGGCACCGGCGGCGCAGGCCGCAGCCGCGATCGCAAAACCCATTTTTCCGCTACTGCGATTGGTGAGATAGCGAACCGGGTCGATGCGCTCGCGCGTCGGGCCTGCGGTGACGAGCACACGCTTGCCGGTGAGCGCCGCGCGCGTCGTCGCATCGACCGGTCCGACGCCGTGCTCGCTCACGACTTCGGCGGCGACCTCGGCGATTTCTTTGGGCTCGAGCATGCGACCCGTACCCGTTTCGCCGCAGGCTTGATCGCCTACGTCGGGTCCGCAGATGGTGATGCCGCGCGCCCGTAAAGTGCCGATGTTCGCTTGCGTGACGGGCTTCGCCCACATCACGCGGTTCATCGCGGGCGCAATCATTACCGGCGCTTCGGTGGCGAGCACCAGCGTGGTCAATAAATCGTCGGCGCGACCGCTCGCGATGCGCGCGATGACATCCGCCGTCGCCGGCGCGACCAACACGAGATCGGCCCAGCGCGCGAGTTCGATGTGGCCCATCGCCGCTTCGGCGGCCGGATCCCACACGTCGGCGCGCACTTCGCGACCGGACACCGCTTGGAAGGTCGTCGGCGTGACGAAGCGTTGTGCGCCGGCGGTCATCACGACTTGCACCTCTGCGCCGCGCTCGCGTAACCGACGCACGAGATCGGGTGATTTATAGGCGGCGATTCCACCGCTTACGCCCAGTAACACTTTGCAGCCGTAAAGCGACGACATCGCTACATTATCCGTGATCGAGGCTCATTCGGGTCAATCGCACCCGCTCTGCGACTCGCTCTCGTCATGCGGCTGCGAAACACTTATCGCATGGACCTCGCCCGCACGCTGCCGATCCACGACTGGCCCGAAGCCGATCGGCCGCGCGAAAAACTGCTGCAGCGCGGCGCGGAATCGCTCTCCGACGCCGAGCTGCTCGCGTTGTTGCTCGGCACCGGCATTCGCGGCGTGAACGCGCTCGAGCTCGCGCGTCACCTCATCCTCGCCTTCGGTGATTTGCGCGGTTTGTTAACCGCACCCGTCGCCCACGCACTCGCCGTACCCGGTCTCGGACCGGCACGAGTCGCGGTACTGCAGGCCGCGCTGGAGCTTGCCCGCCGCCATTACGACGCCGAACTGCGTGTCCGGCCGTTACTCGGCTCGCCGCTCGAAACACGCCGATTTTTGATCGCCTTGCTGCGCGATCGTCCGTACGAGGTGTTTTGTTGTCTCTACCTCGACAACCGTCATCGGCTCATCCGCTGCCACGAATTATTTCGCGGCACGATCGACGGGGCCGCAGTCCATCCGCGCGAAGTGCTCCGCGAAACCCTCGCGCACAATGCCGCGGCCGTCATCCTCGCCCACAATCACCCCTCCGGCATCGCCGAACCTAGCCAGGCGGACGAACTCATTACGCGACGGCTACGCGACGCCTTGGGCCTCGTCGACGTGCGCGTGCTCGACCACATCATCGTCGCCGGTTCGCAGGCCATCTCGCTCGCCGAACGGGGGGTGCTTTGACGGCGGCGGCCGGGGCTGGTATAAATGCCGCCCTTTTCCCGACCGCCCATGCGTTCGGGGCGTCGTAACTAACTGATTCATAAAGGCTTCCTACCATGTCCCGCGTCTGCGAACTCACTGGCAAGCGCCCCACGGTCGGCAACCGCGTCTCGCACGCGAACAACAAGAAGCGCCGTCGCTTCCTGCCGAATCTGCACACGCAGCGTTTCTGG